>JBBRIC010000001.1:0-64624 GCA_038221665.1 Sphingomonadales bacterium
GATCGATGTCGAAACCGGCAATGTCATCGAATTCCACGATGCCGAACTGGAAGAATTGCAAAAAAGAATTGCCGCGAGGCTGGGCTTTCGCCTGGTTGACCATCGGATGGAACTGTACGGCGTCAGATCACGCGCATGACGGTGCCCACGCGTTGACGCATGCCGGATGATCAGCGACCTTCTGCCGGCATTCGCCAGGCCCGCCGCAGCATCAGATTCCAGCGACTTGGCATTGCCAAGGGAGTCGCAGGCGCACTGACCACGGCATCGTTGCTGGTCCCCGCCGAATTGATGGTGCGCGGCCTTGATCGGCGCGGCAAGCCCAGGCTGCGCATGACCTTTCACCGTGGTCTGGCGCGGTCGCTCGGCATTCGCATCGTCAGCCATGGCCGGCCGCCGCTGGGCCGGGGCATCCTGTTCATCGCCAACCATGTCTCCTGGGCCGATATTCCGGTGCTGGGCGCCCGCTTGAGCGCCGCGTTCGTTGCCAAATCCGAAGTTGCCGGCTGGGGGCCGGTCGGTTGGCTGGCGACGCTTGCCGGCACCGTTTATGTGGAACGCAGCCGGCGGCTGACTTCGGGCGAACAGCGCGACGCCATCGCCGAGCAACTGGCGGCCGGCAATAATATCATCCTGTTTCCAGAAGGCACCAACAGCGATGGCACGCATGTATTGCCGTTCAAATCATCGCTGTTTGCGGTTACCGACCGCCTGCCCGATCTGATCGTCCAACCGTTGACCATCGCCTACACGCGCGTCAATGGCCTGCCGGTGACGCGTGAGCGCCTGCCCGATCTGGCCTGGGTCGGCGATACCGAACTGATGCCGCACGCCATGGCCTTTATGGCGCTGGGGCGTATCCGCGCCGAAATCGCTTTTCACGCGCCGGTTCGGGCCGGCGATTTTGCCGATCGAAAGCTGCTGGCCCGGCATTGCGAAACCGTCATCAGCGATGGCTATCAGCGCTTGATGCGGGGATGACCGGCGCTGCAATCAAGGCTATGCTGGCGTGCACCTAGACGGAGTCGCCGCAGCCTTGTCCCTGTTCCACGTCAAATCCTTTGGCTGCCAGATGAATGTCTATGATTCGGAACGGATGGGCGATCTGCTCAGCGCCGAAGGCCATGTGGCAACAGATGATGCCGCCGCCGCCGATATCGTCATCCTCAACACCTGCCATATCCGCGAAAAAGCGGCGGAAAAGCTTTATTCCGACATTGGCCGGCTGCGCAAACCCCGCGCCGATGGCGGCCGCCGCACGATCGTTGCGGCAGGCTGCGTCGCACAGGCCGAAGGCGCCGAGATCGGCCGCCGGGCGCCCGCTGTCGATGTCATCGTCGGGCCGCTGGCCTATCACCGCCTGCCAGCGCTGCTGCGCGAAGCAGCCGCGATCCCCGATGATGCCAGGGGCGCCCGCTGGGGCCGCGCCATCGATACCGACATGCCGCCCAGCCCCAAATTCGACCATCTGCCGGCGCGGCGTCATCAGGGCGCCAGCGCCTTTTTGACGGTGCAGGAAGGTTGCGACAAATTCTGCACCTTTTGCGTCGTGCCCTACACACGCGGGCAGGAGGTATCGCGGCCCTTTGGCGATCTGGTTGCCGAAGCCGAAACCCTGGTGGCGAATGGTGCAGTTGAAATCACGCTCATCGGCCAGAATGTGAATGCCTATGGGCAGGAGATTGGCGGCGGTGCGACGCTGGCGCGGCTGATCGCCACTTTGGCCGACCTGGATGGCCTGAAGCGCATCCGCTATACGACGTCGCATCCGCGCGACATGAGCGATGATCTGATCGCCGCCCATGCCGATGTGCCAAAATTAATGCCCTATCTGCATTTGCCGGTGCAATCGGGCAGCAGCCGCATCCTGAAGGCAATGAACCGGGCGCATACGCGCGAATCCTATCTGGCAACGCTTGATCGGGTTCGCGCTGCCTGCCCCGACATTGCCTTTTCGGGCGATTTCATCGTCGGCTTTCCCGGTGAAACCGAAGCGGATTTTGCTGCAACGCTCGATATTGTCGCTGAGGCGCGATACGCACAGGCCTATAGTTTTAAATATTCGGTGCGGCCCGGAACGCCGGCTGCCCTGCTGCCCGACCAGGTGCCGGAACCGGTGAAAGAGGAGCGGCTGGCCCGCCTGCAGGCCGCCATCAGCGCCGGCGCTCTGGCCTTCAACCGGGCAAGCGTTGGCCGCATCACCGAAATCCTTTTGGAACGGCCGGGCCGCAAGCCGGGGCAATTGATCGGCAAGACGCCTTGGCTGCAATCGGCGATCATCGATGTGCCCGGCGCAAAAATCGGCGATCTGGTCACGGTTACCATCACCCAGGGCCAACCCAATTCTGTCGAAGCCACCCCCCTCAACCCGGAAAGAGCAGCCGCCTGATGTCAAAAAAGCCCGCACGCACCGCCATCGCCGGAGGCGACCGCACCCGGTCCCTTGCTGCCAGCGACCGTGTCAGGCTCGAAATCGAATTTGAAAAAGTCTATTTGCTTGGGCCATTGTTCGGCGAATATGACCAGAATCTGATCGCCCTCGAAGGCCAGCTTGGCGTTTATATTTCGGCGCGCGGCAACAAGGTGCAGGTCGAAGGCGAAGCCGATGCGGCGGCGCGCGCCCGCGATGTGCTGACGAGCCTTTACAACCGTCTCGCCCATGGCGAAAAAATCGACGCCGGCGATGTCGTCGGCGCCGTCGCCATCGCCGCAGACCCGTCGCTCGCCGGGTTGGTCAGTGCGGAAGGCGGCATGGCGCAGACCGCGGTGATTCGCACCCGGCGCAAGACGATCGCGGCCCGTAGCCCAACGCAAGTCCGCTACATCGAGGCATTGGCGCGCGACAATATCATCTTTGCCCTGGGGCCGGCGGGCACCGGCAAGACCTATCTTGCCGTGGCGCAGGCCGTCAGCCAGTTGATCGCCGGCTCGGTCGACCGCTTGATCCTGTCACGCCCGGCGGTCGAGGCCGGTGAACGGCTGGGGTTCCTGCCCGGTGACATGAAGGACAAGGTCGATCCCTATCTGCGGCCGCTTTACGATGCGCTTTATGACATGCTGCCGGCCGAACAGGTCGAGCGGCGGCTGGCGTCGGGTGAGATCGAGATCGCGCCGCTGGCCTTCATGCGCGGCCGCACGCTGGCCTCCGCCTTCATCATTCTTGACGAAGCCCAGAACACGACGCCATTGCAGATGAAGATGTTCCTGACGCGCTTTGGCGAAAAAAGCCGCATGGTCGTTTGCGGTGACCCGAATCAGGTCGATCTGCCCAATCCGGCCGCATCGGGGCTTGCCGATGCGGTGCGCAAGCTCGATGGCATCGAAGGCATATCGGTGCTGCGATTCTCGTCCCGCGAAGTTGTCCGCCACCCCCTCGTCGGGCGGATCGTCGATGCCTATGAAGGCCCGCCGCAGGATGGCTGAGAAAAGCCGTCCCAGCCACACCACCCAAGGCGCCCACCTTGATACTTGACCCAAATCACTTCTTTTCATGTGTAGATTTTACGTATTTTTTGAGGATGGCAAATGGCAGCTAATATGGTGAGGCTCAGCCTTGACCTTTCGCCCCAGGCCAACACGGCGCTGGAATCGGTGGCTGCAAGCCAGCACACCACAAAAAGCAACGTGCTCAGGAAAGCGATTGCGCTTGTTCAGGTTGCCGAGGAAGCTCGCCGTGCCAATCGAAAGATCGGGGTGCTCGACAGGAAATCGAATATATTCTCGGAGATCGTCGGTCTTTGACGGAACCGGTGGCGCTGGGGCCCGGGAAGCAGATTAGCCTGCCAGGCGGCAATGGTTTCAAAGTCTCTTCAGTATCCGAGGCCAACCTCGATGACGCACGTCATCGAGGTTGGCAGCAGGCAGGGATTAGCTTTGCGGCCTTGACGATGTTCGTCATCAGCTTTTTTGTTACCATATGGGTAGCCTTTTTGGCGGGCAATGCCGACGCCGAATTGCGTAACGCGGCGATCGGCATATTTGTCGCCCTTGCGGGTGCGCTGGGTGGCTTTCTTGGTGGGCGGGCGACGAAACAGCCATGCTAACCACCGAAACCGATATCGCCTCGGCTTTGTGGCCGGCGGCAGATTGGCAGGCACTGGCAGCAGTGGCTGTAGCGACGGCACTCGCGCAAACGCCACACGGCCATTTTGCAGACATACCGATGGCGTTTGAAACCAGCATTCGCCTGACTGACGATGCCGAGGTCCATGCGCTCAACAGCCAATATCGAAACAAGGACAAGCCGACCAATGTGTTGAGCTTTCCGATGTTGCAGCCTGACCAGATGGACAGCCTCGCCGATCATGCTGCCAATGCCGCTGGTGCCGAAATCCTGCTCGGTGACATCGTGCTCGCCGCCGAGACCTGCGCACGGGAAGCCGCCGAAAAAGGCTGGCCGTTGGTAAACTATGCGCAACACCTCATTGTCCATGGCACGCTGCACCTGCTAGGTTATGACCATGAACTTGGCGAACCCCAGGCGGCCGCGATGGAAGCCCTTGAATCCGCAGCCTGCCGCGCGCTCGGCTTGCCCGACCCCTATGCGGGCTAGGCGCTGACATGCCCGACCCCGACAGTAGCAGCGATTTTGCCTCACGATTATGGCGGTCGCTGCGTCAGCTGATCACCGGCCAGGACCATGAACTGTCGCTGCGCGAAAGCCTTGAGGAAGCCATCGACGACCATGACGGCGATGGGGCCGGCCGCGATGATCTTTCCGCGGTCGAACGCGCCATGCTGAAAAACATGCTGCATTTTGGCGAGCAGGAGGCCGGCGACATCGGCGTCCCCCGCGCCGACATGGTGGTCTTTGACGTTGCCGACGGTTTTCCGGCGTTGGTGGCGCTGTTCAAGGAGGCCGGGCACAGCCGCGTGCCGGTGTTCTGCAACGATCGCGACCATATTATCGGCATGGCGCATATCAAGGACATCTACGCCCATATCGCCGACACCTTCGATGACAGTGTCTCGTCAAAGGCGCTCGCCGACCTTCCCATCGAACCCTTGCTGCGGCCGGTGCTGTTCGTGCCGGCATCGATGCGAATCATCGATCTGCTGGCCCGCATGCGGGCTGGCCGCACCCATATGGCGATCATTGTCGATGAATATGGCGGCACCGACGGCCTTGTCACCATCGAAGACCTGGTCGAGGAAATCGTCGGGGATATCGAGGATGAACATGACGAGGCCGAGGATGCCTTGATCCAGGCGATCAACGACCGGCTGTGGGAAGCCGATGCGCGGCTGCCACTGGAAGATCTGGAGGAAGAACTCGGCCAAAGTTTTGCCGATGATGAAATCGGCGACGAAGTCGATACGCTGGGCGGCATGGTATTCATGCTCGCCGGCCGCGTGCCGGCACTTGGCGAAACGGTCGAACACCCGACCGGCTGGCGTTTCGAAGTGATCGACGGCGATCCGCGCATGGTGAAACGCCTGCGCCTGCACGCGCCGCTGGATCGGGTTGCAGCCTGACCAGCCCGTCGCTCAAATAATACCAAAAACCGCTGTGCGTCGCTCATCGAAAGCGAAAAGAAAGCCTCCGGCAGGCAGGGCCTGAGGCCCTGCAGCCACTTTTGCCGATGGGGTCACATTGTTCGGAAACAGGGGCTAGAGCGTGATAACATTAGGCAGGATTGCCAGGACGGTGTTGATTTTGGTGCGTGGCAAGGAGCGCGGAAAGCAGCGATGCAGCGCATCGCTGCCGACAAGTGACGCCGCCATGCGCCAAAAGCAACACCGCCCCGCAGGGGTTGCCCAAAGGGCAATCATGGTGATGCTACCTGATGTTATCACGCTCTAAATCAATCGACCGGGTGCAGGGCCTGTCGGCCCCAAACCGATCAAGGTTTGGACGCCGTTGCCGGCCCATCGAGATAGGGTGTCAGAAATGCCGCCCAGCGCCGCCATCTGTCGCGATTGCGAATTGGATCGATGGGATTATGGCCGGAAATCGGATAGGCAAAAAAGCTGACCGGGACACCATTGTCCTTCAACGCGCGGTATAATTTATAGGCCTGCGGGATCGTGACGCGCCAGTCGCCGACATTGGCGAGGATCAGCGTTGGCGTTTTGGCGCGCCATGCATAGCTGATCGGTGACTGTGCCGCATAGCTGGCGAGATTGTCGCCGATAAAGGGTGACGGGCCCAATTGTGCGGCGCGGGTACGATTGGAATCCCCGGTCGTATATTGATCGAGCATGTCCGTCACCGGGGCGCCGGCAATCGCGGCCTGCCACGCATCCGGATAATTGCCGATCAGCCAGCTCGCCATATAGCCGCCATAGGACCAGCCGGTCACGGCAATGCGATTTTCATCGACCAGCCCGCGCGCCTTCAATGCAGCGATACCGGCCATGACGTCGCGCCCCGGCCCGGCGCCGGCATCGCGGATGATCGCTTCCTGAAACGCATGGCCCAGATTGTTGCTGCCGCGATAATTGGGTTCAAAGACCAGCCAGCCCTTCGACGCCAGCGTTTGCGGCACATCCGAAAATGTCTCAAGCGATGCAGCTGTCGGGCCGCCGTGAATGAGCAGCACCAATGGCAGTTTCCGGCCCGGCACATAGCCGGGCGGATAGGTCAGGATGCCGTTCGCTGCAAAACTGTCGCTTTGCCAGTTGACGACCTCCTGTCTGCCCAGCGCAACCCCGTTCGTCACTGTCTGCACATCGGTCAATCGTACCGGCGGGGCATCCGGCCGTGTGAGAAGATACAGTTCTGCCGGGCGGTCGGGGCTCGTCGCTGTGAACACGATGGCGCCCGATTTTCCGACCATGGCGGTCGTCGGATTGAGCGTGCCGAGCGCCAGCCGGGTCGTGCGCCCATCCTTGCCCGCCAGCCACAGGGCAGCGCGATTGACATCATTGCCCGACAGCAGCAGCCGGCTGCTGTCTGGCATCCAGTCAAGCGGGTTCAAGGCGCGATCAAGCGCCGGTGCAGCGTCGGTCGGGATCGCTGTGCCCGATAAGGCGGCCAGTTTGACCCGGCTCTGGTTGGCGGCAACGCCATCGCGGGGCGCTGTGAAGGCGAGCTTGCGGCCGTCGGGCGACAGCTTTGGCTCCCCCTGACGACCGCCGTCCGGGCTGACCAGGCGAACCTTGCCATCCGCCACATCCACCAGCGCCAGCCGGGCGCTGTCGGCATCACCGGTCGCCGGCCGGTCAATTTGCGCAAACACGATCGAGCGACCATCGGGCGTCCAGGCGATCTGCGATGCTGGCCCGTTTGGTGCCAGCGCAATCGGCAGCGACGTTGCTCCGCTGGTGATCTGCCGCCGCGCGCCGTCCGCCAGCGTCAGCGCCCAGATGTGCACCGATTGCCCGGCGGCCCGTTCGAGAAAACCATTGTTGCCGACTTCGAAGGCGTCTTCAAAACGCGCCTCGCCGGTTTTTTCCGGCACTTCATCGGCGGCGGCAAACGCGATGGCGGCACCATCGGGCCGCCAGGCCAATTGGGTCACCGGCGTCTTGCCCCTGGTCAGCAGCCGCGCATCGCCGCCGCCGAGCGACAGCACCCATAGCTGGCCAACGCCACCGGCATCATTGGCGATAAAGGCAAGCGAGCGGCCATCCGGCGACCAGCGCGGGTTGACCAGCCCCTGCCGGCCCTGGGTGAGCGCGCGCTGCGCCTTGCTGGCCACGTCGATCAGCGTCAGTTCGGCATCCCAGCGATTGTCCTTCAGATTGGCGCGGGACATGACGACTGCGACCGCCTTGCCATCGGGTGCAAGCTGCGGATCCGCCAAGCGCACGATGCCCGGCAGATCATCGGCAGCAAAGCGTTTTGCCTGCGCCACTGCCGGGCCTGCGGTCGTACCGGCCAGCACCAGCGCAGCGATGGCGGCAAAGCGCCAATGAAGCCCCAACTGATAATCCCGCAATGTCCCTGCTCCCCTGTGCCCGCATGGCATAAAACACCGGGCAATCGCGTCAGGTCAACCGGCATTGCAGCGATGGCATGGCCTTTGCAGCGAATATGCGCTTTGTGACCCTGGCATGGCACAGGATAGCGAAATCGCGGCGATGGTTGCGGCGGCCGGCCTGCCGCCGGCCTATGCCGATCTGGTGGTGAGCCATTGGCGGCCGCTCGCTACCCGCATTGCCGGCTGGCGAGCGGCGGCGGGGCGGTCGATTCTGGTTGGGTTCAATGGTGTGCAGGGCAGCGGCAAAACCACGCTCTGCTATTTTCTGGAATTGCTGCTGGGCCGCGACCATGGCCTCAAAACCGCAACGCTGTCGCTGGATGACCTTTATCTTGGCAGGCAGGCACGCGCCCGATTGGCGGCCGCTGTGCATCCCCTGTTTGCAACGCGCGGCGTGCCCGGCACCCATGATCTGGCGCTTGGCAACACCCTCATCACCGCGCTGCTGACCGGGGATCGGCCTGTCGCCAGCCCGCGTTTCGACAAGGGCCGCGACGAACCGGCGCCTGGACAACTGCTGGTCGCGGCCCCCGTTGATGTGCTGTTGTTCGAAGGCTGGTGCGTCGGCGCCGAGGCCCAGGCTGCAGTCGCTTTGGCCGTCCCGGTCAATGCCCTGGAGGCAACGGAGGATCCATCCGGCATCTGGCGCGGCCACGTCAACGACGCGTTGGCCGGCGACTATAAGCAGTTTTACAGCCGTATCGACCGGCTGGTGACGCTGCTGGCCCCCGATTTCGAGGTAGTGCAGGGCTGGCGCCGGCAACAGGAAGCGCCGTTGCAAGCGCAGGGTCTGGGCATGGACGCCGCTGCGATCAGCCACTTTATAGCGCATTTCGAGCGCCTGTCCCGGGCGCAGCTTTTGACAATCGCTGCCAAAGCCGATGTCGTCATTCCGTTGCGCGCCGATCGCAGCGCCGGCGCGATCCTTTGGCAGGATCGCCCGGCGCCGGATTGACAGCCGCCGGGCGAAGCCCCGCAGCCGGTTATTTCAGATGGCGCGCGAGATGCTTGTTCATTTCAAACATCGAGCATTTATCGACGCCAAAGACTTTTTTCAGCTTGGCATCGGCAACGATCTGCCGTTTGTCGGTGGCATCCTGCAGGTCGTGCTTCTTGATATATTCCCAGACCTTGCTGACGACCTGGCCGCGCGGCAACATGCCGTCCCCGACAATCGCTGCGAGTTCGGGCGACGGCGTCAATGGTTTTTGCAAACCGTCCAATTTCTTGCCTTCGGGCTTTGCTGCTTCTGCCATAATACTCCCCTTGTTCCGTGCATGAGGCCAGCCAAGGCGCTAACCCTTCGATGCTGGATAAAGCCTTAGCGCAACTTAGCTGTCACGCAACTGTCTCGATACGTCTTCGACCGAAGTTTCAGGCGTTTCGAGGCTTTCCATGTCCTGTTGGACGCCCCTGAGGATGCGCGCCGCAAATTCCCGGTGCATCAGCCCGCGTTCATGCCCGGCGGCCCGGTCGGGTTCATAGGCCTCGATATCGGCGCGGCTGATACTGCCCCCGGCGTCGAGCAGGCGCTCCACCGTGTCCTGGCGTTCCTTCAACACCGCAACCTCGCCGGCCAGCGCCATGACGATCGACAATAGACGATCGATCGCCGGATCGTCGAAATAACGTGGCCGGGCGCCTTTGGGTTTGGCGCCGGCGCGGGCGATCCAGTCGACGGTCATGCCGCCTTGGTCTCGGTGGCCGCTTTCCAGGCGCCATAGGCATGCCAGACGGCGGCGCGGCCAAAATCTTCGGCGTCGCCCTCGATCGAGCGTGGAAATATGGTTTCATCGACAACGGCGCGGACCTTTGCCTCAAACTGCACGGCGCGGGGCAGGCCGGCCGCCGCCAATATGTCGTGCATGTCATGGGCATGCATCGCCGTCCAGAAAGGCTCGTTATTGTTGAAGGCGTCCCAATCGCGCATGAACTGTTCGAACAGCGGCATTTCGGGCGTATATTGCGGCTGTTCCAGATGCAGCATCAGGCCGCCATCCGCCAGCACGCGCACGCCTTCGCCGATAATGCGCGGCAAAGCCGTTCCCGATGTCTCATGCAGGAACATGGTGGTCTGCACCCAATCGAAATGCCCATCGGGAAAGCTTGAAAGATCTTCGGCGTTCATCTGCACAAACCGGATATTGTCGATGCCCAATGACCGCGCCCGGGCATGGCCATAGCGCAGCACCGGGGCGGCGGTATCGATGGCGATCACCTCGGCATCCGGAAAGGCCATGGCCATGGGCAGCGCATTATGGCCGATGGTGGTCCCGATATCGAGAATGCGCTTTGGCTGCCAGCCCGGCCGATTTTCGCCAGCCCATTTGGCAACCGCCTGGCCACCGCCGTCCGACAGTGCCCCCATGCCGCCGCCGGTGGTGACAAAGATGCCGCAATCATAGTTGGCGCCGGCCGATACATCGCCTGGCACTTCCTCGCCATGATAGCTGCCGGGCATGCAATGGATATCGACGGCGCGCTGATAGGCCGGCACCTTGATGGCGGGATCAAGCACCAGCCCGTCGCCATTGCCCGACGCGATCCGGGCCCGCTCGATCAGCACATCATTCTGGCGCAGCACGATGCTGCGGCCATTTTGCTGGCGCATCTCCATATTGTTGCGTTTCAATGCCGACCAGAACCGATGATAGGGGTCAGCGTTCATGGCGCGCCGCACCTCATGGCGATCACCCGGCTCCCGGCCGGTTTCGGCGATGAACCTGGGCAGGGCGCGGCGTTCATAGGCGAGCTTGTTGCCTGGCCCCAATGAGCCCGCGACATGCTTGTTCAGATTGGCGAGGAAATTGAAACGGGCGCGTTCGTCATGGCTAGCGCGGGGGAAGACGCCATGGCTGCCGACCATGGTGTAGGGCGGTGGAATATCGTCCTGGATTGCCATTATCGCCTCTCAGATCAAGCCGGCTTTTGCCATACGCGAAATCACCATTTCCTGCACGCGCTTGAAATGGTCGCGCTCGGGGGTAATCACCTCGCCGTCGCGGATCAGCGAGTTCGCCGGCTGCACCTGCCCCGCATAGCTGGCGGCAAATAATTCCAGCCGCTGGCGTGACAGGTAATTCGTCATGCCGGGCTTGCGACGGGCGTTGCGCAGAGCGGTGATATCGATATCGCCAAAGGCGGTGAAGGTTTCGCCGCTGTTCGATTCAGCAATCACATTGCCTTTCCAGTCGATCAGCGCCGAATTGCCATCGGCCGACGCCAAAGGCATTGGCGTGCCGGTGATCCCGGCTGTATTCGCCGACACCACATAGGCCAGATTTTCAAAGGCCCGCGCCCGCCGGGCAAGCTGTTTGTGTGTCAGTGTCGGCGACCCGATTTCCGACGATGAATGCACAAAGATTTCGGCCCCGCGCAGGGCCAGCGCCCGGGCGATTTCGGGGTATAGAATTTCCTCCGAGGCGATCGCAGCAAGCCTGCCTATGGCTGTGTCGGCAACCGGAAACACCCCCGCCTCGCCGTAGATATCAAGATATTTCGACCAGACATCATGCGGCGTCACGGCGTACATCGAATTCAACCGGCGATAACGCAGCACGACAGCACCCGAAGGCGCGACGATAAAGCTCGTCTGAAAATACAGGCCCGGGAAATGCGCATCAATTTCATAGGCATTGCCGGCCAGATACAGCCCAAGCCGGGCGGCGATACCGCCCAGCGCTTCATATTCCGGGCCGGTTTCGGCAATCGCAGCCTTGTCGGCGAAATCTTCGATGCCGATGCGGCCGGGGTAGGAGGTGAAAAGATATTCGGGCAGCACCGCCAGTTTCAGCGTGCTGCCGCCATATTGTTCGATGAAAACCTTGGCCTGCGCGATCTGCTGGCCAACAATCTCGATCTGCGCCAGCATCGCAGCGCTGGCGGCGGCCCGATCGGGCATTGCCTCGATCGACCGGGCGGTCAGCTGCATGGCGACAGCGGCATAGGGCCGTAATTCGGTCATTTGCTGCCCTCAAACACCGGGTAGCGACCGAGCGTCAAGGGCAACAGGGCCCCCACAGCAAACAAGCCCATCGCCACCAGCAACATCGCATCATAATTGCCGGTACGATCCCGCACCGCGCCATAAATCGCGGGTGAAATCGCCGATCCAAGCCCGAACGGCATATAGAGCAGGCCATAGATTTTGCCATAATGCGCCATGCCGAAATAGCGGCCGGCGAGATAGGCGATCAGATCGGATTCAGCGCCTGCCGCAAAGCCGAGCAACACAGCCCCTGTCATCAACACACCCATGCTGCCGACCGTGCCCATCACCAGCCAGCAGGCGAGCGCCGGGGCGAGCAGAATGGGCACCAGAACGGCAGGCGCCCAGAACCGATCGAATAACAGCCCGGTGAGCAACCGACCGCCAAGAATGCCGACGGCCAATACGCTCATCACCGTCGCACCTTCGGCCGGCGTAAAGCCGTGCAGGATCGCGATCTGCACCATGTTGATAAAAATGCCGCCAAAGGCCAGCGCGACACAGGCGACCGACAGCCAGATCACCCAGAATCGATAACCACGCAGCGCCGCGCCGGCCGTCAGCCCCGACAGGGAACCATCGGCCAGGCTGATCCCAGGCGGCCGTTCGGCAAGCGTTGGTTCGCGGAACAGCCAGAGCGCCAGCGGCGTGGCGATGAACAGCGGCAGTATCGCCAGTGTTGGAAAGGCGTTCCGCCAGCCGGCACCCAGCGCATTGCCATCGATGGCAGCGCGGGCGATTTGCGGCACGCTGATGCCGGCAAGGCTGGTGCCGACCAGCATGATGCCAAGCGCCAGGCCGCGATTTTTGACGAACCACATGTTGACGGCCCGGCTCCAGGTGACAGGCGTTGAACCGATCCCGACAAGGCCAACCAGGCCCCATAGGCCGTACCAGGCAGCAAGCGTTGGCGGCATGGCGACGAACAGCGAAAACGCGAGGCCGAACGCCAGCAGCGAGGCAATGGCCACCCGGCGCACACCCCATTTGTCGGCTGCGGCGCCATAGACCGGCGACAGCAACGCAGCCGTGACACCAAAAACCGTGATGCCGAGATTGATTTCGAGGAACGACCAGCCAAGCTCGTCATGGATCGGGCCGATGATCGCGGGGAGGACGTTGAACGGAATAGGCGATGCGCCGCAGCCGACCCCCAGCATAGCGGCGAACAATATGGGGCCGCCTTTTCGAAACTCGCTCATCGCCGCCGGGTCCCCTGCGGATGTCTGGTCGAACAAGGCCGGCGTTGCATGGTCATGACCCTGTCCAGAATTGGCGCGTAGCGGCACCGGCAGGCATCAGCCCCGAAGCAGAAACCTTGCCTGTCGAGGCGCCGCCTCAAAACACGCGCTTTGCCCTGATCTGCCATGTCCGCGGCGGGCTGAGATAATTATAGTTCACAAGGCTGGATTGCGAAAACGCCTTGTCGAAACAATTTTCGCATTCAAGGCTGAGCGTCCAGTTATTGTCGTCGGTCCGCATCGTCAGCGACGCCTGAACCTGCCAAAAGGCCTTGGTCAGCGATCCGGAGATGACATCGCCGCCAAAGGGATTGGCCGGAAACACCGTACCGCTGGGGGCCGTGATAGTGCCGGTATAAAGCGTGCCATTGGCAGTGCCGGTTTCAAGGCTGGACCGATAAAGCACATTGGTCGATGGCGTCAGGATGATGCCAGCGGCCGGAATTGCAAAATCATAGGAGCCGCCAAAGGAAATACTGATGTCTGGCGTCCGCACGGGCGTTGCAATATTGCCGTTGGCGTCGATGATACCGGCGGCGCAATCGGGTGCATTATTGGCCCCTGTCGGCCCCAGCGGCACCCGCCGTGCCGCCAGTTGCGCCCGGCAATCGATCTGTTGCTGCAGCACGGCCTTCACGCCATATCTGTTGGGCGCCAGCGTGTTGGCAATCTTGTACTTGTCGTTCTGGTAGCCAAGATTGGCGTAAAGGTTGAGGCCCTTTACCGGCACCGCCGTCACTTCCAGTTCAACACCCTTGTTTTCATAATCGGCAAAATTCTGGGTGATGAAGGTGACGCCGCCGGAAACCGGATCGACAAACGCCGATGGCGTCTGCAAATCGCTGGTGTTGAGCCAGAATCCGGTCAGATTGACGCGGAGTTTTCGATCGAGAAATTCGGTTTTGGCGCCAAGCTCATAACTCCAGACCTTTTCTGGGTCGAACGGCAACAGCGTGTTGTTCGCAGTGCCGCGGGCGTTCCAGCCGCCGGATTTGAAACCGCGGGTGGCGCTGGCGAAAAACAGCAGATCGTCATTGGGTTTGTAATTGGCGACAAAGCGCGGCGTCCAGACCTTGGCATTCTGTTTTGTCGGGATTGCCAGCCGCCCACCGGGAAGATTGACCGCCAGATTGGCATTGCTGAGGCAGGACACCGGCGGGTTGGCGACATTGGCGCAACTGGCGCGCTGATCGAATATCCGGAAGGTCTTGTCTTCGTCGGTATAGCGAATGCCCGCGGTCAGCTTGATCTGGTCGGTAACCTTTAGATCACCCTGGAAATAGGCCGCCCAGGCCTTGGCAGTGTTGTTGAGCACCCGGTCCGCCAGCAGAAACGGAAAACCATTTGGCCCGGGAAAGCCCAGGTTGAAGACATCGGCAAAATCGGTCCGATTGTCTTCCTTGATATAGAACACGCCGCCGACATAATCGAATTTACCGTCAAAGAAATTGCCATTGACCTTGAATTCCTGGGTAAATTGCGTGTGATGCCCGTCGTTCAGGATCGTGAAGCCACCCGATGGGAAGCCGCGTACGGCCGGAAACGGCACCGCGACATTGGGCAGGCCCCGGCCATCGGCGAAATCCAGGGCAAATTGCTGCTTGATATCGATATAGCCGGTGATCGCATTGATGCTGACATTGTCGCCGCGCCATTCAAGGTTCGAGATGTAGATTTGCGTATCGACCTTGTTGCCAAGGCCATAATTGGCCTTGCGCCCGGTGACGCCCAGCGCTGCAAAGGGTGTTGTTGCGCCGGGGGCATATTTGGTGACAAGCCCGGTGGTGGCGAAACGTCCCTTGCAGTTCGCCGGGTTACGCGGGTCGCAATCAAAGCTGATGAGGTTTTCACCATCGTTGCGCATGTAGCTGGCCGAGCCATTCCAGGTCAGATTATCGGTCAATTTGACCTGCAAGGCGCCGCGCAATCCGCCAAGATCGCTGTCGTTCAGGCGTTCGCCAGTGGTTGAATTTTTCAGCCAGCCATTGGTGTTCTGATAATAGCCCGAGACCTTCAACTGGACCTTTTCGCCCAGCGGCAGATCGATCGAGCCCCGGAAGGTGCGTTGATTATAGGCGCCATAGGCCGCTTCGAGATAGCCGCCGACGCGATCCGCCGGCTTTTTCAGGATGACATTGACGGCACCGCCGGTGGTGTTGCGGCCAAACAAAGTCCCCTGCGGCCCCCGCAGAACCTCGATGCGATCGACATCGAAAAAGGCAAAGTTGTTGGCATTCTGCCGCGACATGTAAATGTCATCGATATAGGTGCCGACGGGCGGATCGAAGGTTGCAATGGTTTCGGTATTGCCAAGGCCACGGATATAATAGGCATTGGCCGACCCAAGCCCCGTATTGTTCGATCCGAACAGATTGGGCACATAATTGATCAATTGCAGCGGCGTCGCGATCCCGCGTTGAGACAGGAGATCGGCTGAAAAGGCACTGATCGCGATCGGCACCGATTGCTGGCTTTCATTACGGCGCTGCGCAGTCACCAGAATATCGGGGATGGCGTCATCGGCTGACCGCGCCGCCGTGGTGGCTGGCGCTGGCGCTGGCACTGGCGCTGGCGCTGGCACTGGCGCTGGCGCCTGGGCCTGCGCCATGCTGCCGGCGACGGTAGCGAGCAGCAAGCCGGCCCGGCCGCTGCACCTGAAAGCCGTGACAAAAATGCCCATGTCCCCAATCCTCTACCAGCAGTCCGACATCGCAAGCGATGTCGTCAGCAGCGATCATGCCGCGATTGCGTCGCAATGCAAGGAGTTGTCCGGACAAATCTTTGACAGCAGGTATCTTGCGCGCAATAGTCACCATTTGGCAACACTGGCTGGATGGCAATGGAAAACACCGGGAAACCCGCCTATCTGCTGGTCAGCGCCCGGGTAACCGATGCTGCAAAAATGGCGCAATATGGCAAGGCATTGGGGGAATCCGGCCTTTATGCCCGGCATGGTGGCCAGTATCTTTTCATCGGCAAGGCGGCTGTGGCACTTGAGGATTGGCGCCAGGGCGACAGTGTCGTCTGCGCCCGGTTTCCCGATCGCGCCGCCGCCGAAGCGTTTTGGGCCGATGCCCAATATCAGTTGGAGATAAAGCCGCTGCGCGCCGATGCCGGCGAATTTCACGTCGCGATTTTTGAAGGCAGCTGATGACGCTGTTATACCCAACCCTTGTCTATTTTCACCTGCTGCTGTTCGTACTCTGGCTGGGCGGCGATCTGGGCGTTTTCGTGCTTGGCCAGCATTTTCGCAAACGCTCCTATTCACTGCCCGAACGATTGACTCTGTTGAAACTGCTGGTCGCCATCGATCTGGGGCCACGCTCGGCCTGGGCGTTGATGGTGCCGATGTCGCTGACGCTGCTTTATGCCGGCAATTGGTGGCCGGGGCTGCCGATACTGGTGGTTATCCTTGGCTGGGCCATCGGCCTTTATTGGCTATGGCTGGTCTGGGATGCGCATGCCCATGACATGACACCGCGCGCGGCCCGGAACCGCCGCATCGAAGCCTGGCTGCGCAGCCTGTTGACGGTGTTTTATGTGGCCCTTGGCGGCCTGTCGCTGGTCGCGGGCGCACCGCTGGTCGAAACCTGGCTGGCCATGAAAGCATTGTTGTTCGGCGGCATATTCGCGGCCGCGATCATGATCGACCGCGCTTTCAAACCGGTTGGGCCGCAATTGCTGGCGCTGATCGAAAACGGCTCATCGGATGCAACCGAAATACCCTTGCGCGCTACCATGGATGGCACCAGGCGCTGGGTTTTCACCGTCTATGCCTTGTTGTTTGTCACCAGCTGGCTGGGCGCCGTCAAGCCATTTTAATGCTGCCCGCACCCCGTCAGCGGCGTCGCACCGCCGCCCGGCGCGCGAGCGTCAGCAGCGCCGCATCGGCAAGCGTTTCACCAAGGCTGCCCGATGTCTTTATGGCGCGTTCAGCAGCCAGCAGATCGGCCAGCCCCTGCACCAGCGCCGGTGTCGTCCAATGCGCCAGATCGGCGGCGACAGCGTCTTTTTCCTTCCAGAAAATTGGTGGGCGAGCGCCATCGACTACGGTCTTTGGGCTGGTTCCGGCATCCACGGCCGCCCGCAGCGACAGCAGCAGCAGCAGCCGACGTTCAACGGCGCGCAGCATGACGATCCCCGCTGCGGATTGACGGCCCAACAGATTGCCGACCTCGCCGAGCTTCCCGCCGGATACGGCCGCAACCAGGGCATATTGGTCGGCATCCCCGGCGCCAACGCCAACGGCCATGACATCGGCCAATTCCAGCGTTCGCGGTGCAGCGGGACTGGTATCGAGATAGAGGCTGAGCTTTTCGACTTCGCGGCGAATGATCATGCGATCGCCGCCACAGGCTTCAAACAGCGCGGCCGCCGCCTCGCGGCTGGACTTCAAACCAAAGGCCTGCCCGATATCGCTGACCAGCCGCAGGGCATCGCGCAGGCTCGGTTCATAGCAAGGCAAGGCGGCGATGGCGCCGGATCGTTCTGCGAGCGCTTGCAATTTTGAGCCTTTTTTTAAGGCTTTTGCAACAGCGACAACGGGGTTGCCCGGCGGCCCGGCAACGAGCGCGTTAACAGCATCGACGCCATCATCGTCGATGCCATCGACGCGCACCAGAACCCGATCACCGAACATCGACATGGCCGCAGCGGCTGCGACCAGGGCCTGAGAGTCACCCTTTAAACGATCGCCGGTCAGGGTTTCGACCGCCATCGGGTTGGACGGATCGACACAGCGCCGGGCCACTTCATCGGCAAGATCCCGCGCGGCCGACAGGTCCGGCCCGTAAAACAGCATCAGCCGGATGGAATCGGGCCAGGCCCGGGCGATGGCATCGATGCGCGCGCCATCGACCTTCATGGCACAAACGCCCGCATTTATTTAGCTGTGGCGGCCTCGGCCCGCGCGAACAGCGCCAGCCGCGCCGCGATCTGCTGGGCGATGTCGATCGACAGCCGTTCCAGCGCCGTGGTTTCGGCCGCAACGACTGCATAATTGGAACTAACCCGGTCGATGCCCGCATCGGCGCCGGCGGTGGCATCGACGAGCACCGTGTTGCTGGCCGATTCAACCAGCCGATAACGCGCCCTGAGCGTCCGCCGTTCGCGCGCCGCCGAATTATCGCCGCGCACCCCAAAAGCGACGATCTGGTCATCAAGCTCCACCTCCAGCCGATAGCGCGGCGTCGCAACCGGCGTCCCCAGCCGGTCGATCAACGCCTGACGAACCAGGAAACCGCCGCGTTCGGGGATCGGCGCCACCGCGATCTGCTGCGCCAATTGTGCCGGCGCGCTGGCATTGCCGCCGGCATACACCGGTTGCAGATTGCAGGCCGGGAGCAGCAGCGACAACGCCAGCAGCGACAATGCCAGCAGCGTCGGGGACAGCAGAAACGCGCTCCGGGCCGGTTCAGGCGACAAGATTCACCAACCGATCCGGCACCACGATGATCTTTTGCGGGGCCTTGCCAGCCAGCGCCCGCACGACCTTGTCCCGCATCAGCACCGCCGCTTCGATGGCGGCGCGGTCGGCCCCCTTGGCGGCTTCAAAACTGTCCTTCAGCTTGCCGTTGATCTGGATGGCGATGGTCACCATGTCATCCAGCAGCAGCAACGGGTCGGCGAGCGGCCAGCCGGCGTCGATGATCATGCCGGGCTGGCCAAGCGTCGCCCAGGCTTCTTCGGCCAGATGCGGCGTCATCGGCGCGATCAGGCGCAACAGGGTCGGGATGGCATCATCGCGGATGGTCGACGGTTCAGCGCGTTCGATAGCGCTGACCAGCTCATACAGGCGCGCGACCGCCTTGTTGAACTGCAGCCGGTCCAGGTCGGCGGTAATCGCAGCGATGCAGCGATGGACGATGCGGGCGAGCTTCAGGTCCTCACCCCTGCCGATACCGATGCCGATACCGATAATAGGCCGCGGCTCGCTCGCCAGACGCCAGACACGCTGCACAAAACGCGCGGCACCTTCGATCCCGGCGTCCGACCAGGCAAGATCGCGCTCCGGCGGCGAATCCGACAGCACGAACCAGCGCACCGCATCGGCGCCATATTTAACGAGGATCGTGTCGGGATCGACGGTGTTTCGCTTTGACTTCGACATTTTGATGATTCGGCCGACGGCAACGCCAAGGCCGTCGGCCTTCAGCGTGGCGCCGCTGCCATCGCGGTCGATTTCGTCGGGGCTGAAATAGCGCGTTGCAACCCCTTCGCCGCCGTCGCGGGAATAGGTTTCGTGCGTCACCATGCCTTGGGTGAACAGGCCGGCAAACGGCTCGGTCACGCCAAGCCGGCCGATCCGGTTGAGCGCCAGCGTCCAGAACCGCGCATACAGCAGATGCAAGATGGCGTGTTCGACGCCGCCGATATATTGCCCGACCGGTAGCCATTGTTCAGCAACAGCGCGATCAAAAGGTTGATCGACGGGCGCGCTGGCAAAACGAATGAAATACCAGGACGAATTGACGAACGTGTCGAGCGTGTCGGTATCGCGCAGCGCCGGCTTGCCACAGGCCGGGCAGGCGACATGTTTCCAGGTCGGATGATGGGCGAGCGGACTGCCGGGGATATCAAAGCTGACGTCTTCGGGCAGGATGACCGGCAGCTCGTCGCGCGGTACCGGCACGGCGCCACAGGCATTACAATGGATGATCGGGATCGGCGTCCCCCAATAGCGTTGCCGCGATACGCCCCAGTCGCGCAGCCGCCAGACGATGGTGCCTTCACCCCAGCCGGCTGATTCGGCTCGGGCAATCACCGTCGCTTTCGCCGCGTCCACATCGAGACCGTCGAGGAAGCCCGAATGCACCAGCCGGCCGGGCCCCGTATAGGCGGTATCGGTGATCGCTGTTTCGGCCTCGCCTTCGGGTGCAACGACGCGTGTTACAGGCAATTGATATTTGCGGGCAAAATCAAGGTCGCGCTGGTCGTGCGCCGGGCAACCGAAAATCGCCCCGGTGCCATAATCCATCAGCACGAAATTGGCGACAAACAGCGGCAGGCGGATGCTGTCGTCAAGCGGGTGGATGACGCAAAGGCCGGTATCATAACCTTTTTTGTCCTGCCCCTCGATGTCCGCGGTGGCGGTGCCGCCGGCGCGGCATTCGGCGATGAAGGCGGCCAGGCCCGGGCTGGATTCGGCGAGCGCGCGGGCAATCGGATGCTCGGGGGCCAGCGCTGCAAAGCTGGCGCCAAACAGCGTATCGGGGCGCGTCGTGAAGACATCGAAACTGCTGTCGCTGTCGGCGACAGCAAAGCTGAAGCGCAGCCCTTGCGACCTGCCGATCCAGTTTTCCTGCATCAGCCGCACCTTGTCGGGCCAATCGTCCAGGGTTTGCAGCCCGGCGAGCAGGTCGTCGGCAAAATCGGTGATCCGCATGAACCATTGGTTCAAACGCCGCCGCTCGACGATGGCGCCCGAACGCCAGCCACGGCCATCGATGACCTGTTCATTGGCCAGCACAGTCATGTCGACCGGGTCCCAGTTTACCGCCGAATCCTTGCGATAGACGAGGCCAGCCGCCAGCAGATCGAGGAACAGCGCCTGTTCATGGCCATAATATTCAGGCTCGCAGGTCGAAAGTTCGCGGCCCCAGTCAAAGGCAAAACCCAGCCGCTTCAGCTGCGCCCGCATCGCCGCGATATTATCGCGGGTCCAGTTGCCGGGATGCACACCGCGTTCGATGGCGGCATTTTCGGCCGGCATGCCGAACGAATCCCAGCCCATCGGGTGCAGCACTTCAAAACCCTGGGCCCGCCGGGTGCGCGCCAGGCAATCGCCCATCGTATAGTTGCGGACATGGCCCATATGAATGCGCCCCGACGGATAGGGGAACATCTCCAGCACATAGGTCCGGGGGCGCGGGCTATGGTCATCGGCGGCAAAACTGCCGGCCGCCGCCCATGCCGATTGCCAGCGCGCCTCAGCCGCCTTGAAATCGAATTTGTCTGCCATGGCGCCGGGTATCAGCCCTGATATTGGGCGCGCCGCAGATCGCGGGCGCGGCTGAGGATGGTTTCCTCCAGTTTCTGGACGGTTCCGGCGCGCACCGGCGCATCCACCCAGCCGCTGCCGGCGAGCTGCTGGCGGATCGCGGTGACCTTGACGGCATCGGCACGCAATTCGGTATCGAGGATGGCGATGGTCACCTTCACCCGTTCATTGGGGTTTTGCGGCGTGGCATACCAATCGGTGATGATGACGCCGCCGTTGGAATCGACCTGGGCCAGCGGCATGAAGCCGATCGTATCAAGCGCGGCGCGCCACAGATAGGCATTGATGCCGATGGTCGTCAGCCGCGCCGGTGCCTCGATACTGCCCGGGCGCGGCTTGTTCTTTTTGCCGCAGGCGGCCAGCGGTGACAGCAAGGCCAACCCGATCATGACGATGGCAACACGACGCATGGTAAACCCTTTATGGCAAGCAATGGCGCGCTTATAGGCGCGCCCGACGCACCGCGCCAACCCCAAGCCCAAGGCACTGGAGCAGCGCAGGCCCCGACAGCCGAGTCGGGCGCAATCGGCAAGAATTCGTCCTGCGCTGTGTCACAAACCTGCAAAGAATCAGAGGCCTGATCGCAAATATTGTGGATTCAAAAGCACAGTTTGCCTGAAACAAGGCAATTATGCGGCCAAATGACCGTTAGACATTGTGCGGATCGAATGACCGCTGATAGGACCAGAGGATGAATGGGGCAGCCGATTCGAACGAGGC
Source organism: Sphingomonadales bacterium (assembly GCA_038221665.1). Lineage (GTDB taxonomy): Bacteria > Pseudomonadota > Alphaproteobacteria > Sphingomonadales > Sphingomonadaceae > Sandarakinorhabdus. Next base: position 21,874 of record JBBRIC010000001.1, read on the forward strand.
ACCGACCGTTGCTGTGGCGATGGGCAGCGGCGTGCGTTCAGCGTTTGCCACGCGGCTGATCGCGCTGGTTGCCGCGCTGGCGCTCGCTGCAACGCCGGCACTGGCAGCGAAACCGCCAACGCTTGCCAAACCGGCCGCCAAGCAGCGTTTCAGTTTCGACACGCCGATCGTGCCGTTTCAGCCGCCGGTTTCCGATTTGAGCAAGTTCGGCTTTACAGCGTCGGGCAACCCCGCGACGGCGGCACGGCTGCAGTCCGTTGAACACGCCTTTCGGTTCACGCCATCGGGTCAGATCGACAATCACAAATCCCTGTCGCTCGGGGTCAACACCCGCGTCATCGCGGCCGCCAATGATAAATCACGCGCGGCCATGTCTGTTGAACAATTGTCGGTGCTGCCCACCACCTATGACGTCGGCCTGTCGGTCGATTGGAAGGGTTTTGGCGTCAACACCGCCTTCCGGCACTTTGAACCGGGCGTGACGGCGCTGACCAGCAGCCGCAAGGATGCGATGGACATCGGTGTCAGCTATCGCGGTCGTAACTGGAAGACGAGCCTCCAGGGCACGGCCGAAAAGGGCTCGACCTTGTTTCTGTCACCGCTGGAGCGTTACTCGGTCGAACTTGGCGGCGCCTATCTGATCCGGCCGCGCCTGTCGGTCAGCGGCGGCGTGCGCTATCGTCTGGCGCCATTGGCGCCATCGATTCTTGATGATGATCGCGCCGATCAATCGGTCTATCTCGGCACCAATATTGCATTTTGACGCGCCTGATCCGGCGTTGCAGTCCGGATCCGATCATTTTGAAGCCGCAAGCCGGTTGGCCGGTATAAATGCCGATATCGCCCGTGCCGCCCGGCTGGCTGGCCGGTCCCCCGACTCCATCGCCCTGATTGCCATCAGCAAGACCTTTGGCGCCGATGCCATCGCGCCGTTGATCGCTGCGGGCCAGCGCGCCTTTGGCGAAAACCGGGTCGCCGAAGCCGAGGCGAAATGGCCGGCACTGCGCGCTGTTACGCCCGATATCCGCCTGCACCTTGTCGGCCAGCTGCAATCCAACAAGGCCGCCGATGCTGTCGCCCTGTTCGATGTCATCCATAGCGTGGATCGGCCATCGCTGATCACTGCGCTGGGCAAGGCGATGGCGAACTCAGGCCGGTCGATCGATTGCTTCCTCCAGGTCAATATCGGCAATGAAGCACAAAAGGGCGGCTGTGCAATCGCCGCCGTTCCTGACCTGCTGGCAATGGCAAAAGCTGCGCAACTGTCGGTCGTCGGCTTGATGGGCGTGCCGCCTGCCGGCGTCGAAGCGGCGCCCTATTTTGGCTTGCTGGCAAAACTGGCCGCCGAACAGGGGTTGCGGCGGATCAGCATGGGCATGTCGGCTGATTTTGAAACTGCCGTGATGTTGGGGGCAACCGATGTCCGCATCGGCAGCGCCTTATTCGGCAGCCGCTGAATCGGCCGTCAGTTCGTGCAAAGCCGGCACCGGGTTGGCAAACACCCCGATCAGTACCCGGTCGTAAATCTCGACCAGCATTTGAAGGTCGGCCACGGCAATATGTTCATCGACCTTGTGCATCGAAGCACCGGGCAAGCCAAATTCCACCACCGGGCACAGCCGCCGGATGAAGCGCGCGTCCGAGGTGCCGCCGCTGGTTGAAAGTTCGGGCTGCAGCCCGGTGACATCGGCGATGGCGGCGCTCACCAGGTCGGACAAGGGACCCGGCCGGGTGATAAAAGCCTCCCCCGAAATCCTTGTAACGATATCGGCCGCTGGCGCATGGACTGCGACCACCGCGTGGATCCAGGCGACCAGATCGGCACCCGAATGCTGGTCGTTGAAACGGATATTGAGGCGCGCAGAAGCCTCGGCCGGGATGACATTGGTTGCAGGATTGCCGACCTGGATATCGGTGATTTCGAGATTTGAGGGCTGGAACCAGTCATTGCCCGCATCGAGCCGGCGGCTTTTCAGATCGGTCAGCAGCGCCAGCAGGCGTGTCACCGGATTGTCGGCGCGCTGCGGATAGGCGACATGGCCCTGCGCGCCCTTGACGGTGATCCAGGCATTCAGCGAGCCGCGCCGGCCGATCTTGATGACATCGCCCAGACGCTCGGCCGATGTCGGTTCCCCGACGAGGCAGTTATCCGGCACCAGATCATGCGCCTCCAGCCATTCCAGCATCGGCGCGGTGCCATGGGTGGCGGGGCCTTCCTCATCGCCGGTGATGATCAGCGTCAGCCGGCCGGGCAGCCGGCGCGCGACATGACGCGCGACATGACGCTCTGCCGCAACGACAAAGGCGGCGATGGCGCCCTTCATGTCGGCGGCACCGCGCCCGACCAGTTGGCCATCGGCGATGATGGCGGCAAAGGGATCAACGCTCCAGCCAGCCAGATCGCCGACGGGGACCACATCGGTATGCCCGGCAAAGCCGAAATGCGGCTGCCCGCTGCCGATCGTTGCCACCAGATTGTCGATGGGGCCATCGGGCGCTGCCCCAAAGCGCAAAGGGTGCAGCGTGAAACCAATGGCCGCCAAGGCCGCAGCGAGCACCGATTGGGCACCGGCGTCGGCGGGCGTCACACTGGCGCAGCGGATCAAATCCTGCGCCAGCGTCAAGGCACTGCACGCAGTAACCGGAGCCGACATTTTATGGCACCTTGCCGCGCACCGCCTTTATTGCGGTCGGGGCAAATGTCGCGCCGAAATAATCGCCGGCATACCAGCGCGGGCGTTCGGTGGCATCGGCAAGTTCGCGGGCAATCTGGTAATTCACCTCGGCATAATGCGCGCCGGCCTGCCAGTTGATCGGCAATGACAGGTCATCGCTGGGCTGGTGATAATTGGTGGCGAGATAATGTTCCCAGGCCGCCTTGCCGCCATTGGCAAAGCCCGTGGCCAGCAAAAGCGCCGGCACGCCGCGCTTGACGAACGTATAATGATCCGAGCGGACAAAGATCGTTTCGGCGGGCATCGGATCGGGCGACAGGGCAACGCCGACCTTGGCTACCGCGCGAGCAATGGCGACCCCCATCGTTGAATGGTCGCCGCCAAAGGCGATCACGTCGGTGAAATCATAGAGCAGCAGCGGCTGATCGAGATCGACGACGCTGGTGATCTGGCTGATGGGCACTGGCGGATCATTGGCAAAGGCTTCGGCGCCCAACAGGCCTTTTTCCTCGGCGGTGTTGACGACGAACAACAGGCTGCGCTTTGGCGGTGTCGCATCAGTGGCAAAGGCGCGCGCCACCTCCATCAAAATCGCCACACCAGCGGCATTGTCGAGCGCGCCATTATAGATGTTGTCCCCCTCGCGCTCGGGCCGGATGCCGAGATGATCGAGGTGCGCCATCAAAACGACGGTCTCGTTTTTCAGAACCGGGTCACTGCCCTCGATCCTCCCGACGATTTCGGCGCTTTCGACCTTGCGTGTGGTCGATTTGGCCGTGATGCGCACGCTTGTCGCCAGCGGAAAGCCCTTTGGCTTGCCACCAGCCTTGTCGGCTTCTGCCAGCACCGCCGGCAGCGCAACCTTTGCGCCGGCGAACAGCGCGGCGGCGGCGGGCAGGCTGAGCAAGGCGCCGGCGCGGATGCCGGGCGCTGCGACAAAGGGCGTGCCATCGGGGCGCACCCAGGTCATGCGCGGCACGCTCGCGGTCTGGCGCAGGCGATCCCAGGGCCGCAACTGCATCGATTGCGTGGTTGGCAGGGTGATGATCCCGATGGCGCCCCGCGCCGCCGCCATCTGCGGTTTCTGGGTGCCAAGATGCGCCAGAACTTCATCGGGGGCGCCCTTGGGGATGCCGGTCAGCACGGCAACGATCTTGCCGCGCACATCGACGCCGGCATAGTCATTGAACCCCTGTTTGGGCGCGTCGATGCCAAAGCCGACAAAGACCACAGGGGCCGCGACATCGGTCACGGCATCGGTCTGGCTCGGCCCGACGATCACGTCCTCGCCATGCGCGAATTGCGTGGTGCCGGCCTTGGTCGTCACCGCCACGCCGACCGTATCGGGAACCAGACCGGCCTCGGACAAGATGACCGGCTGGAACCAGCTTGCGCCCTTGCCGGCCGGTGTCAGCCCGAAGGCGGCAAATTGTGACGCGACATAGCGCGCCCCGATATCAAAGCCGCGGGTGCCGGTGCCCCGGCCTTCCAGCAGATCATCGGCCAGAAACGCCACATGCGCCTTAACGCGATCGGCCGAAAATCGCGGCAAGGTGGCGGCGATGAGCACGGGCGCCAGCGCCAGAATTACCGCGGGCAATAACTTCTGCATCAGATTCTCCGAAAAAATGCGCCCTCAGGCCGGAATGCCGCCGGCGATGGGGTAACGATCAAAGGCATAGCTTTCGGCGCGCGCATCAGCGGCCCATTCCGCCATCCAGGGATGCGCCAGCATGGCATCGACATAGGCCATGGCCGTCGCCGACACCGGCAGTTGATAGCCGGCAATCCGGAACACCACCGGCGCGAACATAATATCGGCGGCGCCCAATGGCCCGAACAGATACGGCAGATCGGTGTCGCTGCCATAAAGCCGGCGCGCTTCCGACCACAGCGCATCGATGCGTTCGACATCCGCCACGACATCGGCATTTGCCGTGAAATTGGGGAAATTTTCCTTCAAATTCATCGGGCAGCTGCTGCGCAATGGCGCAAACCCCGCGTGCATTTCAGCACCCATCGCATAGGCCAGCGCCCGCGCCGGCAATTCGCGCGGCCAGAACCGGTCATGGCCGCCCTTGTCAGAAAGCCACAGGATGATGGCGAGCGAATCCCAAACAGGTGTTCGCCCATCCCAAAGCACCGGCACCTTGCCCGATGGCATGTCACCCATGGCCGTGCCCGATTGCCATTCCGGCGTATCCATAGGCACGACGTCGGTGGCAAAGGGCAGGCCCGATTGTTTTGCCGCCAGCCAGCCGCGCAAGGACCAGCTGGAATAGCTGCGGTTGCCGATGATGATCTTCAAGGCGCAAATCTCCGCAATGGGCGGCATTGGCTCTAGGCAGCATTGGCTGCGGCTGCAAGCCGGGGGCTGACGCGCCGCCGGAACTATGGCTATGACTGGAAAAAATGGGAGGACGCACGATGCCGGTCGCAGCCTTGGGCGCATATGACGACAACAACATCTTTGCGCGGATCCTGCGCGACGAAATACCGTCCGCTCGCATTTATGAAGATGACTGGGCGATCGCCTTTCACGACATCAACCCACAGGCGCCGCAGCATATTCTTGTTATCCCGCGCGGGCGCTGGCGGAGCTGGGCGGATTTTTCGGCCCATGCCGGCGATAGTGAAATAGCCGGCTTTATCCGCGCCATCGGCACTGTGGCACGCGGCCTTGGCCTTGAAGAACCCGGCTATCGCCTGCTCGCCAATACCGGAATCGATGCCCATCAGGAGGTGCCGCACCTGCATGTGCATCTGTTTGGCGGCCGGCCGCTGGGGCCGATGCTGAGCCGCTGACGCTTCGTGCCGAATATCAGTTCAGCCGCGCCGCAAGCCAGGCGGCGGCCTGGCCCGGCGTCTGTTTGTCGGCGGAACGATCGACCTGCCAATTGGCCTCGCGCATGCGCTCAACGGGGATACGACCCTCCAGATCCTGCAATATCCTGGCAAGATCGGGCCGGCGCGGGCCGACCAGCAACAGCGCGTCATAGGCCGGCAGCGCAGCGCGCGGGTCTGTAAGCAGCAGCAGATCATCGGCGGCAATGCGGCCATCGGAGGAAAACGCCGTGATGACATCGGCATCGCCGCCGGTCAGGGCGCGCACCATCAAAGTGGGCGTATAGGCGGTCAGGCGCTGGAATTTCAGGCCATAGCTCGCCTGTAACGCCGTCCATTCGCTGCGTGATTGAAATTCGGTATCGGTGGCCAGCCGCAAATGCGCGCTGCTGACGGCAAGATCGGCGAGGCTTTCGATGCCCAGGCGTACCGCATCACGGCGGCGCATCGCCAGCGCATAGGCATTTTCAAAACCCAGCGCCGCCACGACGGTCACACCATGGCGCTGCGGCAGATCACGGCGCAGCGTCGCCAGCATTTCGGCGCGCGGCGCCGGCGTCGTCCGGCCGAGCGCGTTCGACCATAAGGTGCCCGAATAATCGACATAGACATCGATATCGCCAGCGGCCAGCGCCCGAAATGCCACCGCCGAGCCCAGCCCCGACCGGATAGTGACCGGAATACCCCTTGCCCGCAGCCGATCGGCGATCAATTCGGCAAGGATATATTGTTCGGAAAATGACTTGGCCCCGACGATCACCGGGCGACCAACGCTTGTCGGCGCCCGCGCCGACCAATACCAGCCGACAACGCCGACAACCAGAACGACCAGCATGGCGATGCCCGACAGCGCCTTGCCCCAGCGGCGTTCGCCGAGGCCGGTTTCGGACCGCCACAGCGCGATATCGACAATGATCGCCAGTGCAGCGGCGGCAAGGCAGCCGGTGATCACCAGCGCCCAGTCTTCGATCTGCAGACCTGCAAAAATCAGATCGCCAAGGCTTTTCTGGCCGACGGTCGTCGCAAGCGTTGCGGCACCGATCGTCCAGACCGCAGCAACCCGCAGCCCGCCCATGACGATGGGCGCCGCCATCGGCAATTCGACCTGCATCAACCGCTGCCGACGCGTCATGCCGATGCCATCGGCGGCATCGAGGGTTTCAGGCGGAATGCTGGCCAGCCCATCGGCACCACCGCGCAGCAGCGGCAACAAGGCGTAAAGCGACAGCGCCAGCAGCGACGGCAGCAACCCGAGCGCCGGCACGCCAAAGCCGGCCAGCCGTTGCGTCACCTCGCCAAGCGCCAGCAACAGCGGGTAGAACAGCGCCAGCAAGGCCAGCGCCGGGACGGTCTGGATGACGGCGGCAATCGCCAGCACCCAGCCGCGCAGCCTTGGCCGCCCGGCCATCACCAGCACCAAAGGCGCCGCTATGGCGATCGCCAGCCCCAAAGCGGCGGCGCTGACGCCCAGATGCGCCGCCAGCCGATCGGGCAGCATCGCCACGGCCCGCGACAATTGTTCGGTCATCCGACCAGTTCCGCAATGCGCCGGGCCTGATCGAGCGGCGAGGCGATCAACGCCATGACGGCTGGATGCGTGTTGCCGATCAACGCCGCCGGCGCTGCATCCGCGACCACCCGGCCTTGATCAAGCACCACCACCCGTTCGGCGCGGGTCAGCGCGTCGGCCAGATCATGGGTGACCAGCAAGGTCGTAAAACCCTGCGCCCGGTGCAGCACGCCCAGCCGATCGGCAAGGCTGGCGCGGGTTTCGGGATCGAGCGCGCCAAAGGGTTCATCGAGCAGCAACAGCCGCGGCGATGCCGCAAGCGCCCGTGCCAGCCCGACACGGCTCGCCTGGCCGCCGGACAATTGGCGCGGCGCCCGGCCGCCAAAATCGCGCGGCAGTTCAACAAGATCGAGCAGTTCGGCAACGCGTTTGTCACGCAGCGCGCGGGGTTGGCCAAGCAGCCAGGGCACTGCAACAATGTTTTCAGCCACCGTCCAGTGCGGAAACAGGCCCACCCCCTGGCTGGCATAGCCGATGCCGCGCCGCAGCGTCACCGGATCGAGCGTCGCCACATCGACACCTTCGACCAGCACGCGCCCGGCATCGGCGGCAACCAGTCGATTGGCCAGCCGCAGCAATGTCGTCTTGCCTGCGCCCGACGCGCCGGTCAAAGCCACGAATGCCCCGGCCGGTATGGCGAGATCGACGTTGTCGATGATGGTCACAGCGCCCCGGATGACGCTGACGCCGTCGAACGCGACCATCGTCGGAATTGTATCGGCCAGCGTCATTGCGCCTGTCTTGGCCGTATCGGCGCAGCGAGGCAAGCGCGGCGCAAGGGCGGGGGTCGGGCCGACCATGACAGGCAGGACCAGTTCAGCTAACAGCGCAAGCGTGACTCCGATCCTTAAAAATCTGGTGGCTTTGGCGGCTGGCGCAGTGGCCGCGCTGGGTTTTGCACCCTGGGGGCTGTGGCCGCTGACGCTTTTGGGCATCGCCTGCCTGTTTGCGCTGGCCGATGCGGCGGCGAACTGGCGCGGTGCGGCGCTGCGTGGCTGGTGCTTTGGTGTCGGGCATTTCACGGTGGGTTTCGGCTGGATCGCCCATGCTTTTGTCTATCAGGACAAGATGCCGGTGGCGCTGGGCTGGGTGGTGGTCGTTGGCCTGGCGATGTTCCTCGCGATTTATGTCGCGCTGGCGGCGGGTCTGGCGCGCGGGCTGGCGCTGAGGGCACTGCCGCGATTGCTGGTGCTTGCGGCAAGCTGGATGCTCGGCGAATGGCTGCGGGGCTGGGTGCTCAGCGGCTTTGCCTGGAATCCGCTTGGCGCAGCCTGGCTGGCGGCCCCGGCAATCGTCCAGCTGGCGCAATTTGGCGGGGCGCTGGCGCTGTCGGGGCTGGTGGTCATCGCCGGCGGGACGCTGTGGTTGCTCGTCCGGCCGGGCGCGACATCGCCGGATCGACGCGGCGCTTTGGCGTTGATCGCCGCGATCATGGTTGCCGGGCTGGCGGCAACGCTTCTGGAAACATCGCCATCAGCCGGCGGCGGCACGCCGGTGATATTGGTGCAGCCCAATATCGGCGAGGACGAACGCTATCTGCCGGGCGCGCAGGAGGCGCATCTGAAGGCCTATCTCGACCTGACGCGGGCGGCGCTGGCGCGGCAGCCGGCAGCGGAGCCCGCGCTGGTGGTCTGGTCCGAAGGCAGCGTGCCCTGGCTTGTCGAGGAAGAACCGGCGGTGCGCGCGGTGCTGGCTGCGGCGTTGCGGCCGGGTGATTTGCTGCTGTTCGGCGGCACATCGGCCTTTCGGGACAGCGACACAAGGCTGACGGCGCTCGGGAACAGCCTTTTCGTCCTCGATGCGCGCGGCCAGATCAGCGGCCGGTTCGACAAGGCGCACCTGGTGCCGCTGGGCGAATATGTGCCGGCAAAACCCCTGCTGACCGTGCTGGGGCTGGCGCGGCTGGTGCCGGGCGATCTCGAATTTCGTCCCGGCCCGGGGGCGCGGACGCTGGCCCTGCCGGGCTTCCCCAGCGTTGGCGTGCAGATTTGCTATGAGATCATTTTTCCGGGCGCGGTTGTCGATCGAGCCCGGCGGCCGGCATGGATCGTCAATGTGTCGAACGATAGCTGGTATGGGCCGAGCGGGCCGCCGCAGTTCCTCGATCAGGCGCGGCTGCGCGCCATCGAGGAAGGACTGCCGATTGTACATGCGACCCCGACGGGCATTTCGGCGATGATCGATGCGCAGGGTCGTTTATCGGCGGTGATGGGCGAGGGCGTGCGCGGCAGCACGGTGGCAAAACTGCCGCCAGCGTCGCCGCCGACGGTTTTTGCACGGTTCGGGCACAGTGTTGCAGCGATTTTCGGTCTGTTGCTGCTTGGGTTCGGGCTTTGGCTCGATCGCCGCGCGCCTTTCAGGAGGCCGGCCGCCGCAATCATATAAAGCAAGCTTTATGCCCCCTTGCGCGGGGCTGGCCTGCCGCCTAAACGCGGCGTTTTCAGATGATGCGTTACCGGGAGCCTTTGCGATGCCGCGTTCAGCCTATCTTTTTACCAGCGAATCGGTGTCCGAAGGCCATCCCGACAAGGTCGCGGACCAGATTTCGGACGCTGTCGTCGATCTGTTCCTGTCAAAAGACCCCGAAGCACGGGTGGCCTGCGAAACCTTGACGACAACCAACCGGGTCGTTCTTGCAGGTGAAGTCCGTGGCCATGGCATGATCGACGCCGACGGCAATTGGGCGCCCGGCGCACAGGCCGAAATCGAGGCGGCGGTACGCGCGACGGTCAAGCGCATCGGCTATGAACAGGACGGTTTTCATTGGCAGAATCTGGTTTTTGAAAACCATCTGCATCCGCAATCGGCGCATATTGCCCAGGGTGTCGATGCCAGTGGCAACAAGGATGAAGGCGCCGGCGATCAGGGCATCATGTTCGGTTATGCGACCGATGAAACACCCGATCTGATGCCGGCAACGCTTTATTATTCGCACAAGATTCTGGAACGCATGGCCGCCGACCGGCACAGCGGCAAGGCCGCGTTTCTGGAACCAGACGCCAAGAGCCAGGTCACGCTCGCCTATGAAAATGAAGTGCCGGTGCGGGCAACCGCGCTGGTCGTTTCGACGCAACATGCCGTTGATTATTGCCTGCCCTGGCAAAAGGATGCGGAATCCGGTGGCGATGCCGACCTGTACGCGGTGCTCCGCGACTATGTCAGTTCGGTGTTCCGCGATGTACTGCCGGAAGGTTTTGTCACCGCCGACACGGTCATCCATGTCAATCCGACCGGGCGCTTTGAAATTGGCGGCCCCGATGGCGATGCGGGCGTTACCGGGCGCAAGATCATCGTCGATACCTATGGCGGCGCCTCCCCCCATGGCGGCGGCGCCTTTAGCGGCAAGGACCCGACCAAAGTCGATCGATCCGCCGCCTATATCACCCGCTATCTGGCCAAGAACGTCGTTGCCGCCGGGCTGGCCCGCCGCTGCACCATCCAGTTGAGCTATGCCATCGGCGTTGCCGAACCGCTTTCGGTCTATGTCGATCTGCACGGCACCGGCACCGTTGCCGAAGACCAGCTCGAGGCTCTGCTGCCCCAGCTGGTCAGGCTGACGCCGCGCGGTATTCGAACGCACCTTGGCCTCAACAAGCCGATCTACCAGCGCACGGCCGCCTATGGCCATTTTGGCCGCAGCCCCGATGCCGACGGCGGTTTTGGCTGGGAAAAACTCGATCTTGTCGACAAGTTGAAGGCAGCCTTTTAGGCTTGCGACAGCAACGCGTCGGCAGCCTTTCAAAATGATGCTGCTGTAACGCACGGGCATGACGGACCCCGCCACCATCCGCCGGCTTTATGGCCGCCGCACCGGCCATAAACTGCGCGCTGGCCAGGCCAATCTGGTCGAAGCCTTGCTGCCGCGCCTGACGCTGCCCGATACCGGCCCGCTGACGGCCGAGCGCTTGTTCGGCGATGACCGGCGCCTGTGGCTCGAAATCGGTTTTGGCCGCGGTGAACATATGGCGGCACAAGCGGCAGCCCACCCCGATATCGGGATCATCGGCGCCGAACCCTTTTTTGATGGCGTCGTCGGCGCGCTGCTCGAAATTCGGGATCGCGGGCTCGACAATGTCCGGCTCCACAATGGCGATGCGCTGGATGTGCTCGATCGGCTGCCGCCGGCCAGCCTGGAGCGGGTGTTCCTCCTCCACCCCGACCCCTGGCCAAAGGCCCGCCACGCCAAGCGGCGCTTTGCCAATCCCGGGCCCATCGATCTGGTGGCGCGGGCCTTGCAACCCGGTGGCGAATTCCGGATCGGCACCGATCACCCGATCTATTGCCGCTGGGCGTTGATGCAGATGTCCAAGCGCCGCGATTTTGCATGGCTGGCAACCGAGCCCGCCGATTGGCACGTCCGCCCCGACGATTGGCCACAGACGCGGTATGAGCTGAAGGCGCGGGCCAAATCCCATGAAGTCTGGTATTTCCGCTTTCGCCGCGTTACGGCGCAGGCGTGACTCCGATATATCTTGATTTTGAAAAGCCGATCGCCACGATCCTGGCGCGTGCCGCGGACTATCGCGCGGCCGGGGATGAGGCCGGCGCCAAACATGCCGAAGGCGCTGCCCGGCGCCTGTTGGCCGAAACCTATGCGCGCCTGTCGCCCTGGCAAAAAACGCTGGTCGCCCGCCATCCCAATCGGCCGCATTTTGGCGACATCGTCAAAGCCCTGGTCGAAGATTTCATTCCCCTTGCCGGTGACCGCAGCTTTGGGGAGGATCAGGCGATCATCGGTGGCATCGGGCGGCTGCGCGGCCAGAATATTCCGGTGATGGTCATCGGCCATGAAAAGGGCAATGATACCGCCAGCCGGGTCAAGCATAGTTTCGGCATGGGTAGGCCCGAAGGCTATCGCAAGGCAGCGCGGCTTGTCGAACTCGCCGGGCGGTTCAACGTGCCGGTGGTAACGCTGGTGGACAGCGCCGGCGCCTATCCGGGCCTTGACAGCGAAGAACGCGGCCAGGCCGAAGCGATTGCGCGCGCCACCGCGACATTCCTCGATGCCCCGGTGCCGATCGTCACCGCGATCACCGGCGAAGGCATGTCGGGCGGTGCGATCGGCATCGCCGTCGCCAATCGCATCATCATGTTCGAGCATGCCGTTTATGCGGTGATTTCACCCGAGGGTTGCGCCTCGATCCTCTGGCGCACGGCATCGACGACCGGGCCCGGTGCCAACAACCATGCTGCCGACGCCGCCGAAGCGATGCGGGTGACGGCCGCCGATTGCAAACGGCTGGGCGTTGTCGATGCGATCATTTCAGAACCCCTGGGCGGTGCCCATCGCGACCCGGCGGCGGCCATCGCTTCGCTCAGCATGGCCATCGCGGCCGAATTGACGCCGCTGCTGGGCATGGCGCCGGCCGCCCTCAGACGCCACCGCCGCGACAAATTCGTCGAGATGGGGCGACAGCTTTAGGAACCACTGCCTGGTTTTGATGGTTGCTGGCCTGAAACTACGCTAAGCTGCCCGCCATGAACCATATTATCTTGTCGCTTCTGCCCCTCGCCCTGTTGGCCAGCGCCAGCGCCGCCCAGGCGCCCGGACTTTCCGCCAATGAACGTGCCAGCGGCGCACAACTGCATCCGCAACTGCTCGCGGAATTTGGCGGCGCCTATCAAGGCCCGCAGGCGGATTATGTGCGCTCGGTCGGCCAACGTATTGCAACCCAATCGGGATTGGCGACCAATCCGCGCGATTACACCGTCACGCTGCTGAATTCGAACGTCAACAACGCCTTCGCCATCCCGGGCGGCTATGTCTATGTGACGCGGCAATTGGTGGCTTTGATGAATGACGAGGCGGAACTGGCCTTTGTCATGGGCCATGAAGTCGGCCATGTCGCTGCCCGGCACAGCCAGAAACGCGAACAGAGATCCGGCCTCGCCAGCGTCCTTGCCGGGATTGCCGGCGCTGTCACCGGATCGTCCATCGTCGGGCAATTGGCGGGCACCGGGGCGCAATTATATACGCTTGGCTATTCGCGCGGGCAGGAAAGCGAGGCCGACAGCCTTGGCGTGCGTTACCTGACCAACGCCGGCTATGATCCGATGGCGAGCGGCCATATCCTCGCTGCGCTGGGCGCCCAGACCAGCCTTGAAGCGCGGCTGGCAGGCAAGGATGGCAAGGAACCCGCTGGCTGGCTGTCGACGCATCCGGCCACCGGCGAACGCGTCGCCCGGATCAACAAGGAAGCGGCAACAATGGTCCCGCGCGCCGGGCCGCGCAACACCAACCGCGATGCGTTTCTGAACGCCATCGATGGCATGAGCTATGATGATGACCCGGCACAAGGGGTTGTCCAGGGCACCGCCTTTCGCCATGCGGGGCTGGGGATCGCCTTTGATGCGCCACGGGGATTTTCGCTGCAAAACAGCGCCACCCAGGTTATCGGCAGCGCACAACACGCCGGCCAGTTCAGCTTTTCAGGCGGCAATGTCCGCAATACCGACCTTGCCGGCTATTCGGCGCGGGTCTGGCAGGGCGCTGGCGCCAACAACGCCCCGCCGGTCCGCAACATCCGCATCAATGGCATCGATGCCGCCATCAGCCAGACCCGCACCAACAGCCGCAATGGCGAAATCGATGCGACGCTGGCGGTCTATCGCTGGGGGCCGGAAAGTTATTATCATCTGTTGACGATTGCGCCGGCGGGTGGGGCGGGGGTGTTTGACTCCTTGATCAATTCCGTGCGCCGCCTGTCGCCGGATGATGCCGCCCGCGTCAAGGGCCGGCGCGTCGCCGTGGTCAGCGTGCGGCCCGGCGATACCGTCCAGTCATTGGCGGCCCGGATGGCCTATGACGATGACCGGGTGGCGCGCTTCACGGTGCTGAACGGCATTGATCCAAACCGTGGCTTGCAACCGGGATCGCGGGTCAAGTTGATCGTGTTTCGTTGATGCAGGTGGTGCCGGTTGCCGCCGTCGCCCTGATCGATGGTGGTGACCGGGTGCTGATGGCAGAGCGGCCAGCCGGAAAATCCTTTGCCGGCCAATGGGAATTTCCGGGCGGCAAGATCGAGGCCGGCGAAACCCCCGAGGCAGCGCTGGTCCGGGAGATCGCCGAAGAACTGGGGCTGAAGATCACTGCGGAAAGCCTGCAACCGATCAGCTTTGCCAGCCATGCCTATGGCGATTTCCATTTGCTGTTGCTGCTGTTTGGCTGCCGACAATGGGCCGGCACGGCGGTCGGGCGCGAAGGCCAGGCGCTGCACTGGGATCATGTCGACAGGCTGGCAGACCTGCCAATGCCGCCGGCCGATATACCGCTGCTGGCGGCCCTGGCCGGATGGCTGGCGGTGCCAAGCCATCGGCATGTGTTGCCGTTGGATGACAGCCCGGCTATTGGCGGGCCCTTCAACAACAGGGGGCGTTTCGGGTGAAAATTCTGGCGGGAAACGGCAATCCTGAACTGGCGCAGGCCATCGCCAAATATCTTGACATGACATTGACCAAAGCGTCGGTGCGGCGTTTTGCCGATGAAGAAATTTTTGTCGAAGTGCATGAAAATGTGCGCGGCGAGGATGTCTTTGTCGTGCAGCCGACCGCAGCGCCGGCCAATGACAATCTGATGGAGCTGCTGATCTGCATCGATGCGCTGCGGCGGGCGTCGGCGCGCCGGATTACCGCCGTCGTCCCCTATTTTGGTTATGCACGGCAGGATCGCAAATCCGGGTCACGCACGCCGATTTCAGCCAAGCTCGTCGCCAATCTGATCACCGTCGCGGGCGCCGATCGTGTGCTGTCGGTCGATCTTCATGCCGGGCAGATCCAGGGCTTTTTCGACATTCCGACCGACAATCTGTTCGCCGCAACAGTGATAGCCGCCGATATCGAAGCGCGGCTGGGCAAGCGCGAATTGACCGTTGTGTCGCCAGATGTCGGCGGGGTCGTGCGGGCCCGGGCGCTGGCCAAACGCCTCGGGAACGCACCACTCGCAATCGTTGACAAACGCCGCGAACGCGCTGGCGAATCAGAAGTGATGAACATCATCGGCGATGTGCGCGGCAAGATGTGCGTGCTGATCGATGACATCGTCGATTCGGGCGGCACATTGTGCAACGCCGCGACCGCGTTGCTGGAGGCCGGCGCCACCGGTGCCACCGCCTATGTCACCCATGGCGTGCTGTCGGGCGGCGCCGTGGCGCGAATCGATGGATCGACCCTGACCGAATTGGTCGTGACCGATTCGATAGCCGCGGTGGCGGCCGTCAGGGACGCCAAGAAAATTCGCCGCATCACCATCGCGCCCCTGCTCGCCGAGGCCATGCGCCGGACCAGCGAGGAAAGCTCGGTCAGTTCATTGTTCGACTGACGCGGCTGGCGGATCAGCCGCCGGTCGTGCGGTTGATGACGCGGCCGTCGGGCAAAAAGACTTTTTCGGGCGTTACATATTCGCCCTTTGGCGTGCAGATGCCACCGGGATTCTGGGCCCGCATCCGCGCGCAGAATTCAGTATCGGGGCGCTGCACCTGGGCAAACACAGCGGCCAATGGAATCGCCATTGCAACGAGCGATACCGCGAGAAACAGCGGCGCGAAATTTGGCTTGGTCATCATCATTTTCCAGCGGCAACGGCGTTGTTGCGATTGATATATAGGTGGAAACTATCAAAATTGCATCGGGCATCGCAACCAGATGCGATGAAGTACAGGGTGAATTTGCTTGGGCGCTCGCTTTTCCAGCTATGTCGGCATCGATTGGTCCGGCGCCATCGGCAGCCGGCATCGCTCCATCCAGATTGCAGTATGCAGCGCGGGGGGCGCCGCGCCGCGCCTCATTCTTCCCGCTGGCGGCGTCTGGTCCCGCCTCGCGGTGTTGCACTGGCTTAAAAAACGCGATGGCGATACGCTGGTCGGCATGGACGCGGGCTTTGGCTTGGCCGCCGTGCCGCCGTTCCTTGGCCCCGCCCGACAGCTTTGGGCCGAAATCGACGCCATCGCTGCGGGCGATCCCGACCTTGGCGGCCATAGTTTCATCGCCCATGCCCGTGGCAGTTTCTGGCTGGGCAGCGCCGATGGCCCCCGCCATTTGCGCGCCCATCTAAGGGTGACCGAACAAGTCTATGCAGCGTCGCGGCTGGGCACGCCGACCTCCAATTTCGTGCTGCTCGGTGCGTCGCAAGTGGGTAAGGCGACGCTCAGCGCCATGCGGCTGCTCAATCGGCTAGACTGGCCGGTCTGGCCCTTTGATGATTTACCCGACGATGGCCCGCTGATACTCGAAATCTACGCGCAGGCCTTTGCCCGCATGGCCGGGTTTCGCGGCAAATTGCGCGATCGCGCCAGCCTTGATGCGGCGCTTCTGGCCTTGGGAAGCGCCGCCCTGCCGGCAGATTTTGCCGAGCGCTTCCCCGATCATGTCGGCGATGCGATCATTACCGCCGCCGGGTTGCGCGCCATCGCTGCCGACCCGCGCTGGTGGGCACCGGCGGCAATGACGCCGGCCATTGCCAGCACCGAAGGCTGGACCTTTGGCGTCGCCTGATTTGGCGAAATCACCCCGGCCGGTCTAAAGGACAGCCGATGCCCGCCCTCGCCACCTTTCCGCCGCTGTTGCTCGTCGCCCTTGGCGGTGGCCTGGGTGTCATGTTGCGCTACCTCGTCGGGCAATGGTCGGTTGTCGCGCTCGGCGCCGGTTTCCCGGCCGGCACCTGGATCGTCAACATTGCCGGCAGCCTCGCCATCGGGCTGCTCGCTGGCTGGCTGGCAACGCGCGGGCCAGCCGCGGAGCCACTGCGGCTGTTGCTGGGCGTTGGCTTGCTCGGCGGTTTCACGACTTTTTCGGCATTCAGTCTCGATCTGTCCATCATGATCAACCGCGGCGACTTCGGCCTCGCCGGGGCCTATGCGATATCCTCGGTCGCCGGCGGCATCATTGCCGTCATGGCCGGTATCTGGCTGGCGCGCGCCTGATGCCGACAATCACCATTGCCGATGATGACGATGGCATAAGGCTAGATCGCTGGTTTCAACGCCATCTGCCGGATTCAAGCTTCAATATCGTTTCGCGCTGGGCGCGTACGGGGGCGATCCGGTTGAATGGCGCCAAGGCAGCAACCGGCGATCGCATCGCTGCCGGCCAGACCCTTCTCTACCCCGATGCACTGCCGGCGCCGACGCCAGCCACACGGGCGCGCCCGGAAATCGACGAACGCGAACCGCTGAGCGAGGCCCAGATCGACTATATCCAGTCGATGGTCATCTATCGCGATGCCCATGCCATCGTCATAAACAAGCCCCCGGGCCTCGCGACGCAGGGTGGCACCGGCATCACCAGCCATGTCGATGGCCTGCTCGATGCCTTGCAATTCGATCTGCCACACCGCCCGCGGCTCGTCCACCGGCTCGACAAGGACACGTCGGGGGTGCTGCTGCTGGCCCGCACGGTGCGCGCCGCAGCGTTTTTTTCCAAGGGCTTTGCCGGTCGTGAGGCGAAAAAAACCTATTGGGCCTTGACCGTTGGGGTGCCAGACGTTCTGGCCGGTGAAATCGACGCGCCGCTGTCGAAACAACCCGGCACCGGCGGTGAAAAAATGCACGTCGACCCCGAAGCCGGGCTGAAATCCAAAACCCGCTACCGCGTCATCGACAAGGCCGCCGACCGCGCCGCCTGGGTTGAATTCATGCCCTTGACCGGCCGCACCCATCAAATCCGCGTCCATGCCGCCGCCATCGGCCAGCCGATCGTCGGCGATGGCAAATATGGCGGCAAGGAGGCATTTTTGACCGGCGGCATCAGCCGCAAGCTGCACCTCCACGCCCGCCGGCTGGTCATCGATGCGCCAGATGGCGGCAGGATCGATATCGAGGCCGAACTGCCCGTCCATATCGCCGAAAGTTTCGGCCTGCTGGGCTTTGATCCGGCGCTGGGCGCGCCGCTGATCGAAATGCCATTGCCGCCCAAGCCAAAATCCCGCCGCACATCGACGGCAACCAGTGGCAACCGCCGGGGGGAACGCCGGTCACGCGGCGCGCGTTAGAGCGTTCTGCAACCAAATGTCTGCAGCTGACGGTCGAGAAAACGCGAAAAAACAAGGAACTAGGCCCGCTTTCACTTTAGTTGAAGCGCAATCGTCATGCTGGCGGCGGCCAGCGTCCACTGCCGGGCAAAATACTGCCTGTATCGTCTTGTACAAAGAACCGCTTTGAATGACTTATTGAAAGCAAAAAAAAGTGCCTCCGGCGGGCAAGGCCTGAGGCCTTGCACCCAATTTTGCTGATTGGGTCTCAGCTTTCAGAAACAAGGGTTAAATCAATCGAGTCTAATTCGACGTCCATTCCGACCGGCGATAGCCTTGCGCGCGCAGCAGCACGGTCAGATCGCCATGGCGGACGGCGGCAGCGGCGGCGGCGGCCGCCTTTGGTTTGGCATGATAGGCGATGCCGATGCCGGCGGCCTCCAGCATCGGGATGTCGTTGGCGCCATCACCGACGGCCATGGTTTGGGGCAAAGCCAGGCCATGAGCCGCTGTGGTGGTGACGAGCTCGGCGCGCTTGGTGGCGGCATCGACAATTGGCCGGGCGACGCCGCCGGTCAGCCGGCCATCCGATTCGAGCAGGACATTGGCGCGCTGGGCGGCAAAGCCGATCTCCGCAGCGACCGGCACGGTGAAGGCGGTGAAGCCACCCGAAACCAGCAGCGTATGCGCGCCGTGCGCCGTCATCGTGCCGACCAGCAGCCGCGCCCCCGACATCAGGCGGACGCGTTCGTGGCGGCATTGTTCCAACACCTCGACCCCGAGCCCGGCGAGCAGCGCCACCCGTGCGTCGAGCGCCTGGGCAAAATCCAGATCCCCCCGCATGGCAGCTTCGGTGATCGCGGAGACTTCGGCCTTCAACCCGGCATAATCGGCCAGTTCATCGATACATTCGCACTGGATCATGGTTGAATCCATATCGGCGATCAGCAGGTGCTTGCGTCTGTGAGGCCCGGATGGCTGCACGATGATGTCGATGTCGGGCAACGCCAGTTCCAGCGCAGCGCGCGCCGCCGCCGCCGTGCACCCGGCCGCGTCGATATCGAGCGCATCGCCGGCATCCAGCCAGCATGGCGCACCGGGTTCGGCGCCGATGCTGCGCAATGCGTCGCTTGCACGCGCCGCATCTGCGGCCGACAAGCGACCCTCTGCCACCAATGTGACCAGCAACCCCATGCCTTCGCCCGAAAAACCCATGGTCGCCGTCATCGCAGGGCCAACCGCCAGCGGCAAGTCTGCCCATGCCATGGCAATGGCCGAACGCCTGAATGGCACGATCATCAACGCCGACGCCAGCCAGCTTTATGCCGATCTGCGCATCCTGACGGCGCGGCCGACGCCGGCGGACGAAGCACGCGTGCCGCATCGGCTGTATGGGGTGCTCGATGGCGATGTGATCGCCAGCGCTGCCGCCTGGGCGGGGCTGGCGCGGGTTGAGATCGCGGCTGCCCATGCCGCCGGCCGCTTGCCGATCATCGTGGGTGGCACAGGGCTTTACCTGCGCACGCTGATCGATGGCATTGCGCCGATTCCGCCCATCGATGCTGCGATACGCGAAAGCGTCCGGTCTCTGTCGACGGCGGCGGCGGCGGCGGCGCTGGCCGGGGAAGACCCGGCAGCGACGGCGCGGCTGATGCCCGGCGACAGGCAACGCATTCTGCGCGCGCTGGAAGTCGTGCGCAGTACCGGTAGCACGCTGGCGGCATGGCAGCAGCGCCTTGAAGGCGGCATCGCGCGCGATTTCACGCTGTTGAAGCAGATCGTCAACTTGCCGCGCGACGAACTGCACCGCCGCGCCCGCCAGCGCCTGGGCTTGATGGTGGCAACCGGCGCGATTGCCGAAGCAACAGCCCTTGCCGCCCGCCGCCTGCCCGCGGATCGACCGGTGATGCGAGCCCTGGGCGTCGCAGAATTTGCGGCGATCACATCGGGGCAGACAGACCTTGCAACCGCCATCGAGCTTGTAGCCATTGCGACGCGGCAATATCAAAAACGCCAATCGACCTGGCTGCGCAACCAATTTGCAGACTGGCCAAGCGTTGCCGCAAGCAACCCCGAATCAGCCAGCGCCGATTGACACCAAGCGCTTCTAGAGAGTGACGACATTAGGTAGGATCGCCAGGACGGTGGTGATTTTGGTGCGTGGCAAGGAGCGCGGAAAGCAGCGATGCAGCGCATCGCTGCCCCAAGGTTCTTTGGCTCGCGACGCCGCTAGGCGCCAAAAGCGACGCCGCCATGCGCCAAAAGCAACACTGCCCCGCAGGGGTTGCCCAAAGGGCAATCATGGTGATGTTACCTGATGTCATCATGCTCTAAAGCCCCGCCGCAACGAGCATCGCCGAAGCGCCGCATTCCGCATCATCGGTCGTGGCGCGCAGCAATGCCAATAGTTCCCGCCCGGTGCCGACCGGTTGCGGTGGCGATGCTGCCGGCGTGCGGGCGGACAGGTCGGCCGTTGTCGAAAGCGCGCCAGTGTGCGCGCAAAGGCGGATGACGTCGCCATCCTGCAACAGCGCCAAACCGCCGCCGAGCGCTGCTTCGGGGCAGACATGGATGGCGGCCGGCACCTTGCCGCTGGCGCCCGACATGCGACCGTCGGTGACCAACGCTACCTTGTAGCCGCGATCCTGCAGGACGCCGAGCGCCGGCGTCAGCTTGTGCAGTTCGGGCATGCCATTGGCGCGCGGACCCTGAAAACGCACCACGACGACGACATCCTGGTCCAGCTCGCCAGCCTTGAAGGCCGTCAGCACATCATTCTGGTCGGCAAAAACCCGCGCCGGGGCCTCGATCGTCCAGCGATCATCGCTGATGGCGCTGACCTTGAAAATGGCCCGGCCAAGGTTGCCGCGAACCAGTCGCATGCCGCCATCCGCAGCAAAGGGCATCGCCACCGGCGCCAGCACCGACAGATCGCTGCTGGCGATGGGCGTTTCGGCCCAGTGCAGCGCCTCGCCATCACGCACGGGCACCTGCGTCCAGTCGCCAAAGCTGTTGCCGATGGTCTGGATATCGGCATGGGCAAGGCCCGCGCCAACCAGTTCGCGGATGACAAAACCCATGCCGCCGGCCGCGTGAAAACCGTTCACATCGGTGGCACCACCCGGATAGACCCGGCAGATCAGCGGCACCGCCTGTGACAATCGATCGAAATCTTCCCAATCGATCTGAATGCCGGCGGCGCGGGCAATCGCTGGCAGATGGATCGCGTGGTTGGTCGATCCACCGGTCGCAAGCAGTCCGACCATGGCATTGACGATGGCATGTTCATCGACGATTTTGCCCAGCGGCCGCGGATCGCTGCCGCCATTGCCGATCGCCACCAGCCGATGCATGGCGGCGCGATTGAGATTGTTGCGCAGCGGATTGCCCGGATTTACAAAGCTTGATCCCGGCAATTGCAGCCCCATCATTTCAAGCAGCATCTGGTTGGAATTGGCCGTGCCGTAAAATGTGCAGGTGCCGGCGGCGTGATAAGATGCCGCTTCGGCGTCGAGCAGTTCGTCTTTTGTGGCCTTCCCCTCGGCGTATAACTGCCTGATCCGGGCTTTTTCCTTGTTGGCCAGCCCCGATGGCATCGGCCCTGCCGGCACGAAAACCGCCGGCAGATGTCCGAAACGCAAGGCGCCGATCAACAGGCCCGGGACGATCTTGTCACAAATCCCGAGCAGCGCGATGCCATCGAACATGGCGTGGCTGAGCGCGACCGCCGTCGCCATGGCAATGACATCGCGGCTGCCCAGCGACAGGTCCATGCCCGCCTGGCCTTGCGTCACGCCATCGCACATCGCTGGCACACCGCCTGCAACCTGCGCGGTGGCGCCAACTTCGCGGGCGAATAATTTCAGCTGTTCGGGATAGCGGCCATAGGGCTGATGCGCCGACAACATGTCATTATAGGCGGTGACGATGCCGATGTTCATGGCAATGCCGCCGCGTATATCGGCCTTGTCGGCGCCGGCCGCTGCAAAGCCATGCGCAAGATTTCCGCAGGATAGCTGGCCACGCGCTGTCCCGGTATCCGCCTCGGCTGCGATGAAATCGAGGTAGCGACGCCGGCTTGCGGCTGATTTTGTGACGATATTTTCGGTCACCGCCGCAACGGTCGGGTGCATTGTCGTCAAGAATATTCTCCTGATGGCGCCGGCAGATTTGCCAGAATCCGCGCCGCAAACGGCTGTGCTGCCGCCGTAGCGCAGGCCTGCATGGCGCGATAGTCGGCCAGCACTGCCAGCCCCAATGTCGTCAGCATGGTGCCACCGCCATGTTCGCCGCCCCGCGCCGTCACCGCCACTGGCGCTGCAAAACAGGCGTTCATGGTTTCCAGCATTTGCCAGGCGCGACGATAGCTGAGCCGTTTGGCGCGGGCGGCGGCAGCGATCGAGCCCGTTGCGGCAATGGCCTCCAGAAGGTCTGCCTTGCCGGGGCCGATGGCGATCGCTGAATCGACATGCAATCGCAAGCTGAGGCCGAGCCGATGGTCCGTCATAGGGAGCACAATAGCAAAAGGCCGGGCAAAAAGCGAAAGGCCCGAGCCATAATCCTGACCATTGCCAACCGCCGCCAATTCGCCATGATGCAGGCAAAGCCGTGCGACCTGCTGCCGGGTCAAAAGCGGATGCAACCCGGACAGACAGCTTGGGAGGGCCGCATCAAACCACGCACCGCAGCCGAGACAGAAGGCATGGTGCGCCCGAAAGTGCAGCCATCGGCGCGGGCGGCTGGTGCCTGGTCGCTGGCCCAGGCCACGCGCGATCCTTATGTGATCCTGATCACCATCTATATTTTTGCGCCTTATTTCGTCACCCGCGTGGTTGGCGATCCGGTTGTCGGACAATCTCTGGTAGCCGGCGCTGCCAAATGGGGCGGCTGGACGGTGGCGTTGACGGCCCCGCTGATCGGCGCCGTCGTCGATCGCTTGGGGCCGCGCAAGCCCTGGCTGGCAATCGTTACGGCGTTGATGGTCATCGCCAATGCACTGCTATGGTTCGCCTTGCCGGGTGGCGCCGGCCTGCCGATTTCAATGAGCCTGTTCATTTTCGCAGCGCTGACCGCGCTCGTGTCTTGGCATGATTTGTTGCACAACGCCCTGTTGCTGCCGGCGGCCGGCATGGCGGGCGCGGGCCGTGCCTCGGGCCATGGCCTTGCAGGCGCCAATTTTGTTTCGCTGCTGATGCTGGTCGGCGTCCTGATCGCCTTTGCCCTGCCGGGTCAGGTCGATTGGGGTTTTATTCCGGCCAAACCGCTGTTCGGGCTCGATCCGGCGGCGGGGCAGACCGACCGGATCACCGGGCCGATTGTGGCGATTGTCATGGCGCTGGGTGCAATTCCGCTGTTTTTGCTGGTGCCCGATATGCCGCGCACTTCGACCGGCCTGGGACAGGCCATCCGCGCCGGCGCCGGTGATCTGGCGGCATTGGTGCGCGAAGCACGCGGCAACCGCAACGCGCTCACCTATCTCGGCGCCCGGATGGTCTATACCGATGGCCTGACCGGCATTCTGGTCTTTGGCGGGCTGTATGCGGCGGGCGTCATGGGCTGGCAGACGCTTGAGATGCTCGGCTATGGCATCACATTGTCGGTCGCGGCGGTGATCGGCGGCCTGCTGGCGGGAAAACTCGATGGCCTGCTTGGCCCCAAATCGACGGTCAAACTGCAGATCGGCGGCGCGATCCTGTTCCAGACATTGCTGCTGGGGATTGGGCCCAAACAGCTGTTCTGGCGGCCATGGGAAGGTCCAAAGCTTTGGGACGGCCCCATGTTTACCAGCCTGCCGGAAATCGTCTTTCTGGGCCTTGGCTGCGGCGTCGCCATATCGGTCAGTGGCGCCTATGCCTCGTCGCGCACCTTGCTCACAAGGGTGGCGCCGCCCGAGCGGATGGGCGTGTTCTTTGGGCTTTATGCGCTTGCCGGCACCGCCACCATGTGGCTGGGGCCGCTGCTCGTCGAAATCGCCACGCGGGGCGGCGGCAGCCAGGCCTGGGGCATGGTGCCGATTATAGGCATGCTGGTTGTTGGCTTCATGCTGATGTTTCTGGTCAAGGGCGGTGGCCGGGATCTGCCGGACTGAACGCTGATTCACGCACCAGCCAAGGCGCCGGCCTCCGGGTCCTCGATCGCCAGCAACCGCCCCGCTGCCCGCCGTGCAAATCGCAACGTTTCGGCCTTGCGCCGCGCCGGTGACAGAGGCTGCCAGGCTGCCGGGCGCAATTCCTCGGCATCGAAACGATCGGCGACAATCAGCCCGCAGCGATCGGGCGCAAAGGCCGGTGTTTCGAACAGATCGAGCCGAAAACCCGGTGGCACTGCCCAGAAAAAACGGTCGCAATACGCCAGATATTCGGGCCATTTGCGATCGCCGCGCAAATCGGCAATCGATATTTTTATCTCGATGATGGTCAGCCGGCCCTGCGCATCGAGGCCCATGATATCGGCGCGCCGGCCACCGCCAAGCGGCATTTCGGGAAGCACCGCAATGTCCGCCCGCCAGAGCAGCCGCGATACGCCCCGCACCACATCAAGTGCTGTATTGCGGGCATTGTCGGCGAAAATCATCCTTGCCATAAAGCAGAACAGGAGATGAACATCAACGGGCGGCGTATACCGCACCTGGCATAGTATCAGCGGTAGAAAACGTGCCGCCCGATTTGCGCTACGCGGGTTTTGCCGTGCCAGTTAGGGTTCACATAGGTGGCGTGGAAAGACATGGCGCCGGGCGCGACATCGTGCCATTTGTCGCCGGTTGCGATCAGGGCGATGGCCTTGGCGGTATCCCAGTCCTTGCCGGCGGCCGGCGTGCGGCTGCGATCAAAGCTGAACTGGCGGGGTTGATTGACGACACCGCAGACGCTGCTGGCATAGCGGCCCGATTGGGCGCGGTTCAAAATTGCCTGGGCGACGGCAAGCTGGCCCTCCAGGGGCTCACCGCGCGATTCAAAATAAACCGCAGTAGCGAGACAGCGCAGATTGCTGTCATTGGCTATCGCGTCGGGATCCTGGTCCATGGCGACGACGAGCGTTGCCAGCGCCATGGGGCGTTCGGCGCCGATCCGCGGGAGGCTGATTTCAGGCGCCGAAATTTCATCGCTGACCGCAGCAGCGATATCGGCCGGGGTGGTTTCAGCCAGCGCGGCATTGGCGGCGCGGGCGTCTTCGGCGCTGATCGGCGCCAATATCGCATCGGTCCATCCAGAGCCCTGATTGACGTTTCCGCTAATCGAGCGGTCGCTGTTCGTGGCATCACCGGCGGCGACCAGAATGACGGAAGCGGCGGCGAGAAGGAACACGCGGGCCAGTGCAGTGTTAGAGCTAAAGCCAAAGATCATTCAAATTACATTCGAGCACGGCCTTTTCCGGGATCGCTTCCGGATGAGGCACCTCCCGACGGGGGTGAGTCATCCCTGGCTGGGCTGAAGCCCGGTCCGGTCCGCTTCGGTATATAAACGACAATCCACCCAAGGACCGTCCAAACATTGCCCGTCGCTGAACGGCAGATGACCGGCGCGGTCAATCCTGGCCAAAGGTTTCGGCGATGAACCGTGCGGCGTCGGGGATATCCAGTTCCAATATCCAAAGATCAGGATCGTTGCGGCGATTGCGTTCGATCCAGCCGGTGATGGCATCGCCCGTTGCTGCTTCGATCCAGCGATAATCACCGGATTCGCCCAGCGCCGGCTGCAACAAGGCCATGGCGCCACGATCACGGGCGACAATGGCGATGCTGCCGGCGGTATCATCGCCGCGCGCCACAACGACGCCGAACCCGCCGGCGCTGCCCACCCGACGCAGCAATGCCGAGACTTTTACGCTGCTGGCGAGACGCGGCAGCATCCGGCGTGGCTCAGGCGGCGCGGGCGGTGATCGTGCTGCGCAGCGTCGCCAAAGTCGCCGGATCGCGCAGGGCGCGGCTGATTCGGGCCAACGCCTTCAGATGGTCGGCGCCGGCGCCTTCGGGCGAAAGCAGCAGCACTGCGATATCCACCGGAATCTCGTCGATGGCGCCATAGTCGACGGGATTTTCCAATTGCGCCAGCACCACGGTCACCGCGGCCAGCCCGGCAATCCGGGCATGGGGAATAGCGGCGCCGCCGCCAAAACCCGTGGTGCCAAGCGCTTCGCGTTGTAGCAGGCGCTCAACGATCAACGACGGCGATTGTCCCGAAATAGCAGCCGCGGTCGCGGCCAGGACGTCAAACAGCGCCGCCTTGTCCGCCGCCACAACTGCCGTCAGCGCCCGATCCGCCGCGATCATGTCCGCCATATAATACTCACCGCAAATAGTCTCATGTTGCCGTAACAACGGCCTTGCCGCGTGGTTCCACCCAGCCGATGCTGCCATCGTCGCGGCGGTAGACCATATTATGGTCGCCGCTGACACTGTTGACGAACAACAAGGCATTTGTGTTGCGTAAATCCAGCATCATGACCGCATCGCCAACGCTGGCGCGGGGGATATCGACCCGGGTTTCAGCGATGACCAGTGGCGAATCACCCTGTGGCTCATCTTCTTCGGCGACCGCTGCAAAAACCTTGTAATCGGCATTGTCCAGCATGACCGTCGCTGCCGCACCGGCGGCGCGTTCGGCGGCTCTGTCGGCACCGGGGCCATGGCGATCCTTCAACCGCCGCATGTAACGGCGCAATTGCTTGTCGATGCGATCGGCGGCGCCATCAAAGGCAGGATTGGCCTCGACGGCGCGATTGGAGCCTTTCAGGATGATGTCGGCCATCACATGCATGACGATATCGCAGGAAAAATGACCGTGCGGCGCCGGCGACAGCGTCACCTGCGCAGACAGCGCGCGCGGAAAATATTTTTCGATCATCGCGGTCAGCCGATCCCGAACCAAGGTGGCAAAGGCTGACCCGGTTTCGACCTGACGACCTGCAATCCGGATATCCATGGGCATTCTCCTCATCAACAAACACCGCCGCGGCGATTTTGCGATGCCCGGACCGGCGTCGGATCATTGACCCGGATGCTATGGGACAACAACCCGGCGCTCAATGCAACCAGAGGGGGTCCTTCAAGCCGGCGACAAAGGCCGCATGACGGTCCAGTTCTGCCGTCGAGGCGCTGTGTTCGCGCGTCGCAAAGCTGATTCGCTCCGCAGGCGGCGTTTCGACAACCGATTGCGATGCAAGATCCAAACCGATCTGGCGGCCACCGGTCAATTCGACATAGACCTGCGCCAGCAGCTCCGCATCGAGCAGGGCGCCATGCTTGGTGCGCGCCGACAGGTCGATATTATAACGGGTGCAAAGCCCATCGAGGCCGTTTTTGCCGCCCGGGTGTTTTTTGCGGGCGATTTCCAGCGTGTCGATGGCGCGCGAATGCGGGATCACCGGCTTGCCGCAGCGCTTCAGCTCCCAATTCAGAAATTCCATATCGAAAACCGCATTATGGGCGACCAGCGGATCATCACCGATAAAGGCCAGAAATTCATCGATGACCGATTCAAAGATCGGCTGTCCGGTCAGGAAATCCGACGACAGGCCATGCACTGCCTGGGCATCCTTTGGCATCGGCCGCAGCGGGTCGACATAGCTGTGAAACGTCCGGCCCGTGACGATCCTGCCGACCATTTCAACGGCGCCGATCTCGACGATACGATGGCCATCGCCCGGGAAAATCCCGGTGGTTTCGGTGTCAAAAACAATTTCGCGCATAGGCCGTCGCTGTAGCGCCAAAGCCCGGCGTGACAAGCGGCAATGTCTAGAACCCTCCCGCCGCCGCCAGCGAAAATTCAGGCCCGGGCGCCAAAACCCTGAACTTTCGCGGCCGCTCGCAGGCGCTGGCCAAAGCGGCATGGTTACCAACAATGACGTTCAATTTCAGTTACTCAGCACTACCCGCTGCACCGCCAGCCAGGTTTCCCTGCGGCCACGCCCGGTTTCTATGACGATATCGGCAAGCGCGCGCTTTTGACGGTCGGGCATTTGGGTTTTGAGGATCGCGGCAAATTTTTCCCGCGTCATGCCGGGCCTTGCCAACACCCGGGCGCGCTGGACGCGCAATGGCGCGCTGACGACGATGCTAAGATCGCAGCGCCGCCAGCCGCCCTTTTCAAACAGCAAGGGCACGTCAAGAATGACCGCTGGCTTGCGGCGATGTCGGCCCAGAAAGCGCGATTGCGCCTCGGCAACCAGCGGGTGCAGGATCGCCTCAAGCTGCAACAGCGCCGCCGGATTGCCAAATACCACGGCACCCAGCCGCTCCCGATGCAGCCCGCCGGCGTGGGTGGTGCCCGGAAAGGCCGCCTCGATGGCGATGAGCGCGCTGCCGCCGGGGCCCTGCACCTCGCGCACCGCTGCATCAGCATCAAAGACTGGCACACCCGATTTTTCAAACATTGCCGCCACGGTGGATTTGCCCATGCCGATCGAACCCGTCAGGCCGATGATAATCATGCCAGCAGCAACTGACGCAGTTCGGCGTCGCGATGGCGCGGCGCGGCGGCATGAAAAAACAGCTGAAAACCAAGGTCCGCCTGACCGATCAACATGGTCAGGCCATCGACCGGCTGGCGAGCAAGCGCCGCCGCCGCCGCAAGCAACGGCGTTTTGAGCGGCGCATAGACCATGTCGAAAACCAGCGCCCGTGGGGCTGTCAGCAGCAGGGCGTCGATGATATCACGCGGCATCGCCGGCTGCCCGATCATGCCCAAAGGGCTGGCATTGATGATGGTGCTGGCGCCGCGCAAGGCGACATCGGCATCGATGAAACCGAATACCCGCCCGGCCATGCCAAATTCAGCCAGCAATGCCACGCCCTTGTCCGGTTGCCGCACGATCAGCCGCAGATCGCCGACCCCGGCGCGATCAAGCGCGAACAGCGCCGCGCGAGCCGCACCGCCGGCACCGATCAGACACGTGCTATGCGGTTCGCGATCGGGGAGCTGCAGCGCTTCCGCTATGCCTTCGACATCGGAGTTTTCGCCGCTGAGACCGCTGGCGGTGCGATAGATGCAATTGGCGGCGCCGACCATTGCGGCCGTTGTCAACAGGCTGTCGAGCAGCGGCAAAGCTGCGATTTTATGGGGAATGGTGGCGTTGCAGCCGCGCCACGCCGGATCTTGACGACGGTTTTCGATATAGGCCGGCAAATCTTCGGGCGCGATGCGGGTGGCGCGATAATCCCCTGCCATGCCAAGCGCCTGCAGCCAGAAACGCTGGATCAACGGCGATTTCGATTGGCTAACCGGATCACCAATCACTTCGGCGTAGGGGATCATGTCAAAAGGACACCGCGCACCCGCAGATAGTCGAGGATGGCAAGCAGGGGAAAGCCGCGGATGACGAAATGATCGCCGGTGATGCGGGTAAAAAGCTGGGCGCCAAGACCTTCGATCCGGTAACAGCCAACGCAACCGAGCACTGCCTCGCGCTCGCGATCAAGATAGTTGCTGAGAAAATCGTCCGACAATGATCGCATGGTCAGTGTTGCGATGCCATTCGCGCGCCAGACCGGGGCGCCAGCCTCTGCCATCACTGCCGCCGATATGAGACGATGGGTGGTGCCTGAAAGCTGGCGCAATTGGGCAAAGGCCTGTTCAGGGGTTTCCGGCTTGGCCAGCAACTGGCCATCCGATGCCACCGCGACTGTATCGGCACCAAGCACCAGACCGGGATGGGCGCGCGCGATCTTGACAGCCTTTAATTCTGCCAGCGCATCGGCAATGGCTTCGGGACTGGCGCTCGCCGCCATCAAGGCAGCACTGACGGCCACCTCATCGATGTGCGCCGGCAGCGCCCGATGCGCGACACCGGCAGCGGTCAGCATGGCGCGACGCGCCGGACTCTGGCTGGCTAAAATCATTTGGCCAGAATCATTTAGCACTGGCCCGGTCGGCCCGGGCCTGCACCAGATTGATGATGGCGGCGGCGGTCTCTTCGATCGATCGGCGCGTGACATCGATCACCGGAATATCATGATCGGCGAACATGCGCCGGGCAAAAGCCACTTCGCTTTCGATGCGGCCGATGTCGACATAGTCCGTATCGGGCGACTGGCCGAGGCTGAGCAGGCGATTGCGCCGGATCATCATCAGCCGGTCGGGCGCTGTCGTCAGACCGACGACCAGCGGCCGCTGCAATTTGAACAGGGATTGCGGCAGCGGCAATTGCGGGACGATCGGGATATTGGCAGTTTTATAGCCGCGATTGGCGAGATAGATCGACGTAGGGGTTTTAGAGGTGCGCGAGACGCCGGCAACAACGATGTCGGCTTCCTCCCAATCATCATGGCCGGCGCCATCGTCATGGACCATTGTATAGTTTATCGCATCGACGCGCTGGAAATAGGCCTGATCCATGACATGTTGCCGCCCCGGCCGCCGTGTCGCCACCTGGTTGAGCAGTTGCGACAAGGCACCGATCGTGGGATCCAGCGGCGAGACAAAGGGCAGACCCAGATTGGCACAGCGTTGTTCCAGTCGTTCGCGAACACCGCCATCGACCAACGTGTAAATGATCAGCCCGGGCTTGCGGGCGATTTCTTCGAGCACACGATCGAGATGGCCTTCGGAGCGCACCATCGGCCAGAAATGCTTGCGCGACTCAACCCCTTCGAACCGCGCCAGGCTCGCCTTGGCTATCGATTCGAGTGTTTCGCCGGTTGAATCGCTGAGCAGATGCAGGTGCAACAGCGCTTTTGGAACCGTCATCGCCGCACCTCGGCCAGCAACAGTGCATATTTTCGGCGCAAAAGGCTGGGGATAAGCATGAGCTTAAAATGTTAGGCAGGCGCAAGGCCTGTGGGCAAGTGCCAATTGCCGGAAATTCGCGCCCTCGTGCACGCGCTGGCACTCTCCCCGTCCACCGGTTGAAAACTGTCACCGCCAGCCTGTGAACAATGGGGACAGGTTGATCGACTCGCCAGCAATCATCCGGTTCGCAGCGGCATCGCTGTGGATGGATCGGGGCGCGGCATTTAATCCCGGTTGTTCGCTGCCTCTACAGCTTTCTACATTTTACATGAGTCTATGGATTGATAGGAGGCCGGGGTGTTGCATTGCACAGGCCTTGACCCGGCTTGGCGGCGGCTGGAAAAAACGCCATGGACATTCCCATGACTCCTATCGATCGTCCCCCTTCCGATCCGCCCCTGCTCGCCGTGCTGAAGGGCGAACGCCGCGATCCACCGCCGGTCTGGCTGATGCGTCAGGCAGGGCGTTATCTGCCCGAATATCGCGCCTTGCGAGCCGAAAAAGGCGGCTTTCTGGAGCTGGTCTATGACAGCGATGCCGCCGCCGAGATCACCCTGCAGCCGATCCGGCGCTTTGGCATGGATGGCGCCATCCTGTTTTCCGATATTCTGATCGTGCCGCATGCCATGGGACAGGGTCTGAGTTTTGGCGTCGGCGAGGGGCCGCAACTGACGCCGGCGCTGCTGGAGGGGCGGCTGGATGGTCTGGTGCCGCAGCCGCACTATCTTGATAAAATCTACGCCACGGTTGCCAAGGTAAAGGCCCAATTGGCGCCCGATGTCACCATGCTGGGCTTTGCCGGCGCCCCCTGGACGGTTGCGACCTATATGGTTGCCGGCCATGGCAGCAAGGATCAATCCGAAACGCGGCGGCTGGCCTATCGCAACCCCGAACAATTCCAGCAGCTGATCGATCGGATCGTTGCTGTAACGGTCGATTATCTGTCGGGCCAGATCAACGCCGGCGCGCAGGCGGTGCAATTGTTCGATAGCTGGGCGGGGACATTGTCGCCGGCGCAATTTGAACGCTGGGTCATCGCGCCGACGATCGATATTGTCGGCCGCCTGATGCTGCGCCATCCCGATGTGCCGATCATCGGCTTTCCCAAAGGTGCCGGCGCAAAGCTCGCAGCCTATGCGGCAGAGACCGGCGTCGATGCCATTGGCCTTGACGAAACCATCGATCCCGGCTGGGCCGATGCCATGCTGCCGCCCGGCATGCCGGTACAGGGCAATCTCGACCCGCTGGCATTGATAACCGGCGGCGAAGCGCTGACAACGGCAGTGACCCGTATTCGGAGCGCCTTTGACAGCCGGCCGCATGTTTTTAATCTGGGCCATGGCATTTTGCCCGATGCACCGATTGCGCATGTCGAACAACTGCTGGCGCTGCTGCGCAAACCGCTTTGATGGGGATGGACGCAGCGGTCGGCTGGCTCGGCGATGGCTACCCCTGGGTCAAGGCCGTGCACGTCATTTTCGTGATTTTCTGGATGGCGGGGTTGTTCATGCTGCCGCGGTTTCTGGTCTATTGGCATCAGGTACCGACAGGCTCGGCTGACAATCAGCTGTGGAGCGAGCGCTGCCAACGGTTGAAGCGCATCATTCTCAACCCTGGCCTCATCATCGTCTGGGTCTTGGGCATCGCGCTCGGGTTTCAGCTTGGCTGGCCGCTCTGGCTCTGGGCCAAGCTGCTGGTGGTGCTTGGCCTCTCGGGCTTTCACGGCTGGCTGATCGGCGTGACGAACAAATTCACCAACGGCCAGCGCCCTTATGCCGAAAAAACCCTGCGCCTGGCCAATGAGATCCCGTCGCTGGCGACGATCGCCATCATCATCCTTGTCATCGTCAAACCATTTTAGAGCGTGATGACATCAGGTCGGATTGCCAGGACGGTGTTGATTTTGGTGCGTGGCAAGGAGCGCGGAAAGCAGCGATGCAGCGCATCGCTGCCGACATTTGACGCCGCCATGCGCCAAAAGCAACACCGCCCCGCAGGGGTTGCCCACAGGGCAATCATGGTGATGCTACCTGATGTCATCATGCTTTAGAGGGCATAGAAATATCGTCGAGAGTGTTTTTTTGCTATTTCAAGCGCCTCCGGCGGGCAGGGCCGGTAGGCCCTGCACCCAATCGATTCGATTGCCCCTGTCGCTGAAATATTTGGTCCAACCGGCCAAATTGGGTGCAGGACCTCAGAAACTGCCCACCGGTGGCTCTCAGACGTTGCCATTCGCTGCCGAATGCAGCACGAGGCCTCTTGTAGCTGCGATCTGCTGTGCAGTTTTTTTAGATTTCCGGTTTAACCTCAATTCGACATCGACAGCGGGATTATCAGATCGATGCGATGCTTGCCTTGGGTGATGTCCCATTCGATAGCGCCTTCGACAATCGACAGCGTCACCCCGTCCAGTGTCGCCGCCCCTGTCGCCACCCCTGTCGCCGCGCGGCGAACGTTAATCGCATATTCGCTGTTGCCGAGCCTCAGCGTCAGGTCGATTTCCGGCCATTCGGCCGGCAGACAAGGCGCCAGACGTAACCGTTGGCCTCGCCTGCGCAGTCCGATGATGCCTTCGATACCGGCCCGGAACATCCATCCGGCCGCGCCGGTGTACCAGGTCCAGCCGCCGCGCCCGACATTTGGCGCCACCGAATAGACATCGGCTGCGACGACATAGGGCTCTACCCGGTAGTGCATCGCTGCCCCGGCGGTGCGGGCGTGATTGATGGGGTTGAGCAGATCGAACAAATCGACCGCCCCGTCGCCATCGCCCATGCGCGCCGACGCCAGGATCGTCCACATCGCGGCATGACTATATTGCCCGCCATTTTCGCGCAGACCCGGCGGGTAGCTGCGGATATAGCCTGGGTCGTGTGCCGTTGAATCGAATGGCGGGGTGAACAGCTTCACCAGTCGTGCGTCGCGATCAACGAGATGCCGGCGCATCGAAGCCATCGCAATGGTCTGGCGCTCGGGCAGCCCGGCGCCGCTCAGCACCGCCCAGGTCTGCGCGATCGAATCGATCCGGCACTCGTCACTGTCCTTCGATCCGAGCCAGGTGCCAGCGTCAGAAGTGGCGCGCCGATACCATTCGCCGTCCCATGCCACGGCTTCGATCGCAATTGCCAATCCGGCTGCATGCGCCCGCCAGCGCGCTGCGCGTGCGGGTTCGCGTGCCGCAGCGATCGGCGCAAAGCGCTCGATAGCGTGGATGAGATGCCAGCCAAGCCAGACGCTCATGCCCTCGCCGCCCTCGCCGACACGGTTCATGCCGTCGTTCCAGTCCCCGCCGCCGATCAGCGGCAGCCCCAGCGCCCCGGCCATCGCGATCGACTGGTCAAGCGCCAGGGCGCAATGTTCGTAAAGCGACGGTGCGTCGCTGCTCGTTCCCGGCAGGAAAAACGCATCATGCTCGCCCGGCGCCAGCAACGGCCCTTCAAGAAACGCGATCGGCGTTTCCAGAATTGTGGCGTCCCCCGTGACATCGACATAATCGGCGACCGAAATTGCCAGCCAGCCGCGATCGTCGGAGATGCGCGTGCGCACCCCACGGCCGCTTTCGGGCAGCCACCAATGCTGGACATCGCCTTCACGAAACTGTCGCCCCGCCGCGCGCAACAGGTGCGGCCGCACCAGATCGGGCCGCGGCAACAGCAGCGCCCCGCCATCCTGGAGCTGGTCGCGAAAGCCATAGGCGCCGCTGGCCTGATAAAAGCCCGCACGGCCCCACACCCGGCAACCGAGCACCTGATACAACAGCCAGCCGTTGAGCATGATGTCCATGGCGCGATCGGGCGTCCGCACCTCGACGGTGCCAAGGGTTGCGCGCCAATGCGCATCGGTTCTGGCCAGTTCGGCATCCAGGTCCCGTGACCGCCAATCAAGCACCAGCGCCCGCGCCGCCTCGCGGTCGACAGCCTGGCCGATGATCCAGACGATCTCGCACGCTGCACCCGCCGCCAGCGTCACCTCGGTTGCAAGCGCAGCGCACGGATCGATCCCGGCCCCGCAGGCCCCTGAAAGCGGCACATCGTGCTGCAGCGCCGCCGGCGCCGCCATGCTGCCACCGCGCCCCAGAAATGCCGCGCGGTCGCAGGTCCAGCTCGTCTGGCGGCCATCAAGATCGGCAAAGGCGATTCGTGATCCGGTTTCGGCGTTGAAAGGATTGCGCGCGAACAGCGCGCCTGTCTCGCTGTCGTGCTCGGTGACGATATGCGCCGCCGTGGTGGCGCGCGCCTGGCCAAGCACCCATTCGGCATAGCCCGTTACCGACAGCGCGCGGGGTACATCCGACAGGTTGCGCAGCGTCAATCGGGCCAGTCGCAGCGGCGCGTCCAGCGGCACATGGACAAGCAGGTCGGTCTCGATCTCATGGGCGACGCCATGATAGCGGCTATAGCCAAAGCCGTGCCGCGCGATCCGGGCGCCGCCTACCGTTCTTGCGGCCCCGGCCGGCGCGGCTGTCGGCGACCAGACATGCCCCGCATCCCGGCAGCGGATATAAAGCGCATCCCCCGATGGATCGGCGACACTATCGTTCGACCAGGGCGTCAGCTGGTTTTCACGGGCATTCAACGACCAGATTGCGCCTAAACCGTCGGCGCTGGCCTGGCAGCCGAAATCGGGGTTGGCGATGACATTGATCCACGGCGCCGGTGTGGTTTCGCGGCCATGGAGGATCATCGCATATTCGCGGCCATTGGCGTGAAAGCCGCCAAAGCCGTTCCAGAATTCGAGCGATTCCTGCCGGGGCAGGTCGGGGTCCGCTGGCCGCCCGGCCCGTGGTGGCGCTGGCGCGCGCGCTTCCGGGGCGGCCGCTGGCGTCGCTGCCTCCAGCAAGTCCAATCGCTGCAACTGCCGGCGCAGGCTGCCGCGTTGCGCCAGCAATTCCACCCGTGCCAGCGCCCTGAGGGTTGCCACCTGTTGTTCGAGCATCAGGTCGCTGCGCAGCCGGAACACCGCGCCGCGTACGCCCGGCGGCGCCGGGCGCGCCCGTACCACCCGCACCGCATCATCGATGGCATTCTGCAAATCCTGGATATACGAGGCCTTGCGCTCGTTCAGGATGACGAGGTCGAACGCCAGATACCGGGCCTGCAAGAATTCAAAGGCGCGCAGCATGTCGTCCACAAAGCCGATATCGCGCGGGTCGTCGATACGCAGGATGACGATCGGCACATCCCCCGAAATGCCGTGCACCCATAGCGCCGATTGCGGGCCCGCCGCCGCTGCGACAATTTCGGGCGGCGGCGCCAAGACGGTGCCGGCATTGACGATATGCCCCGCGAGCTGTTGAAAATCCGCTGCATCGCCCGCTTCGAGCCCCAGAAATCGCTGCTCGATCTGCGCCTGTGTCCATGCCCCGACCTGGGCACGATCATAGGCACTGGGATCGCGATGGCGTCCGACCGCGTCGAGCAGCGCGGCGCGCGTGGCGGCAGCGATCGTCCAGAACGCCACCTTGACGGTCCCGCCCGGCGGCACCAGCACCGGCGCGCGCAGGACCAGCATCGGGTCGAGCACCGTGCCGGCATGTCCCGCCAGCGTCCCCTCAAGGCCGATCGGATCGGCGGTGGATCGGCCGCGCCCGATAAAGGCGCTCCGATCGGTTTCCCAGGCGATCGGCGCGGTGCTCGTCCCTTCGATTACCGCCAGATGCGCCACCCAGATCGCCGGATCATCGGGCCCTCGCGGTCGCCGGTGCGCGATCAGCACGCCATCGGGCATCGCCTCGGTTGCAATGAACATCCGCGCAAACGCCGGATGCGCGATATCGGTCGCTTGCGCGCCCAATGTCAGCTCGATCGCCGAGGTCAAGGCGATCCGTCGCGCGCTGCTGCCCCGGTTGGCCAGCGACACCCGCCGCACTTCGGCGTCGTCTTCGGGGGAGATCAGGACCTCGGTCGTCGTTGTCAACGTGCCGTCGCTGCGATGAAACTCGGCGCGCCCTTCGGCAAAGATCGCCGTGTAATCGCTCGGCTGCGGCCCCAGCGGCGCCAGCGTCGCGCTCCATGATTGTCGCGCCGCCTCATCGGTCACATAAATCCACGACCCATGGCCATGGACCACCGGGTCTTCGCGCCAGCGGTTGATCGACAAGCCCTGCCAGCTGCTGCGTCCCGATCCGGCGCTGGTCAGCAGCACCGAATAACGGCCGTTCGACAATAAATGCACTGGCGGCACCGCTTCCGCCCGAGTGCCATAGCTGCGGCTCGTCCCCGTTGGCGGGGGCCGGTCGGTCGCTGCAAGCACGGCTTCCTCGGCACGCGGATTGAACGTGCCAACGCCGCGCGGGGGGCGTTCGTGGAGCAGCAGCGCCGTCGCCCTGATCATCGGTTCGGCATGAAAGGCGTCCCGCAACCGGCCACCATCGAGCATGTTGCAAATCGCCAGCAATGCCATCCCCTGATGATGCGCCATATAACTGCGCACGACGGCATGGCGAGCTCCAGCGGGCAGGCGCGCCGGGGTGAAATCGATCGCTTCGTAAAACCCGAATTCCCCGCGGCCGCCGATCGATTCCAGTCGATCAAGGTTGGCCAGCGCCGCCGCCGCATCCACCATGGTCGCCAGCCCCGTCGCATAGGGCGCGATCACGAGATTGTCCGAAAGCCCGCGCTTCAGACCAAGCCCGGGCACGCCGAAATTGGAATATTGGTACGTTTGTTCGGGATCCCGGGCATTATAGCCCGATTCCGAAATTCCCCATGGCACATCCGCAGCCCGTGCATAGTCGCGTTGCCGGTCGACGACGAGCCGGTTGGATATCTCCAACAGGCTGCCGTCGGGGGCCCGCATCACCAGCGACGGCATCAGATATTCAAACATCGATCCCGACCATGAGATCAAGACCGACGCATCGGCCACCGCCGTCGCGCTGCGGCCCAGCCGCGACCAGTGCTTCGCCTTGATATCGCCCTTGGCAATCGCGAACAGGCTGGCCAGCCGGGCTTCGGACGCGAGCAGATCATAACAGCTCTCGTCACGGCGATTGTCGGCCTCCGACCAACCGATCGACAGCAGCTGGCGTTCGGGATCGACAAGAAACGCAAAATCCATCGCCATCGCCATCGCCCGGGCCGTCGTCGCCAACAGGCCTGCCCGCGCAACGCTGTCTGCATCGGTCCAATCCGCCAGCATGTTGGCCAGCGCGATCAGATGCCCCGCCAGATTGCCGCTATCGACCGCCGATACATAGGGCGGATCGAGCACCCGCAGATCGCGGGTATCATACCAATTGTAGAAATGCCCGCGATGCTTCGCCAGCCGCGCCAGTGTTGCAAAGCTCGCTTCGAGCCGGTCGAGCGCCGCCGTCGGTTCCAGCCAGCCGCGTTCGCGCGCTGTCGCCACGACAAGCAAATACAGCCCGATGTTGGTCGGCGACGTGCGCCCGGCGACCACCGGCACCGGCACCTCCTGCATATTATCGGGCGGCAGATGATTATGTTCGGCAGTGACATGCGTTGTGAAGAACGCAAAAGTCTGCCGCGCCACCGCGTCGAAGCGTGCCCGTTCGGCGGTGTCCAGCTGCGGCGCCGTCGCAACCGGTTGGGGTCGGCTCAACCACCAGGCCACGGCCGGGGCCGCCAGCCACGCCAGCAGCAGCGGCCAGAGCAGCGGCCATATATTTGCATCACGCCAAAGCGCCAGCGTCGCCGCCAACAGCATCAGCCCCACCGATTGGCCCATGAAGCGGTACAGCTGCCATATGTTCCGGTCGGGCCCCGCGCTCGCCGAAGCCGCCGTCGTCCATTCGAGCAACCGTCGCCGTTGCACCAGCCGCACCAGCGTCCGCGTGATCGCATCGATCATCCGCACGGCCTGGTCGGCGACCATCACCAGCTGCATTGCGACATGGCTGAATGCCGTCCGCACATCGCCGGCGATGTCCCGCAGATGGGCCTTTAACGCCACATTGCGCCGGCGCGGCGCCAGGAACAGCGATGGCAGCGGCAGCAGCGGCGGGATGGCGATGATGACCAGCAAGGCGATCGTCCACGCCACCCCCGTCGCCAGCGGCATGAACCAGCCGCTGGCCAGCGCCACCACGATTGCTGGCGCCGCCATCGACCGCCGCAGATTGTCGAGCATTTTGGCGCGCCCGGTCCCCGGTAGCCGCTCTGCTTCGTTTGCCCTGCGCCCAAAAATCCAGGGCAGCAGCTGCCAGTCACCGCGTACCCAGCGATGCTGGCGGCGCGCCGCGGCATCATAGCGTGTCGGAAAATCTTCGACCAGTTCGACATCGGAGATCAGCCCGGCGCGAACGAAAATCCCTTCGAACAGGTCATGGCTCAGCATTGAGTTATCGGGAACCCGCCGCGCCATCGAAGCAAGGAAGTTGTCGATCTCGTAGATGCCCTTGCCGGTAAACGAGCCTTCACCGATCAGATCCTGATAGAGATCCGACGCTGCCGCGGCATAGGAATCGATTCCCGCCGGCCCGCCAGCCAGCGCCTCGAAGCGTGTTCGGCCGCGCCCTGTTGGCAGCGCGATGGTCACGCGAGGCTGCATGATGCCATAGCCCGCCACCACCCGCCGCAGCCCGACATCGAAGCGCGGCCGGTTGAGCGGATGCGCCATCTTGCCCACCATCCGCCGCGCCGTGCCGAGCGGCAGCTGGGTATCGGCATCAAGGGTGATGACATAGCGCACCCGGGTCGGAACCCGGGGCGATCCGCCATCGGCCGCGACATAGGAGGTGTCTGTCGCACCGCGCAGCAATCGGTTCAGCTCGTGCAGCTTGCCGCGCTTGCGCTCCCACCCCATCCAGCAGCCCTGGGACGGGTTATGCAGACGGCGCCGGTGCAGGAACATGAACCGCGGCGCCCCGTCCGCTACCGGATAGCGGGCGTTCAGGGCCGCCACCGCCGCATGCGCGCGTGCCAGCCGTTCGGCCTCGCCGGGCAGGGTTTCGCTGTCGGCATCGGCAAAATCCGACAGCACGGCATAGTGAACCGATGCCTCGCGCGTCGCCAGATGATGCACTTCGAGATTGCCGATTTCTTCCCGGACCCGGC
Organism: Sphingomonadales bacterium; assembly: GCA_038221665.1. Taxonomy (GTDB): domain Bacteria; phylum Pseudomonadota; class Alphaproteobacteria; order Sphingomonadales; family Sphingomonadaceae; genus Sandarakinorhabdus. Next base: position 61,668 of record JBBRIC010000001.1, read on the forward strand.
TGTCGGCCCCCATCAGCACCGGCACCACGACCAGCGTGCACTGTTCGGGCGCTATCCCTTCCTCAAGCTCCAGGCCCGGAATGATGCGCGGCGCCAGCAATGTCGCCATCACCCGATTGACGACGGCGGTCGCGGTCTCGGTCGTCACCACCAGCAGCGCCGGTACGATCAGCAGCAGCATCCACCATTTGACGCCCTCCAGCGCCGCCAGCGGCGGCAGGGTGAGTATCAATGCGATTGCCAGGATGTTGGCGATATACAAAGGGATGCCGCCGCTGCGCAGCTGCCGCGCCAGCCGGGTCTCGACCGGCGGCACATAGCCGATGTCCTCTTCCAGCTCGGCCCGCGCCGCGCCGATCAGGAACATCCCCGGGTCCTTGTCGCTGGCATTTTCGGTGGTGCGCTTGCGAACCAGGACCAGCGCCCGCTCGGCAACGGCGTCCTCGGCATAATCCGATCCGCGCGACAATTCCTCAAGAGCGTTGCGATAAAGATTGCGCGATGGAAAATCCATGGCGGCAAAATTGCTGCCACGCCGCAGCACCGCGTCGGCAAGGCTGAGCGCCTCGACCATCGCCCCCCAATCGGTCTCGGCGACTGTCCGCATCGCGATGATGACGTTGCGAATCGACGATGTCGACGCAATCAGCGCTGCCTGTGCTGCCGTATCGACCTCGGCAATGCGTTGGCCTCTGCCTGCGACCTGCGTCTCGAGCCAGCGTCGCGCCAATTCACTCCGCGGATCGATATCACGCAGGCGCAGCGCCAATTGGCTGACGAAAGCCAGCGATTCAACCCCATCTGCAGCGCTGGTCAGCAGGGTCAACGCCGCAAGATCGCTGTCGGCGACAAACAGCGCATCGGCGAGCCCATCGGCGCGCGTCCGGTCTTGCTCCTCATGGATCGCAAGATCGGCCAGGCGCCGCAAATTTTCGACGAGCACCAGCTGAATCGAGATGGCCAGCGCCCATAGCTCGCCGATCGTCAGCGCCGTGATCTCCTGATAGGCCGCAACAAACTGTCGGAATCGTGCCGCATCGAACAGGCTGTCGCTGTGCGCCACATAGGCCCAGGCAATGCCGAAAACGCGTGGCAAGCCCGCCAGCGGACCATCGCTCAGCTTGGGCAGCTGTCGGTAGAAATCCAGCGGCAGATCGTCGACGATCTTGCGAATCTGTTTTTCGACAATGTGATAATTATCGATCAGCCAGTTGGCCGCCGGGGCAATCGGCCGCTCGCGCTCCAACGCCTCGGCAGTTTCGATATAGGTTCGCGCCAACGCCGCTGCATTGGCATCGAGCCGGAGCAACAGATCACGTGAGCGTTCGTTGCCGATCTCGATCGGTTGCATCTTCGCCAGCGACCGCCCGTGCTCGTTCAGCCGGTCGTTGCCGAACAATTCGGCCCGAACCGGTCGATTATCGACCCAGATCCGCGCTGTCTGGCGCGTGCCACGAAGCCAATTCCCTGCGGTCCTTGATAAAGTCTGATTGGTTACCACGAACTCCGGCCACTTTGCCTGGCCGCCCCAAGTGGCACGACTGCCCGACGGTACACGTACCGCAGCATCGGATGGCATAAAATATTAGCGGCGGGATTTCGAGGAAGCCGTCGCATGTAAGGCAGGCCGCACATGGCCGCGGCAGGCCCTGCGCCGCGTAAGTGCAGCGTTACCCTGGCACCAAGGGGCTGGTATTCCGGGCTAGCGCGTTGCGTCGCGGCGGCAGCGCCGTTTTGCCTGTTTTGAAAAACCGAATCTATTTGCGCGAAAACATCCACAAGGGTGTGCGCTATCCCGGAGCGTATCCAGCCATTGTCCCGCAGGGCCTGTGGGATGCTGTTCGATCCTGGCTTCCCAACGGCGACCCCGCTGGCGATCGAGCCTTGCGATCGAGCCTTGCGATCGAGCCTTGCGATCAAGCCTTGCGATCAAGCCCTGCGATCGCGCGCAGCCTCGGCCTGCTGGCGTAGCTGGTCTTTGATGGCCTTCGTCCGCAAAGCTGCGGACACGCGGCTAGTATCGCTTGCACGCTAAAAAATCATTGCAAGTCAATAAGTTACTGTGGCTGGTGCGGCCAAGAAGACTCGAACTTCCACGGCCTTTCGGCCACAACGACCTCAACGTTGCGCGTCTACCAGTTCCGCCATGGCCGCACAGCCCAAGTGTCCGGAATTTCTCCCGACCGGTAGAGGGGCGCGGGTAGCAGGGGGCGGCACCGGGCGCAAGCCGATTTCCGCCGCCCGTCCTGCGGAATACGCCGCCTAATTGTAGCGGCGCAGCTCATTCTTGGCGATCGCCTGGCGGTGAACTTCGTCGGGGCCGTCGGCCAACCGCAAGGTACGCTGCCCGGCATAGCCGCTGGCGAGGCCGAAATCCTGGCTGACGCCGCCGCCGCCATGGGCCTGGATTGCCATGTCATGGATCATGCAGCTCATATTGGGGGCCACTACCTTGATCATGGCGATTTCGTTCGACGCTGCCTTGTTGCCGACCGTATCCATCATATAGGCAGCCTTTAATGTCAGCAGCCTTGCCTGTTCGATGGCGATGCGCGAATCAGCGATGCGTTCATGCCAGAGGCTGTGTTCGCTGAGCGCCTTTCCAAAAGCGACGCGTGATTTCAGCCGCTTGCACATTTTTTCAAGCGCGCGTTCGGCAGCACCGATGGATCGCATGCAATGATGTATGCGGCCTGGCCCCAACCGCCCCTGGGCGATTTCAAAGCCGCGGCCTTCGCCCAGCACCATGTTCGATACAGGCACCCGGACATTATCGAGGATGACTTCGAAATGGCCATGCGGCGCATCGTCAAAGCCAAAGACATTCAACGCCCGCAGCTTGGTGATGCCGGGGGCATCGAGCGGCACCAGGATCTGGCTCTGCTGGGCGTGGCGGGGGGCGTTGGGATCGGTCTTGCCCATGACGATGGCGATCGCGCAGCGCGGGTCGCCGACGC
>JBBRIC010000002.1:0-63411 GCA_038221665.1 Sphingomonadales bacterium
TGCCTGTAATTCGGCCGCCATTGTCGATGTCCCCGGTTTCAAGCCCGGCCCGATGGGTGATCGCGGGCTGGGGCAATTGGCCTTTGACAAGGGCATCCGCATCCTGACCGCGACGCAAGCCGCCGATGTGGCGCTGGAGGATGGCGCCCTCGGCCATGGCGTGCTGACCTATGCGCTGGTCCGCGACGGGCTGGAAAAGGGGCTGGCGGCACCGGGATCGCCAAAAATCGATGTCGATGACTGGCTCGGCTATGGGGTCGATCGCGTGCCTGGTCTGGCCGCCGAGATCGCCAGTGGCAAACGCCGCCTGAGCCGCGATTTCGCCGATGAAGCGGCGCCCCCGGCGCCAAAACTCAAGGTGCAGCGCCCGTCACTATTCGATTTTTCCAGCACCGAAAGTGGCATATTGCTGCCGACCGGCGTGCTGGCTGCGGTGCCGTGAGGGATGCCCGGCGCAAGCTATAATATTGGTTTGGCGCTGGCTTTGGCGCTCGCTACCCCGGCCGATGCCGCCATCCGGACCCTGTTTGTCGGCATCAACGATTATGCAACGCCCGACCCGGCGGTCAAGGATCTGCAGGGCGCGGTCAATGATGTCATGATGATCCGCAAGATTCTTGGCGAGCGCTGGCAGATTGCCATGCCGCCCCTCGATCCCAAAAATGCCTGTGAGGCACGGTCTGCCGATGGCGTGTCTGTGACGCTGATCAATGCCTGTGCCACGCGCGCGCAGCTGTTGCAGGCGCTGACCGAACAGATCGCCACTGCTGCCGATGGCGATACGCTACTATTTTATTACGCCGGCCATGGCGCAGAGGTGGAGGATACCAGCGGCACGCAGCGCAATCGGTTGAGCAGCACGATCGTGCCCAGTGACGCCCGCAATGGCGCCGTGTTCGATATTGTCGATATCGATCTTGGCCGGCTGATCGATGCCGGGGTAGCGCGCGGCGTCAACATCGTCACCATATTCGATTCCTGCAATTCGGGGACCGGCACGCGCGATCTGAATGATTTGCGCGCCGGCCAGACCCGATCCGTCCCCGCTGCCGCTCCGGCACCGGCCGGCACCAACAGCGACATCCAGCCGCCGGCCCCCCGCGCCCACACGACCAACGCCTATCGGGTGCATTTCGCCGCCGCCGCCGATGGCGAGGTGGCGCGCGAACTGGCGGTCGACGGGGTCCAGCACGGGGTGTTTTCGCTGGCCTTGCAAGAGGCTTTGGCCGGGCTCGATCGACCGGCCTATGCCGATATCCTGGCGCGCATCCGATCCACGCTGGTTACACGCCGGGCCGGTCAGTCCCCGGACACAAGGCTTGCCGAACAGACGGTCAGCGGCGAAGGCGCGCTGCAAGCCCCGTTTCTGGGGCTGCGGCCCCAGCAGCAGCGCATCGTCGCCGCTCGCCCCGGCGCCAGCCCGACGAAGCTGGCACTGGCGGCGGGCACGCTGTCGGGCGTTACCATCGGATCATCCTATCGGCTGTTTGGCAGCACGGGTGCCGCGTTGCGCAACAGCGATATGGGCCTTGGCAACGGCATTGTGACGGCCGCAAGTTTCGATCGCGCCGAGTTGACCCTGGCGTCTGCATTGGAGGCATCGGCATCAGGCTCGCATGGCGACACTTTGCAGGCGCTGGAAATCAGCCATGTTGCCAATGGTGCGCCGGTGCGGCTGCGCATAGATGGCGGCAACGCTCGGGATCGCGCCGTGATCAGCCAGAGCCTTGGCACGGCGCCCTCCATTGCCATGGTCAGCGACGCCCCCGATTATGTGCTCGCCAGTGAAGCGGGCGGCTGGCAATTACGCGGTGCTTTTGATAGTACCGCCATCGGCAGCCCGGTCGATTCCGCGGCGTTGGCCACCAGCCTGCCTGAAACCTGGCGCAAACTGGTGCAATATTTTACACTGGCGTCGCTGCCGGGCGGCAGCGGCAGTGACGGCCTGGCATTCAGCTATGATTGCATCGACCAGAGCTATAATCCGCGATTGCCGCTGGCGGCGGGTGAGCCGCAGATCCGGTCCGGCGACATGATGTCGGTCAAAATCACCAATGTTGCCGATACGCCGCGCTATGCCAGCCTGATCATATTGTCGCCCAACCTTGGCATTGCGCCGCTCGGCCTTGAAAATGCCAGCGATCTTGTGCCGCCCGGCGAAACGATCCGCAAACGCACGCTGCGCGCCACGGCCGTCAATCGCAACCAGTTCCTGCTGCTGTTGACCGATCAGCCGATCGATACCAGCGTCTTGCGGCAAGACGGCGCGCGCGATTTCAGCGGCTCGACCAATTCGCTGCAACGGCTGCTGGCGGCGGCGCGCAATGGCAATGGCACGCGGGATATTGCGACCGTGAACAGCTTCGTTGCCCAGATGACGACGGTAAAGGTCGTCCCCGCAAACGCCAAAATCGCACTTCCGGCCGGTTGCCAGATCAAGTCCCCATAAGGAATCAGGTACCGATGCGTGTTCATCCCCTGCTGCTGCTGCCCGTCGCGGTCCTGTCGTTGCTGGCTGGTGCAGGCGCGGCTGCCGGGGTTCCAGTGCCGCCGGCATGCGATGATGATGCCGATTGCCCGCCCGTCGATGACGCCATCAGCACGCGCATCATCGGCGGCAAGGATGCCACATTTGCGCCCTGGCAAGTGTCGATCGGCTATGCCGGCAGCTTGATCAGACAGGGCGGCAACAGTCCCGACTGGCAGCGCCAGCATATGTGCGGCGGCGCGCTGATTGCGCCGGATTGGGTGGTGACAGCGGCACATTGCATGGAAATCGATCAAAAGGCGCAGCTGATCCCGCCCAATCTGCTGGTGCGTTTTGGCAGTTTGCGGCTCGACAGCCCGGCCTTGCAATCGATCGCGATCAAACGCCTGATCGTCCACCCCGATTATCAGCGCAATCTGGTGCAGAATGATATCGCGCTCGTCCAGCTGGCAAAGCCGGTCAGGCTGGTCGCCGGCAGCGTCGCCATCATCGCCCTGCCAGCCAGCCAGCCGCGTCAGGGCGCGCCGGTGACATTGACCGGCTGGGGCACCACCAGCAGCACCAGCTATTCGATTCCGGCCGCGCTGCAATTCGTACCGTTGACGATTGCGGCAAATTCGCAATGCCTTGATGCAGGATTCAAAAGCGTTACCGACACGGATCTGTGTGCCGTCGGCAGTGGCGTCAGCCAATGTTCGGGCGACAGCGGCGGCCCGCTGGTCTGGACGGCAGATATCGATGGCCGCGACACGCCGACCCTGATTGGCGTGGTCAGCCGCAGCCGCGCCGGCTGTCCGGTCGACAAGCCGGCGCTTTATACCCGCATTGGAAGCTTTGTGCCCTGGATCACGACCAGCATGGCCAATAATAAATAGCGCCGTCGATCGGCGGCTCGTTGCGGCGGCCTAGCTATTTGCTGCTATCCTCGACGACCGTATCGGTGCCCTTGTTGGTCTGGTCATCTGTGGTGGTGACGGTGTCGGTACCCTTGTTGGTTTGGTCATCGGTCGTGGTGACCGTGTCGGTACCCTTGTTGGTCTGATCATCGGTCGTGGTGACGGTGTCGGTGCCCTTGTTTGTCTGGTCTTCGTTTGTCACGCGGCTCAGATTTTCAGGTTCCGCAGCGGCGGTGCCGGGTTTGCTCGGGGTGCAGCCCGCCAGGGCCAGAGCCAGCATGGCCGAAGCTGTCAAAACATGGATCATGCGCATCATGTGTCTCCCCGGCCTGGCCCCTCGCCACCGCTATCCACGTAAATATCACGCCAAATTGACAATGTCATCACGCTCTAGGGCCGCGCTACCGACAGCCGCGCCGCCAGCCGGGCAAAGCGCTGGTCCTTGCGCAAGGGATCGAGCATCGGATCGCGGCGCAGCAGCAGCAAACCCGAATCACCCGTCAACAGCGCGCGTTCCAGCGCAGCAATGGCGCCATCACCATCGCCGCGCTGGGCCTTGATCTGCGCCTGCTGATACAACACCGTATCACCATTTTCAGCGATCAGCGCCGCCAGCGCCTGATCCGATCCGGTCTTGTCGCCCAGCCGCCAGGCAATGATGGCGGTGCCCGTCAACCTGGCCCAGCGCTGGCCTTCACGTTCAAATTCGGCCTTTGCCGCCGGCATGTCGTTCAACATCATCAAGGTAATGCCAAGATCGAAATGCCCGGCGCTCATGGTCGGGCTGAGTTGCAGCGCCCGGCGCTGGCGCGGCAGCGCATCGCCAAAGCGCCGCGCCACATAATAGGCCGAGCCAAGGGCTTTCCAGGCGCGCGGATTGAAGCCATCGAGCACCACGGCGCGTTCCAGCGCCGCCAGCCCGCGCGCCGCATCGCCGACGCGCGTGTTAAAAGTGCCATAGCTGATCAGCGCGTCGGCACTGCCGGCGCTGGTCAATATCGCCTTTTCATAGGCGGCATTGGCGCCATTCAGATCAAAGCCGGTTCGCGCCAGCACATAGGCCAGCGCGAGCTGTGTCTCCCCAAGCTCGGGCGCCAGCGCCACCGCGCGCCGCGCCGCGACCAGCGCCAGGGCATTGGTGGCGGCGGTGTTGGCTGCAATCTCGAACTGGCCGGCGATGACGGCAAGCGTTCGCGCCCGCGCCGCCTGGGCCGCTGCATAATCCGGCTGGATGGCGATCGCTGTATCGAACTGGGCGAGGGCAGCGCGATGCGTGGCTTCATCGCCGGCCAGATCGAACAATTGCCGACCGCGTAAAAACGCATCGAATGCTGCCGGTGCAATGCCGTGACCTGTGCTTGCCGAGCCGGCCAGTCGGGCCGTTTCCTGCGGCAATAACTGGATTTTCAAGGCATCGGCGACGCGCGTTGCGATATCGCTCTGGATGGCAAAGACATCCTTCAATTCGCGATCATAGGTTTGCGACCAGCGTTCAAAGCCGCTTTTGGCCTCGATCAACTGGGCACTGACCCTGACGATGTTGCCCGACCGGCGTACGCTGCCTTCGATGGCATAGGCTACGCCCAATTTGCCGGCGATCGTCGCCACATCGACCTTGGCATCGCGAAATGCATTGGACGATGTACGGGCCGCAACCTGCAAGCCCTGAACCCCTGCGAGCGCGCCGCGTACTTCTTCGGACAGGCCATCCGAAAAGAATGACTGGCTGTCATCGCCCGACAGATTGTCAAAGGGCAGGACAGCGATGCTGTTCGATGGCGCCGCGCGCGGCGGCGCTGTTTCGGCCGTGGCCAGAACGGGTGCCGCGGCGCTGGCAACCGCCGCTGGCGCTTCGTCATGGCTGGTATCAACGGGGCCGCCGACCCCAAAGCCCTTGATGACCACCAGCAGCACCAGTGCGCCAAGGCCCATGACGCCAAAGATGATCGGCAGTGGATCGATGCCGCCAACCGTCGCGCCATGGCCGCCGGCGCCGCCATGATGTTCGGCATGACCATCGCCAAATACCGCTTCGCCTGCATCCCTGGCCGGCGGGTGGCGCAACAGGCCATCGTCGGTCAGCCGAAAATTCCAGGCCAAAGCGATCATCAGCGGAAAGACGCCAACCAGCAGGCCGAAAATCACCTTCATCACCGGCTTTGGCAGCGACAGCACGTTGGTCAGCACATAGCCGACTTCCAGCACCAGCCAGGCCGTGACCAGATAGGTCGCGGCCATTTTGAAAACGCCGCGTCTGCGTGCCTCTGCAACGATTTTCACTCTGGCCCCGTCGTCAACCCTTGGCTGCTTCTGGCATGCGCATCCACAGTGGTAAAGTCAGCGGCGCGTCGGGGCCTGCGTCGCGGTGATCGGATCAGGGTTCGGCGTCAGAGCCGGTGGCGCTGAAAGCGGCACTGAAACCGGCGCTGCAACGGACATTGATGGCAGCACAAGCGGCACCAGCGTCGCTGTTTCCAGCGTCGCCAGCGCCGCCGTCCCTGCCCGCCAGCGATCTGCCGCGGCCAGCCAATTGCTGACGCCGGCCGGGCGCGGTGGCGGCAGCCGGCGCAATTGCGCCGCTGCACCGGCAACATCGCCCTCTGCCATCGCGGCAATGGCGCGTTCGCCTGGGTCGCTTTTTGACTGGCGCGATACGGTCGCGCTGATCGTTGTCGTCAGTGTTTCCCACCAGCCCATCTGTCTGGCCGCGCCCTGCTGCACCCCGATCACGGCGCGCAGCCCTTCAAGTCGCCGGGCGAGGATCGCCGGAGTCAATGGCGCCGCGCCCAATGCCAGCACCTGGCCAACCGCCTGCGGGTAACGTGCCTCGAACGATTGCCGCAGCTGGGCATCGAGCGCCCCCAGCGGCCGGCCGGCGTCAATGGCCCGTCGCGCCAGCACCAGCGTCAGCATAGCCTGGGCGCGGTCTGCGGCGGTGGTGGCAGCGGCGGTCAACGCGGTTGTGTGGGCCTCCCGTGCTGCGATGGTGGCGCTCAGCGCCGCCACATCGGCCGTCAGCCTGTCGATGCGATCGGCGGCGCGGGCGATCTGGTCGCTGCTGGTATCGATGCGGGCTTCGGTGCGCGCCAGGCGTTCGGCGGCTGGCACGCCGGCCGGTATCGGCAAGGCCGGCAGCGCGATCGGCGGCGATGATCGGTCGGAAATCGCCGTGTCAGGCGCGGGCAATGCCTTGATCCGTGAAGCAAAAGGCATGTTCGAGCGGACATTGGCCTCGAACCATGGGTTGGCGATCATGCCAAAGCCGAACACCAGCAGCAGCGCGACGATGATCCAGGGCAGCGCCAGACGCCGTGGCGGGCGCGGCGCGACAATCGGCTTGCCGGCAAGCCGCGCGCGCAGGCGTTCGGTGGCATCAAGGCTGGCGCGGTCGACTTCACCGCGATCAAAGGCTGCTTCCATGGGGGTCCTCACCAGCCCCTATTGCCATGCCGCGGCGATCGCCGCCAGCATAGCCTGTTCATCGGGCGCCTTGGCCGTGACGACGCGCTGCCAGCCTCGACCGGCCGCAGCGGCGACGGCCGGGCTGAGCGCGAACAGCGTCACGCGGTGGCGGTCGCCCCCAAGGCGGTCGCTTTCGGCCGCAAAATGCCGGGCGGCGCGGGCGCTGTAGAGGAGGACGCCATCGACGGCGGGCGCAGACGCCAGCGGCAACAGCCGCGCCCGGTAAACATTCACCACGATCAGCGTGACCGGCGTTGGCACCTTGACAGCGGTGCGGTCTTCGCCGGCCAGATGCAGGATGCTGCCGGCGAGCGTATCGATGACCTGCTGAACCGTGCCGCCACCCGCGCGCACGTCGCAAAAGCCCGCCGTGCGCGCTGCCTCGGCGGTGGCGCTGCCCAAGACATGGCAGGGCAGGGCCAACAGGTCGGGGTGGGGACCTGCCAGCCGCGCCGCCGCAGCACTGGTCAGCATGATCGCATCGGGCAACATTACGGGACGGGACCAGGCGATCGGTTCGATGGCCAGCAACGCCATGACGACGGCATCATGACCAGCCGCCTGCAGCCGTGCCGCCGTTGCAGCGGCGCCGGGCTGCGGCCGGGTGACCAGCAGGCGCATGGCGATCAGCCCGGGTGGAACAGCCCGCGCAAGCCCGGGCTGGCATCGGCGAGCATGTCGGCGGCGAGCGCGGCAACCAGCGCCGGCGCATCGGATAATGCGCTTTCAAAATCGCCTGCCTCGATTTCGCTGCCGTCTTCGGTCATGATTTCGGCCCGAAACATCACCCGGTCGGCGGTGATGATGGCCAACGCCGCCACCGGGCTGTGGCAGGTGCCGCCCAATGCCGCCAGAAAACCGCGTTCAATGCCGACCGCTGCAAAGGTATCGCCGTGATTGATCGCCGCGAGCAACGCCAGCGTCGCTGTGTCGCCGGCCCGCGCCGTGATGCCGACAGCGCCCTGGGCACTGGCTGGCAACATGGTTTCGACAGGTACGATCGCGCCTGCGGCAATGCCCAGCCGATCGAGCCCCGCCGCGGCCAGCAAGGTTGCATCGATGACGCCGCTATCGACCTTGGCCATCCGGGTCGCAACATTGCCGCGCAGGATTTCGGTGACGATGTCGGGGCGCAATGATTTCAGCTGCGCGGCCCGGCGCGGCGATGATGTGCCGATACGGGCACCCGCCGGCAATTGCGCGATGCTGTCGGCACCGATCAGGCGTTCGCGGACATCGGCGCGCGGCAGCATGGCCGCCAGGGCGATCCCGTCGCGCAGCCGGGTTTCGACATCCTTCATCGAATGCACGCCGCAATCGATGCGCCCGTCGATCAGCGCTGCATCCAATTCCTTCGTCCAGAGCGCCTTGCCGCCGATTTCAGCCAGCGGCCGATCCTGCACCCGGTCCCCTGTTGTCGAGATGACGATGATTTCAGCAAAATCCGCCGCCCAGCCATGGGCCGATGCCAGCGCCGCCGCCGTCAGTCGGGCCTGGGCCAGGGCTAGTGGGGAACCCCGGGTTCCAAGCCTGAATTGGGTAACCATGATGCCGGTCTTGTGAAAGGCTTGGGGCCGCATTGCAAGCCATCCACGCGGCATCGAATGCAACAAACGTCTTGCAACGGGCGCGCCTGCGGCTATCCCTTGCGCTGGCGACAACAACCGCTGGCAGGCGTTGATCTGCCGTTCGACAGGATTTGATGTGCCCAGATTTTCGTTCCTCGACAGGGCTTTGACACTGGCGCTGGCGGCGGCGTTGGGCCTTGCGGGATGCGGCGGTAGCGCGCCATCGCCCGGTGGTAACAGCACCGCGCAGACAGCGCCTTCGCCGGGCCCTGCTCCGCAAACCTGCTCATTGCGGACTCGACAGGATTGGGCGGCGGCGCAATTGCGGGAATGGTATCTGTTCCCCGAAACCCTGCCGGCCAGCCTTGATCCTTCGGCTTATACATCGGTTACCGCCTATATCGATGCCCTGACCGCAACGGCGCGAGGCCAGGGCCGCGATCGCTTTTTCACCTATCTGACGTCGATTGCCGAAGAAAACGCTTTCAACAATTCGGGTGCCACGGCGGCCTTTGGCATCCGCATCCAGACCGATGCGGTGGCCCGGCGGGTGTTGGTCGCCGATGCCTATGAAGGCGCACCGGCGCTGGCGGCGGGGCTGGATCGCGGCACCGAAATCCTCGCCATCGGCACGACCATGGCCGATATGCGCAGCGTCAATGAAATCATCATCACGGAAGGTTCGGCCGGGGTTTCAACGGCGCTCGGGCCCTCGACAGCCGGTGTCACCCGCCTGCTGCGGATCAACGACAGCGCCGGCTCGCGCTTCGTTTCAGTGACCAAGGCGGAATTTTCGATTGCGCCCGTGTCATCGCGGTTCGGCACACGAATCATCGACAATGACGGCACAAGGGTCGGCTATATCAACTTGCGCACTTTCATTTCGACCGCCGACCCCGCCTTGCGAGCCGCCTTTGCCGATTTCCGGGCCCAGGGCATCAGCCAGTTCATCGTCGATTTTCGCTATAATGGCGGCGGTCTGGTGTCGATTGCCGAACTGATGGGCGACCTGTTGGGCGACAATCGCAGCGCCGGCGATGTCTATAACTACACCAGTTTTCGCCCCGAAAAATCATCCTCCAACCGGACGCGCCAGTTCAATCGCCAGGCGCAGTCTGTGGCGCCGGTCAAGATCGCCTTTATCGCCACCAGTGCCAGCGCGTCGGCCAGTGAATTGGTGATCAACGCCTTTATTCCCTATCTGCGCGCCAATGCCGTGCTGGTCGGCGGCAACACCTTTGGCAAGCCGGTCGGCCAGATCGGCCTTGATCTGGCGGCGTGCGACGATCGCCTGCGGGTGGTTGCCTTTGCCACCCAGAACAGCGAGCGCGCCGGCAATTATTACAACGGTCTTGCCGGCACAATCGCTGCCAGTTGCAAGGCCGATGACCAATTGGGCCTGCAAATGGGTGACCCGCAGGAAGCGTCGACAAGGGGCGCGCTCGATGCGCTGGCGGGCCGCAGCTGCGCGCCGATCAGCAGCGAAGCACGCGCCCAGTCTGTTGGCGGCGCCGCCGAGCGCAAATTGCTGGTGCCCGACCGGCTCGACAGCGTGCAGCGCGAAGTGCCCGGGACCTGGTAGCGATCAGGCCAGCAGCAACAGCGGCAACACGCTGCCGGCGACCAGCAGCATCACCGAGGCGCGCCGCATCGACGCGATGTTCAACGCAATCACGACCCCCAGCAGCGATGACAGCATCAGGGCAATGCCCATCAGCAGGGTGAATATCTTCAGCGGCAGGGTGCGGCGCTTGCGGGCATCGCGTTCGGCGGCGCGCGCCGGATCGATCGGCCGCCTTGCCTCGGCGGGCTTTGGCGCCTCGATTTTTGGGCGGGCCTGATCGGTGTGGACGCTGGCCATGAAGGCCATCGCGGCAGGCGGTTCGGCGCCGCCCCAGCCGCTGGCCTGTTGCAGGCGAAACACCTGATAACTGCCCGTCGCTGCGAAAAAAAAGATCGCGGGGGCAAAGAAAATCCCGAGATAATGGTGAAATTGGCGCACTTTGCGCATGGTCTGCGGTTTCATACGGGGTCCTGATCGGATGATGGTCGGGGCCATGGCCTGTTGCGGCCGGCGGTGTGGCGAACAGGGCACATGCTGGCTATGCCCCTGCCAGCCGACGGCGGATGGAGGCGGCATGCGCAGCCAGCCCTTCCATATCGGCGAGCGCTGCCCCCGCAGGGCCGATGGCGGCAAGGCCATCGACGCCGCAATCAAGGAAGGTTGTGCGCTTCATGAAATCGACGACCGACAGCCCCGAGGCAAAGCGGGCGCGGCGGCCCGTTGGCAGCACATGATTGGGCCCCGCCAGATAATCGCCGGCGGCTTCGGGCGTATGCCGGCCAAGGAACACCGATCCGGCGTGGCGGAGCCTTGAAAACAGCCATTCCGGGTCATCGACCATCAATTCGACATGTTCTGCGGCGAGCGCATCGAGCAACGGCAGCGCCGCCGCCAGGGCCGGGATGGTGATGATGATGCCGAAATCGCGCCAGCTTGCCGCCGCCACCGCCGCTGTGGCCAGCGTCGTCAGCTGACGATCGACGGCGGCAGCGACCGCATCGGCTTCAGCAGCGCTGGTAGTGATCAGGATCGATTGCGCCACCGGGTCATGTTCGGCCTGGGCGAGGAGATCGGCGGCGATCCATTCAGGGTCGCTGCCGCCGTCCGAGACGATGACGACTTCGGACGGGCCGGCGATCATGTCGATGCCGACGATCCCGTACAACTGGCGCTTGGCCTCGGCCACCCAGGCGTTGCCGGGGCCGGTGATGACATCGACACATGGGATCTGCGCCGTGCCAAAGGCCAGCGCCGCGACCGCCTGGGCACCGCCGATGCGAAAGACCCGCGAAACACCCGCCAGCCGCGCCGCCGCCAGCACCAGCGGATTGGCCACCCCGCCCGGCGTCGGCGTGACCATGATCAGCGATTGGACGCCGGCAACGACCGCCGGAATGGCGTTCATCAGCACCGATGATGGATAGGCAGCGCGGCCACCCGGTACATAAAGCCCGGCGGCATCGACCGCCGACCAGCGCACGCCGGTCCGCACGCCGGCGGCATCGGTCAGGTCATTGTCGGTCGGCCGTTGCCGAATATGAAAGGCGCGGATGCGATCGGCGGCGAGTTCAAGCGCGCTGCGCAGATCGGGCGACAGGCCGGCAAGCGCTGTATCTAGCGCCGCGCCCGGAATCTCCCAGCCCTCAGCCGCAAGATCGACGCGGTCGAATTTTGCGGTAAGTGCAGCGACGGCGTCATCGCCGCGAAGCCGCACATCGGCGATAATCGCAGCGACATCGGCGGCCACATCATTATCGCTGTCGCGCCGGGCATCTACCAGCGCCGCAAAGGCCGCTTGAAAGCCCGGATCGCCCGCGTCAAGCCGCTGCGGCATCGGGCGTTTCCACAAGGCTGCGGATGGCAGCAACGATCGGCCCGACCGCCGGGTGCGTCTTGAACGCTGCGCGGTTGACGATCAGGCGCGAGGATATGGCGGCGATGATCTCGGTTTCGACAAGGCCGTTTTCAGCCAGAGTTTTTCCCGTCGAGACCAGATCGACGATGCGGCTGGCCAGCCCGCACAGCGGCGCCAGTTCCATGGCGCCGTTCAATTTGATGATTTCGGCCTGGATGCCGGCGGCGGCAAAATGCCGGCGGGTGATGCCCGGATATTTGGTGGCGACGCGCACATGGCTGAGCCGGCTGCTGTCCTCGACCAGGCTGGCCGGCCGGGCCACCGACAGCCGGCAGCGGCCAATGCCCAGATCGACCGGCGCATAAAGTTCGGTAAAGCCAAATTCCATCAGCACATCATTACCGGCGATACCGATTTCGGCAGCACCAAAGGCCACAAAAGTCGCGGCATCAAAGGATCGCACGCGGATGATGCGGACATCGTCGCGGCTGGTTGCAAACATCAGCTTGCGGCTGTTTTCGTCGCCGAACGCCGGCTCGGGCACGATACCAATGCGGGCGAGCAGCGGCAGCGCTTCCTTCAATATACGGCCCTTGGGCAAGGCGACGGTGATCGGCTGTGACATGGTGGGCGGCCTTTAAACCGGACCGCAAAAAAACGCCATGGCAGCAGGGTGCCGCAGCAAATTTTTGCACCGCAGCGGACGGATGAAGCGGGCAAGCCCCGCGTTTTTCAGCCGCGCAGGAACCTGACGATTGCGGAAAAATCCAGGTCGCTGCCGCCGTTGTTGGCGAATAGCTGGTAAAGCACTGCGGCCTCTGCCCCCATTGGCACGCTGGCGCCGGCGCCTGTTGCCGCTGCCATCGCCAGTTTCAGATCCTTCAGCATCAGCGCCGAGGCAAAACCGCCGGCATAGTCGCGGTTGGCGGGCGATGTGGGGACGGGGCCGGGGACGGGGCAATAGCTGGTCATCGACCAGCTTTGACCGCTTGCCTTTGAACTGATGTCGAAGAAGGTCTGGGCATCGAGCCCCAGCTTTTCGGCCAGCACAAAGGCTTCGGCGGTGGCGATCATGGTTGCGCCAAGGATCATGTTGTTGCAGATCTTTGCCGCCTGGCCCATGCCTGCGCCGCCGGCATGGATCACGGTCTTGCCCATGTTTTCGAGCAACGGCCGGGCGGCGGCAAAGGCGGGATCGGGCCCGCCGACCATGAACGTCAATGTGCCGGCATCGGCCGCGGCGGTACCACCCGATACCGGTGCGTCGACCATGGCGAGGCCGCGCGCCGTCGCCACCTCGCCAATTGCTTTGGCAGTGGCGACATCGATGGTCGAACAATCGATCAGGATTGCCGCTGGGCCGGCGGCTGCAAATAATTCGCCTTCATATACGGCGCGCACATGGCCGCCGGCTGGCAGCATGGTGATGATGGCATCGGCCCCGGTCGCCGCAGCAGCGGCGCTGCTGGCGGCGGCACAGCCAGTGGCAACCGCCTGTGCAAGCGCCTCTGCCGACAGGTCAAAGGCCCGCAGGTCATGCCCCGCCCTGGCCAGATTGGCGGCCATGCCGCCGCCCATATTGCCGACGCCGATAAACGCGATGACGCTCATTTTCCGGACCAGACGCCCGGACGCTTGGCGATGAACGCCGCCATGCCTTCGGCCTGATCGGCCGAGCCGAACAGGCCGTGGAACAGCCGGCGTTCAAAGTTGATCCCTTGCGACAGCGGCATTTCAAACGCCGCATTGATGGCTTCCTTCGCTGCGATGGCGGCAAGCGGCGGCATCGCAGCGATGGCGGCGGCGGTTTTCAGCGCTTCGGCGATCAGATCGGCGGCCGGCACGACGCGCGCCACCAGCCCCGAACGCTCCGCCTCGGCCGCGTCCATCATCCGCCCGGTCAGGCACATTTCCATGGCCCTGGCCTTCCCGATGGCGCGCACCAGCCGCTGCGAGCCGCCCATGCCCGGGATGACGCCGAGTTTTATTTCGGGCTGGCCGAATTTGGCATTGTCGCCGGCGATGAGGATATCGGCCATCATTGCCAGCTCGCAGCCGCCGCCGAGCGCAAAGCCGTTGACGGCGGCGATCCAGGGCTTCCTTGTGGCTGTCACCCGCTCATAGCCCTGGAAGAAATTGCTGCCGTACATGGCGGCAAAGCTCTGGTCGGCCATGTCCTTGATATCGGCGCCGGCGGCAAAGGCCTTGTCGCTGCCAGTCAGCACAAGGCAACGCTGTCCCGGGTCGGAATCATAGGCGGCAAAGGCCGTTATCAGGTCGATGAGCACCGCGGCATTCAGTGCATTTAGCGCCTGTGGCCGGTTGAGGCGGACGAGCGTGACGGCGTCATGCCGTTCAACGACTATGGTTTCAAAAATCATCTTTTACCCCATCGTCGGAATGACAAAGGCGCTGCCGGTATCGCCAGCGCCGCCATCGGGCCAGCGGCCGGTCATCGTCTTGCGCTTTGTCCAGAATTGCACGCCTTCCAGCCCATGCTGGCCGATGTCACCAAAGGCCGATCGTTTCCAGCCGCCAAAGCTGTGATAGGCGACGGGCACCGGGATCGGCACGTTGATGCCGACCATGCCGACATTGACGCGGGCGGCGAATTCGCGCGCCGCATGGCCGTTGCGCGTGAAAATCGCAACGCCATTGCCATATTGATGCTCCGAGGGCAGCCGCAGCGCTGCTTCGAAATCGGCGGCGCGGACGATCTGGAGGACGGGCCCGAAAATTTCTTCCTGATAGCTGCGCATCTGCGGCGTGACATGATCGAACAAGGTCGGGCCGACGAACCAGCCGCCTTCATGGCCCTGCAGCTTATGGCCACGGCCATCGACGACCAGTTCGGCGCCTTCATCGACGCCCATCTGGATATAGGCCTCGATCCGCGCCTTGTGCGCGGCGCTGACCACCGGGCCATAGTCCGCATCCGGATCGGTCGACACACCCAGCCGCAGCGCCGCGATCGCGGGCAACAGTTTTGCGCGCAACGCCTCGGCGGTCGCCGGTCCCACCGGCACCACCACCGGCAGCGCCATGCAGCGTTCCCCCGCCGAGCCAAAGGCAGCGCCGGCAAGATCGCGGACGACCGCATCAAGATCGGCATCGGGCATCACCACGGCATGGTTTTTCGCCCCGCCCATGGCCTGCACGCGCTTGCCGTTTTGGGTGCCGCCGGCATAGATATGGTGCGCGACGTCGGATGACCCGACAAAGCTGATTGCCGCGATATCGGGATGCGCAATGATCGCGTCGACCATTTCCTTGTCGCCATTGACGACGGAAAATACCCCGTCGGGCAGCCCCGCCGCCTTGAACAATGCGCCCAGCCGGACGGGCAGGCTCGGGTCTTTTTCGGAGGGTTTGAGGATGAAGGCGTTGCCGGTGGCGATGGCAACGCCCGCCATCCACATCGGGATCATCGCTGGAAAATTGAACGGCGTGATGCCGGCGCCGATGCCGATGGGCAGGCGGTGCGACCAGATATCGATGCCTGGCCCGGCCCCATGGCTATATTCACCCTTCAGCACATGCGGGATGCCGCAGCAAAATTCGATAACCTCCAGCCCGCGCTGGATATCGCCTTTTGAATCAGCCAGAATTTTGCCGTGTTCGGAGGACAGCAGATACGCCAGATCGTCGATCTCGGCCTCTACCAGTTCCTTGAATTTGAACATGACCCGCGCCCGGCGTTGCGGATTGGTCGCCGCCCAGCCGGGTTGCGCAGCGCGCGCCGCGGCAACCGCAATCTCCAGCGTTGCAGCATCGCCAAGCCTGACCTGCGCCTGTACCTGGCCGGAGTTCGGATCGAAAACCGGGCTGTGACGGTCGCCTGACGTCACGCTCTGGCCGCCGATGAAATGATCGATGATGCGCATGGCGGGTCTTTACGCTGCCCCCCGCGCCCCTGTCACCCGGCTTCGTTTGAGAGGGTCAGGGGCAACTGCCGTGGCAATGGGCTGCGCTGCCGGTTTCGACCTGGATGGTCGTGTGGCCGATGCCGAATCGATGCGCCAGATCATGCGTCAGCGCCGCCAGCAGAGCATCGTCGGGATGCCCCGCCGGCATGACAAGATGCGCCGACAGCGCGGTTTCACTGGTCCCCATCGGCCAGATATGGAGATCGTGAATGGCGCTGACGCCCTCATAGCCTGCCAGAAATGCTGCCACCGCCGCGGCATCGATCCCGTCCGGCACGGCGTCCAGCGCCAGCGCCAGCGATTCCTTCAACAGGCCCCAGGTGCCTTTCAGGATCACGGCGACGACGATCAGGCTCAGCGCCGGATCGATCCAGTCAAGCCCGGTTCGCAATATGACAAAGCCCGACACCACCACGGCGGCGGATATGCCGGCATCCGCCAGCATGTGCAGATAGGCGCCGCGAATGTTGATATCGCCGCCTTCGCCACGCGCAAACAGCCAGGCCGTGATGCCGTTGACGACAATGCCGCCGGCCGCGACTGCCATGACGATGATGCCCGGTACCGGTTGCGGCGCCAGCAGCCGTTGCACCGCCTCGGTCGCAATGGCGCCGCAGGCCAGCACCAGCAACAGGCCATTGGCGAGCGCCGCCAATATGGTGGAGCGTTTGAGGCCATAGGTGAACCGCGCCGATGCCGGCCGCGCCGCAAGCCGGATGGCGCCCCAGGCCAGCGCCAGGCCCAGAACGTCCGACAGATTATGCCCGGCATCGGCGAGCAGCGCCATCGATCCGGTGACAAGGCCAAAACCCGTTTCAACAATGACATAGCCAAGGTTGAGGCCAATGCCGATGGCGAAGGCGCGGCCATAGCCCGTCGCCGCATCTTGGCGGCCATAGCCCGTCGCCGCCGGGCGCTGGCCATGGTCGTGGTGATGATGGCCGGCCATTGCTGATCCATAGGATGAAGTGCTGAATTCGAAAAGAAAAATGGCTCGGGGCGGCGCAACAGGCAGGCATGGCGGTAGCGCTGCCAGCGGGCGGATTTTTTACCGGCACTTGTTCCAGCAGCGCTGCGGCTGGAGCGGGCGAAGGGATTCGAACCCTCGACTTCAACCTTGGCAAGGTTGCGCTCTACCCCTGAGCTACGCCCGCTCGACCGCAAGCCAATAGCCCGTGGCGAGGGGCGCGGTTAGCACCGGGACCAGCGGTGATGCAAGTGCAAAACGATTTTCGTGCGATTTACCGCCTGCGGCAACAATAACCGCCTGCGGCAACAAAAACCGCCTGCGGCAACAATTCTGGCCTGCGGCAACCTTGGGCTTGGCAAAATCCCGGCGTCGCCCCCATATGGCGCGTAACGACAACCAGCAGGAATCGATGCCTTGGCCAGCCTTGCCACCGCCGCCACCGAAAAAGCCAGCATCGACGCCTTTCGCCGCGATGTTGTGGAGGCGTCCAAAGATGCCCTGGTGCTTGTCGATTTCTGGGCCGAATGGTGCGGCCCCTGCAAGACGTTGACGCCGTTGCTGGAACGGGTGGTTGCTGCCAACGCGACACGCGTCAAGCTGGTCAAGATCGATGTCGACAAAAATCAGGCGCTGGCCAGCCAGTTTCGCATTCAATCCATCCCGACCGTCTATGCGTTTCTGAATGGCCAGCCGGTCGATGGTTTTCAGGGCGCGCTGGGCGAAAGCGAACTAAAGGCGTTCATCGACCGGTTGCTGACGACAGCGCCGCTGCCAGCCGATGCGGCCGATGCAGAGGGCGAAATTGCCGCGCTCATGGCCGAGGCTGATGCCGCCGCCGCCGCAGGGCAGCATGATGCTGCGGCCCAGATTCTGGGCACGCTGGTGGCGGAATTGCCCGATCGGCTGGGGCTGGTCGGCAAATATGCCCTGGCGCTGATTGCCGGCGGCGACATTTCGACAGCAGCGACCGCGCTCGCCGCTGTCCCCGCCGATGCGAGGGATGCCGATCTGCTGCGGGCCCGCGCTGCGCTTGCGCTCGCCGAGGCTGCCGTGCCTGTCGATGATCTGGCCGGGCTGGAGGCCGAGCTTGCCGCCGATCCCGCGGCCCATGACAAGCGGTTCGAGCTGGCCAATGGCCTGATCGCGCGTGGTGACAGGGATGGCGCGGCCGCTGCCCTGCTGGCGATTGTCGCCGCCGATCGCAGCTGGAACGAAGCCGCTGCCCAGGCCCGCTTGCTGACCATGTTCGAGGCTGCCGGCCTCGGCGACCCCTGGAGCATCCGGACGCGCGCGCGCCTCCGCTCGATTTTATTTTCATGAGCAGTGGCAATGATCCTTTGCCCGCCGCTGTGCCGGTGTTCCCGCTGACCGGTGCCGTGCTGCTGCCGCGCGGTGTGCTGCCGTTGAATGTTTTTGAACCGCGCTACCTTGCCATGGTGCGCGATGCCATGGCGGCAACGGGCGCTGCCAATCGCATCATCGGCATCATCCAGCCGCGCAACGATGCCGAACCGCCGCCGCTTTATACGATCGGTTGCCTTGGCCGGATCGCTGAATTTCGGGAAACCGATGATGGCCGCATGATGATCGCGCTGACCGGCGTATCGCGCTTTCGGGTGGCCGCCGAACTCGACCGCACAACACTGTATCGGCAGGTGATGGCCGATTATGACGGGTTCGGCGATGATCGTGACGATCCCGAACCTTTGGCCGCCGCCGCCAGGGCAGGGCTTGAGGATGTGCTCAAAACCTATCTCGACACCCAGGGATTGAGCGCGGATTGGGACGCGGTAAAATCCGCCGATGATGAATCGCTGGTGACAACACTGGCCAGCGTCTGCCCCTTTGATCCGGTGGAAAAACAAGCCCTGCTGGAGGCCGATAGCCTTCCCGACCGGGCCGCGACATTGACGGCGTTGATGACGTTTGCACAGGGTAGCGGCAGCAGCAGCAGCGATGACGGCGACCGACCGACGCTGCAATAGTGCGCAAATCCCGGCCCCGGAGGCAATGATGGCAATCGACCCAAAGCTGCTCGCCATCCTTGTTTGCCCGATGACCCGGCTGCCGTTGCGGTTTGATGAGGCAGCGCAGGAACTGGTCGCCGACCGCGCCGGCCTTGCCTATCCGATCCGGGATGGCGTGCCGATCCTGTTGATCGAGGAAGCCCGCGAGTTCCCGCCGATTGAATGATCGCAGGCGGGTTTCGGTCAGTCGTCCGACGCCCGCGCCCGCAAGCCTGCCAGCGCCTCGGGCGTGTCGATATCATCGAATATGGAGTCGCTGTCGGCGATGATTTCGGTAAGCAGCACCGCATCGGCGAGCACCGCCTTGCCGCCGACATCACCGTCAAGCGCCATCAATTTGCCAAAGTGGCGACGATCCCAGCGCACCGGATTGCCGCGCTTGCCGGCAAAAACCGGCACCACGACATCGCCCGGCGCAGCCGCCAGCGCCTGCAACAGGCCGGGATCGAGGCGCGGCATATCGGCCAGGCAGATCAGCACCGCCCGCCAGTCTGCCGGCACCGCTGCCAGGCCAGCGCGCAGAGACCGGCTGAGCCCGTCGGCAAAATCCACGGCTTCGACAAAGTGCGCCGGACGGTTATGAAGCGCCGCCTTGACCTCTGCGGCACGCGCGCCAAGGACGATGACCGGTGGTGGCAGGCCGGCGGCAGCTACGGCATCGGCGACATGGGCGATCAAGGGCTTGCCGCGCCAGTCCGCCAGCAGTTTATGCGCATTGCCCATCCGGCTCGACCGCCCGGCCGCCAGAATGATGGCGCCGACCGGGCCATTTTTGCCACTGTCGCTGCGCGGTTGCGGGCGCTCGGCCTCAGGCAACAGGCCGCCGGCGCCCAGCATCGCGATATCATGGCTGGTCACCGTCAATCCCGCCAGCAACCGCTCCAGCACGATGTCAAAGCCATTGCGCTTGGGCGATTTGGCGCAACCGGGGAGCCCGATGACCGGACGCCCCCCGAGATAGCCAAGGCAAAGGAGATTGCCCGGATCGACGGGCATCCCCAGCCGTTCGACCCGGCCACCCGCGGCAACGATGGCGGCCGGCACGACATCGCCGCGATCAACGGTCGCGGATGCGGCCGCGACCAGAATCAGATCCCCCGGTGCCCGCTTCAGACGTTCGGCCAGGGCCCTTGTCTCATGCCTTTCCGTTGGCAAGTCGGTCTGCTCTGCCCCAAGCGATGTCACCCGGTCGCGCGTCACCCGCGCGGTTTTGGCCAGCGCCTTGTCGGTGCTGCCCGACAGGGTGGTTGCAAGAAACGATATCGCCAGCGGCCGGAATGCCGCAACCAGCATCGGCGCTGCGATGGCGACGGCAGCCGCCAGCCGATCAGCGGCCACGGCATAGCGAATTGTTTTTATGGTGGCGATGATGTCGCCCGTAGCAACGCGCGCGAGCGGCGGCAGGCTGGCCAGCGTCAACGCCTCGTCAACGCCATTGATGGCAGCGACCAGCGCCGGGTCGAAACACAGGATACCCGCTGTTGTCGCAGCCAGATTTACCCGACCATGCGCCGGCGACAGCGCCACGATGCCAGCGCCGGCCAGCGCCGCAGCAAGGGTGCGGGCGGCTTCATCCTCTCCGACATCATCGCTGCCCAGCCGGGCGATGGTCAGCTGCGTCAGCCCGGCGGCTGTGGCGGTGGCGATGTCGGCGGCGCTCAGCAGCCGGCCCTTTGGCCAGCGCACACTGCCCAGCAACAGGCCATGGGCGAGGATGCCGCCCTCACTTTCGGCGACAGGGACCTCGCCAAAAATCATGGCGGCGGGATCGATGCCCCTCGCAGCGCAGCTATCGGTGCCTTGCGCCATGCCGCTGTCATTTCAGCCGCAATCGACAAGGCGATTTCGGCGGGGTCGGCGGCGCCGATGGCAAGGCCAGCCGGGCCATGCACGCGCAGCAGCGTTTCCATATCAAACCCCAAATTCATGAGGCGCTGCAGCCGCCCGGCGTGATTTTTGCGGCTGCCGAGCGCCGCGACATAATAGGCCGGCGAGCGCAGCGCGGCGGCGAGCGCCACATCGTCGAGCTTTGGATCATGGGTCAAGGCAATGACCGCACTGGCAGCATTGGGCCGCCATTGCGCCAGCGCTTCATCGGGCCAGCGGCGGTCGAGCGCCAGCCCGGCGAAACGTGCATCGGCGGCAAACAGCCCGCGCGGATCGATGACAGTCACCGCCATGCCAAGCCCCAGCGCCAGCGGCACCAGCGCCTGGGCGATATGCACCGCGCCGATGATGGCGATGCGGCGCGGCGGCGGATAGGCCCGCACGAAATCGCCTTCGCCATTTTCGGTCGTAACGCCGCTGCGGAGGTCGGTCGCCAGCGTGACGCTTTCCCCTGCCTCGGCGGCAACGCCCAGCCGGGCGATCAACGCCGGTGCAAAGCCCGCAGCGTCCAGACGCTGCAACAGGATGCGGATGCGGCCCCCGCAAGCCAGCCCGACCTCCCAGGCCGTGGCGTCGGCAACGCCATAATCGAGCGTGCCGGCCGGGGCGTTCGTGGCCAGCATCACTTCGGCCTCGCTGATGACGGCGCCTTCGACGCAGCCGCCGCTGACCGAGCCTTCGAACAGGCCATCGTTGCGGATGGCGAGATGGCTGCCCTGGCGGCGAGGCGCCGATCCCCAGGTTTCGATGACGGTCGCAATCGCCACCTGATGTCCGGCGTCATGCCATTCAAGGGCCGTCAACAGGGTTGTCAGATCATCGACGGCGGTCATCTCCATCGCTTCAGCCCCATTGCCACCAGAGAAACAGCAGCACCGCCGCAATCAGGCCGCCGCCCCAGACCAGCGGCGACAGCCCTTTGGCGGGTGTGGCGACGGCGGCCGCTTCAGGTACAGACATCGACATTTCCGCCGGCAGAATTGCCTCGGGTGTTTGGGCTATTGGACCGGCCGGGGTTTCAACTTCGGCCTTCAGCCGTTCGAAAAAACTCGTCGCATAGGATTTGGCGGTGCCTTCGATCAGCCGGGCGCCAAGCTGCGCCAATTTGCCGCCGACGCTCGAGCTGACCAGATAGGCCAATTGCGTCTGGTTCGCAGCGGTTTCGCTGAGCGTTACCCGTGCTTCGCCCTTGGCAAAGCCGGCTATGCCGCCCTTGCCTTCGCCGACCAGCACATAGGCATTGGGCGCATCGACGTCGGTCAGCCTGACATGCCCTGCAAATGTCGCCCGCACCGGACCGACCTTGGCGTTCATCTTGCCTTCAAAGCGGGTTCCTTCGCTGTCATCGACGCGCGACAGCGTTTCGACGCCCTCGATACAGCGCGCCAAGGTGTCGGGATCGTTAAGGGCATCCCACACGCGCTGGCGTGGTGCGGCAATCGTGACGTCGCCCGCTAATTCCATCATCGGCTCCCTGTTGAGGCACAAGCTTTATCGGGCATTTGAAAGGCTCGCCAGTGCTTCCGCCGGAAACCTGACCGCCACTCGATAAAAGTTGAAAAAGTTTGCACGCAACATGTTGCAACCTGTGTTAAGCAACAATTGCAAAAGATTTTTATTGTTGCATTCGATGCTTCGGGGATTGTCGATGGGGGGACTACAGGACGAGCGTGACGATTCCAGCCTGTCACGGCCGGAAATCGCCATGACGTCGATCGAAGCTGCTGCGACCGATGTCGCAGCAGATGACAGCTCGGCGAACGATGAGGTCATCGTCAGCGGCACCATGAAATGGTTTGATCCGGTGCGTGGCTATGGCTTCATGGTGCCGGGGGATGGCATTGGCAGCGATATTCTGGTGCATTTCACGGTCATCCGCGAAATCGGCCGCCGCACCTTGCCCGAAGGCGCAACGCTCACCTGTGGCGTGGTCGCGCGCGATCGCGGCCGTCAGGCGCGGCGGATTTATGATCTTGACCTGACAACGGCAATTGGCCCCGACCCGGAAACGGCCGGGGCCCGTGCGGCCGACAGGATCGATCCCAAGGCGATGATCGCCGCCGCCGGAGGTTTTGAGGATGTGGTCGTCAAATGGTTCAACCGTTTGAAAGGCTATGGTTTTGTCATGCGCCCCGAAAGCAGCGATGACATATTTGTGCATATGGAAACGGTGCGCCGTGCGGGGCTTGCCGAACTCGTGCCTGGCCAGTTGCTGCGCGCCCGCATCGCACCCGGCCACAAGGGACCACTCGCCGTCTTGCTGGAAACCCCGGGCGAAACGAGCGCGACGGCGCAATGATACAGCCGCTGCGGCTTTGCCGCATGATACAGGCGCTGCGGCTTTGCCGCATGATCAAGCGCTGCGGCTTTGCTGCGATACTGCTGGGGATGGCGGTTCCGAGCGTTGCAGCCAATTGCCCGAACCAGGGCCTTTTGCAAAAGCCGGTATCGTTTCAAACCGCCAGGGGCGAATTTCGCTACATGGTTGATGTGGCGGCCAGCCCCGACCAGCAGGAATGCGGCCTGATGTACCGGCAGCAGATGCCACGCGATGCCGGCATGATCTTTCCGTTTTCGCCGCCGCGCAGCGCCAGTTTCTGGATGGAAAATACCGTGCTGCCGCTCGATCTGGTGTTCGTTTCGGCAAAGAATCGCGTCATCAGCATCGGGAATGGCGTGCCCTATTCCCGCAATCTCATCGATTCGGGCGGAATCGCAGCGGCGGTGATCGAACTCAACGCGGGCGAAGCCGCCCGCATCGGCCTGCGGCCTGGCGACAAGGTGAAACGCTGAAGGCCCAGCGCACGCTTGCCTTTGCCACAGCAATCATGTTGAGGGATGGGCATGGGTTTTCTTTCAAATATCTTCACCTGGTGGAACGGCCCCGGGCTGGGAACGCGGATCATGACCCGTCGTCACGGCGCTGAAGTCGGCCGCGATGGCGAAGGCAATATCTATTTCCGCCGTGGCAAGGGTAGGACCGAGCGCCGCTGGGTCATCTATAATGGCACGCCCGAGGCAACGCGAATTCCGCCGGAATGGCACGGCTGGATGCACAAGACCATGGCCTTGCCGCCAACCGAGGCACCGGTGCTGCCGCGGATCTGGGAACGACCCTGGACGCCGAACGCCACCGGCACGGATGCGGCCTATCTGCCGGCAGGCGCGCTCGCCGCCGGCGGCAAAAGGGCCCGGGCGACAGGCGATTACAGTGCCTGGTCCCCGGCCGATCAGGTGGATTGATCCATGCGCGCGCTGTTCAAGGATAATGTCATCGAGGCCTTGATCGGGCTTGTCGTGGTGGCGGTCGCCATCGGTTTTGTGTTGTTCGCGTATAGCCGCACCCAGGCCGGGGAAAGCAACGGCGGTTATGCGCTGAAGGCGCGATTCCCCAATGTTACCGGCGTGTCGCCGGGCACCGATGTCCGCATGGCCGGGATCAAGGTCGGCAAGGTTGCATCGCAAGCGCTCGACCCCGGCAGCTATCAGGCGGTGCTCAACCTTTCGATCGACAATGGCCTGAAATTGCCGATCGATTCAAGCGCTGCCATCACCACCGAAGGCATATTGGGGGGAACCTATGTGTCCCTGACGCCGGGCGGCGACAGCGAGATGCTGCCCGCTGGCGGGGAGATTACCGAAACCTCGGGCGCCACCGATTTGATGGGTTTGATCGGATCGTTCGTCAACCGCTCGGGCGGCGAGGCACCGGCCGACAAGACGCCAGCCGACAAGACGCCGGCTGACAAGGCGCCGGCTGACAAGGCGCCGGCTGACACGCTTCCGGCGAAATAACATGATATTGGTGGCGATGGTTCTGGCCGCAACGCTGGTCGCGGCGGCGGCTCCGGAGCCTGTCGCTGAACCCGTGCCTGTCGCATCAACGCCTCAGCCTGTCAGGATAGCAAGACCGGTTACGGCCGTGGTGACGCCCAATGCCGAGCGGGTCGTGACGATTGCCGCGCTCGACAAGCGTACCGGCGAGACCAGGGACTTTGTCGGCCGCCCCGGCCAATATTTCGATTTCGGCCAGATGCACGTCACGGTTCGGACCTGCGAAACCACGCCGCCTGTCGAACAGAAGCTGACCGGCGCCTTTCTGCTGATCGATGAACGGGCCGAACAGCGCCAGTTGAAACGGATTTATGCGGGCTGGATGTTTGCGGAAAGCCCGTCGCTCAATCCGCTTGAACATCCGCGTTACGACATCTGGGTCAAAAGCTGCGTGATGCGCTTTCCCGAAATCGGTCCCGCAACCATTGTTGCCGGCCGCGGCGATACTGCCCCCGCCGCCAAGGCATCGATCGCAAAAAAATCGGCGGCGACCGTCAGCGCGCCCGACAATTCAACGCGATAGGCCTTGGCCGACAATTCATGACCGCCAAAACTCGCCAGATGTTCGGTCAGGAATTGGGTGTCGAGCAGCATGAAGCCGCCGACCCGCAGCCGCGCCACCAGCGCCGCCATCGCTGCCTTTGAAGCATCGCGAACCCGGGTGAACATCGATTCGCCAAAAAATGCCCCCCCCAGCCTGACGCCGTAAAGCCCACCGGCCAGGCGGCCATCGTCGGTCCAGGCCTCGATAGAATGGGCCTGCCCGCGGCGGTGCAGATCGCCATAGGCAGTGGCGATCAGCGGGTTGATCCAGGTGTCGGTGCGGCCGGGCACAGGCTCGGCACAGCCCGCCAGCACGGCATCGAAAGCGCGATCGACTGTCAGGGTAAAGCGTTCGGATTTCAGCGTTTTCGCAAGGCTTTTCGACAGATGGAAGCGGTTTAACGGCAAAACGCCGCGTCGCCGTGGTTCCACCCAGAAAACCTCCGGACTATCGGCCTTGTCGGCCATTGGAAAAATGCCGCTGGCATAGGCCCGCAGCAACACGTCAGGATCGAGGCGGGTCGTCGACAGCGGATTCAGGCCGCGTCGGTGCAGCGGTGACAGGACAAAAGCATCATGGTCCGACACCGCAGCGCAACCGCGTCATGATTGCAAGCCCGGATTTGGTGGACGGTGCGAATGCCGGACCGAAGGTTTCAGCTTCCGATGATCGCCAGAATGACCCCGCAGGCAACCAGCAGCAGCCCCGCAACCTCGCTGCGGCCAAGCACTTCCTTCAAATAAAAGCGGCCGAACAACAGGGTAAAAACCACTTCGATCTGGCCAACCGTGCGCACCAGCGCGATCGGCGCCATGGCAAAGGCGCTGAACCAGCCCGCCGAACCCAGCGCCGCCAGAAGGCCCACCTGTCCCGCCGTGCGCCAGGTGCCAAAGACGATGCGAAACTGGGCCGGTTCGCGGATCGCCACGTACAGCCCCTGGATCAGCGTCTGCGCAAATAATGTTGCAACCAGCGTTACCAGCGCCCGCAGCAGCAGGTCAGGCGTCGGCAGCGTGCGGGTGGCGCTGCGGATGGCGATGGATGTCAGCGCAAAGCCCAAGCCGGCGCCGAGACCGCAAAGCGCCGCTGGCTGGCTGATTTCGCGCAGCATCGCCAGCGGCCCCATGCGCCGGCCACCGGTCGATAGAATGATGACGCCAAACACGCCGACCGCGATGCCGGCCCAGATCAGCGGCGTCAGCGTTTCATGCAGCAACCAGGCCGCGAGCAAGGCCGATTGCACGGTTTCGGTCTTGGCATAAGCTGTGCCGACAACAAAATTGCGATAGCCAAAGGCCATGATCAACAGGTTTGTGGCGATGATCTGGCAGATGCCACCGGTGATCGCATAGCCCCAAAAGGGTAGCGACAGCGCCGGCAGCGCGGCATGGCGCGCCGCCGCATAGCTGCCAAGCAACAGCACCGCCACCGGAAATCCATAAAGATAGCGCACCAGGCCAGCGGCATTGACCGACATCGTGGCGCGCAAGCGTTGCTGCACCGCTGTCCGCCAGGCCTGGAGGATGCCAGCGAGCAAGGTGGCCGGCAGCCAGAGCGGCGACAGGATCATGGCGTGCGCAACAGGTTATCTGGACCTTCTAGCGGTTTAGACTCTCTCGCAATCAGGCGGGCCGGTGCCGCCCAACTGCAACACAGTCTTGGCGACAAGGCTGCGGGTTGCAGCCGTTTTGATCAGGCTTCCCCGGCTGCGCGCTCCGCCAGCCAGCGTTCCAGCCATTTGATCGAATAATTGCCGTCGATGAAATCCGGGGCCTCGATGATCGCCTGTTGCAACGGGATGGTTGTCTTTGGCCCGTGGATAACGAATTCTTCCAGCGCCCGGCGTAGCCGCATCAGCGCATCGTTGCGATTGGCGCCATAGACAATCAATTTGGCGATCAGCGAATCATAATAGGGCGGGATGCGATAGCCGTCGTAAAGCGCTGAATCGACCCGGACGTGGAGCCCGCCGGGCGCGTGAAAATCGGTAACGCGGCCGGGTGATGGCGCAAATGTCACGGGATCTTCGGCATTGATCCGGCATTCGATGGCATGGCCTTCGAACCGGATATCGGCCTGGGTCACCGACAGCGGCAATCCGGCCGCAACCCTGATCTGTTCGCGCACCAGATCGATGCCGGTAATGGCTTCGGTCACCGGATGTTCGACCTGCAGCCGGGTATTCATTTCGATGAAATAGAATTTCCCGTCTTCGTACAGAAATTCCATCGTGCCCGCGCCGCGATATTTCAGAGTCGCCACTGCCTGGCGGACGATTTCGCCCATTTCGGCGCGCTGGCTGGCGTTGAGGGCGGGCGAGGGTGCTTCCTCCAGAACTTTTTGATGGCGGCGTTGCAGCGAACAATCGCGCTCCCCCATGTGAACCGCAGCGCCCTTGCCATCGCCAAAGACCTGGAATTCGATATGGCGAGGTTCCGACAGATATTTTTCCAGATAGACCGTATCGTCGCCGAACGCCGCCTTGGCTTCGGCCTTGGCCTGCGCAACCAGACCGGGCAGCGACGCGGCGTCATGAATGACCTTCATGCCGCGACCGCCGCCACCCGATGCGGCCTTGACCAGCACCGGATAGCCTATGGCATCGGCGACTTCGATCGCTGCATCCATCGAGGTGATCGGGCCATCGCTGCCGGGCACCAACGGCAGGCCCAGCATCGCGGCGGTGCGCTTTGCCTCGATCTTGTCGCCCATTTTACGAATATGTTCGGGGTCCGGGCCGATCCAGACGATCTTGTGCTTTTCAACGATCTCGGCAAAGCGCGCGTTTTCGCTGAGGAAACCATAGCCCGGGTGAATAGCATCGGCCTGGGCGATTTCCGCCGCTGAAATAATCGCCGGAATGTTCAGATAACTATCGGTCGCAGACGGCGGCCCGATGCAGATGGCTTCATCCGCCAGCCGCACATGCATGGCATCGGCATCGGCGGTCGAATGCACGGCGACCGTGCGAATGCCCATTTCCCGACAGGCGCGATGCACGCGCAGCGCGATTTCGCCGCGGTTGGCGATCAGAATTTTCTTGAACACTATTCGATCACCACCAGCGGTTCGTCATATTCAACGGGTTGTTCGCTGCGAATGAAAATCTTGACGATCTTGCCGGATCTGGGCGCCACGATCGGGTTCATGACTTTCATGGCTTCGATGATCAGCAATGTCGTTCCGGCGGTAACGCTGGCGCCTTCCGTCACATAGGGGGCGGCGCCCGGCTCCGGCGTCAGATAGGCGGTGCCGACGATCGGCGATTTGACAAGGCCGGGGTGGTTTTTCCAGTCGTTGCCGGCCGGCGGGGCGACAGCAGGGCCGGCTGCATCACCCATGGCTGGTGCCGCCGCTGCATAGGCGGGTGCCGCGACCATCATCGCGGTGCGCGCGACGCGGATCGTGCGATCGCCATCCTTGACTTCGATTTCGGTCAAATGGCTCGATTCGAGCAATTCGGCCAATTCGCGCACCAAGGCGGTATCGACCTGAATTCCACTGCCTTCTGGCATGATTATTCCCTGTTCTACGCCTCGAAAGGCAATGTTATGGCCGAAACTGTGCCACTGCGTCCAGCGCCAGATGGTAGGATTGGGCGCCGAACCCCGAAATACTGCCCCGGGCCGCCGCCGCGATGAACGAATGGTGGCGAAAACTTTCGCGCGCCTGCGGGTTGGATAGATGCACCTCGATAACCGGCACAGCAATCGCCTTGATGGCGTCGTGGAGCGCCACCGATGTATGGGTCAGCGCACCGGCATTCAAAATCACGGCAAGCGCCTGGCGCGAGCCCGCTTCATGCAGCCAATCGACAAGATGGCCTTCATGATTGGATTGCCTCAGATCGATCTGCAGCCCGAGCGCGCGCGCCCGATCCTCCAGCGCATCGGCAATCGAATCGAGCGTGTCATGGCCGTAGATTTCCGGCTCCCGCGCGCCGAGCAGGTTCAGATTGGGGCCATTCAGGACCATGACGAGATCGGCGGACATCCGCCAAGTATAGGGGGCCGATTCAAAATTGCCACCGTCCGCCCCGATAGCCAGCGGTTTTGGCGGCCAGCCCCTTTCGCCGACGCCGGCCACGCGCCATAGGGCTATGATGATGGACATCATCCTGAATGGCGACCCGTACCAGATCGAACCACAGAGCAATGTGGCGGGGCTGCTGGCCAAGCTCGCTCTTGATGCAACCAGGGTGGCGGTGGAGCGCAACCTGTCGATCGTATCGCGATCGAGCTTTGCCAGCACGATTCTCGCCCCCGGTGACCGGCTCGAAATCGTGCATTTTGTGGGTGGTGGCATGGATGCCGATGGCTGGTCCGTCGCCGGGCGAAATTTCAGCTCGCGGTTGATCGTCGGCACCGGCAAATATCGGGATTTTGCCCAGAATGCCGCCGCGCTCGCAGCCTCGGGCGCCGAAATCGTCACCGTCGCTGTTCGCCGGGTCAACGTGATCAACCGCGACCAGCCGATGCTGACCGATTTTATCGACCCCAAGAAATATACCTACCTGCCCAATACAGCCGGCTGTTTCACCGGCGACGATGCTGTCCGGACGCTCAGATTGGCGCGCGAGGCTGGCGGCTGGAATCTGGTAAAGCTCGAAGTGCTGGGGGAAGCGCGGACCCTGTACCCCGATATGGCGGAAACGCTGCGGGCGACAGACATCCTCGTCAAGGATGGTTTTGATGTGATGGTTTACTGCGCCGATGATCCGATCGCTGCCAAAAAACTCGAAGAACTTGGCGCCTGTGCGATCATGCCGCTGGGCAGCTTGATCGGCTCGGGGCTTGGCATCCAGAACCCCGTCACCATCCGCATGATCATCGAAGGTGCCAAGGTGCCGGTGCTGGTCGATGCCGGCGTCGGCACGGCGTCGGATGCCGCCGCCGCGATGGAACTGGGCTGTGCCGGTGTCCTGATGAACACCGCCATCGCCGAAGCCAGGGACCCGTTGCTGATGGCCGAAGCGATGCGGCTGGCGGTGGCCAGTGGCCGGCTGGCCTATCGCGCCGGGCGCATGGCAAAACGCCGCTACGCCGATCCATCCAGCCCCTTGGCCGGGCTGATCTGAAATAGCCGATCACCCCGCCAGGGTTTTGCCTCTGACGACCTTGAAGCGCTGCAATTGCCGCGCGGGTTCTTCCCAAGCTGGTTCCAGAGCAGCCGCCCGCGCATAATCTTCATACGCATCGCGGACGCGGCCCAGCGTTTCATAGGCGATGGCGCGTTGATAATAGGCCAGTGCCGGCCGGGCGGGGTTGCGCGCCAGCCCTTCGGTCAACAGCGCGGCCGCCTCGATGTCGCGCCCGCCAAGTTCGACAAAGGCGATGCCCTTGTTGATCCAGGCCTCGGCAGTGGCTGGTTCGGTAGCAATGGCGGCGTCATAATCGGCAATCGCGGCGCTGACATTATGGGCCCGCATCTGGACGATACCGCGATTGACAAAGGTTGCGGCACGCTGGGCAGGGGCCAAAGCCAGGTCGTTCAAGGCCGAATTGCAATCGCGCAAGGCCGACCGCGGGTTATGATCGTTTTGCGCTGCCTCGTGACAGCTGTTGGCGTGGTTGCCGGCAATGGCGATATTTTCGGCCCGGGCAGCGGATGTTGCGGCAGTTGCTGACGCCAGCACGGCCAGCGTCGCCAGATATTTGGCAGTTCGCATGGATTTCGCCTCCGGAGCGATCATAACACAGAGGGGCTGGCCGTGCCTATATTGCGTCAGGCGATAATATCGGGGATCAGCATATCCTCCAGCACGGCGATTTCATCACGCAGACGCAATTTGCGTTTCTTGAAACGTTGCAACTGGATCATGTCGACCATCGGCATCTGGCGCAGGGCTTCGATGGCGGCATCGAGATCGCGATGATCGCGCCGGGCAATTTCCATGCGCGTTCGAATTTCCGCCTCGTCCACCCTTGGCCCCCTGCTCGCAATCGGAAAATTGGCGCTCGATCGGATTGTGCGATGTCCTGCATCTGCTGGCAATGTGCGCAGAAAGGCAAGCCGGCAACGCGGCGGACCCGACAGGCGATTCAGCCTTTTACAATCCTCGCCGTCTATGATTGACTCATGAGTCCCGGCCCACCGAATCGGGCCAGAAAGGCAGTAAACGATGGCCAATGCGCATCTCGCCACCCTGAATGCTCGCCACGCCGCGCTGGAAGCGTCACTCGCCGCCGAAACCCGGCGGCCATTGCCCGACCAGGCCGAACTGGCGCGTTTGAAGCGCGAGAAGCTGAAGCTGAAGGAAGAAATCACGCGCCTGCATTGAGGCGGAATTCTGCGGGTCAGCGCCCGCTC
Source organism: Sphingomonadales bacterium (assembly GCA_038221665.1). Taxonomy (GTDB): domain Bacteria; phylum Pseudomonadota; class Alphaproteobacteria; order Sphingomonadales; family Sphingomonadaceae; genus Sandarakinorhabdus. Next base: position 31,331 of record JBBRIC010000002.1, read on the forward strand.
AGATCATCGCCATGCCGCCGTTGATGTGGAGCGTCTGGCCGGTCACATAGCCGGCTTCCCGGCTGGCCAGCCAGACAGCGCCGGCGGCGATATCGGCGGGCGTTCCGAGCCGGCCGGCCGGAATGCGCGCCAGCAGCGCGGCGGCTTGCGCTGCCGGCAGACCATCGGTCATGGGCGATTCAATGAAGCCCGGGGCGAGGCAATTGACCGTTATATTGCGCGACGCAACCTCTTGCGCCATGGCCTTTGACATGCCGATCAGACCGGCCTTCGACGCGGCATAATTTGCCTGGCCGGGATTGCCGGTGACGCCGACTACCGATGTTATCGAAATGATGCGGCCAAAACGCTGTTTCATCATCGGCTTCAGGGCGGCCCGCGCCAGTCGAAAACTCGCCTCGAGATTGACCCGGATGACCATGTCCCATTCGTCATCCTTCATCCGCATCGCCAGATTGTCACGCGTCAGGCCGGCATTGTTGATGAGGATATCGAGCCGACCATCCAGCGCCGCGAGCGCTGACGGCACCAGCGCATCGACGGCCGCCGTATCGGACAGGTCGCAGGGCAGGATGATACTGTCGGCGGCGATTTCCGCCTGCACCGCCGCCAGCGCGTCGATCCGCGTTCCCGACAATGCGATACGGGCGCCATTGGCGGCCAGCGTCCGGGCAATGGCGCCGCCGATGCCGCCGCTGGCGCCGGTTACGAGGGCGGTCATGCCGATGAGATCGAACATCGTCTAGAGCTCCCTGGCCAGCGCTTCGACGCCGGCCATATCGGCGGCGCTGAGCATCTGTGTGCCGGCAACGATCCGGCGCACCATCGGCCCCAGCACCTTGCCGCCAATTTCGACAAAGCCGGTGACGCCAAGGTCGGCCATCGCCAGCACCGATTCCCGCCAGCGCACGGTGGCCGTTACCTGTTCGACCAGCAGCCGCCGGATGGCATCGGGGTCGGTGACCGGCGCCGCCGTGACGTTGGCGATCAAGGGCACGAACGGCGCGCGCAGGTCGGTATCTGCCAGCGCCACCGCCATGGCCGCTGCCGCCGGGGCCATCAGCGCGCAATGAAATGGCGCCGACACGGGCAGCAACACCGAATGTCGGGCGCCGCGGGTGCGGGCCAATGCCATGGCGCGCGCGACGGCTGCGGTGGTGCCCGATACAACGACCTGCCCCGGCGCATTGTCATTGGCGGCGGCGCAGACATCGCCATCCTTGCCAGCAGCTTCGGTAGCGATCGCGGCGACATCGTCGAACCCCAGCCCGAGCAAAGCCGCCATCGCACCGACCCCGACCGGGACCGCCGCCTGCATCGATTGTCCGCGCAGGCGGAGCAGCCGCGCGGTTTGCGCCAGACCCAGCGCGCCCGAGGCGCAAAGCGCTGTATATTCGCCAAGGCTGTGCCCGGCGACATAGTGCGCCTTGTCGGCCAGCAGCATCCCGGCTTCGCTTTCCAGCACCCGCAGCGCTGCGATCGATACCGCCATGATCGCCGGCTGGGCATTTTCCGTAAGCGTCAGTTCCGCCTCGGGCCCTTCCCACATCAGCCGGCTGAGATGCTGGCCGAGCGCTGCATCGACTTCTTCAAAAACCAGCCGCGCCGCGGGACTGGCAGCGGCGAGGCCCTGGCCCATGCCCACCGACTGGCTGCCCTGGCCTGGAAAGATGAATGCGCGGATGACGGCCTCCCCGATGTTCTGGCCCGTTTCACGGGTCCTTGGCGGCGATTAGGCGGTTCGCCGGATCGACGCAATATCCTGAGCTTTGCCGGGCTGGAACGGACAAATCCCGTTGCGCATGGCGCGGTATTCGATAAGGATACAACCAATCCGGGGGTTCGGTAGCGTTCATATCCGGGTCATCGGCCCGGCGGCATTTCAAATCTGAGGCGTTTTGGCGTTTTCAAATCGTCAACTATTCAAGATCAGACCAAGATTCAACGACATGAGGGACACCATGTATCGCTTCGCCCGACCAGCCTATTTTGCCACGCTGGCGTTGTTGGCAGCATTGCCGGCCATTCCTGTTGCAGCAGCGGTATCGCCCGCCGTCGGCAAGGCGTTGAACAGCGCCGCATCGGCGGCCAAATCCGGCAATTCGGCGGCTGCCATCGCCGCTGTCAACCAGGCACGATCGATCGCATCATCTGCCGAAGAAAAGCAGAAATCTGCCCAGATGGCGGGTTATGTGTTCACGCGCGCCGGGCGCTATGCCGATGCGGCCGCAGCCTTGCAAAGCGTTGGGGCGCCCCCGCGCCAATTGGCGGCGCTCTATTATCAGGCTGGCCAATATGATCGCGCCATCACCGAGGCCAAAAAATCCGGCGGTGAAGACATGCAGATCCTGATCGCCCAGGCCTATACCAAACAGGGCAAGCCCGGCGAAGCGGTGAATGCCTATAACGCCCTTATCAAGGCCAATGGCCCAAAGCCGATCTATCTCGAAAATCTCGCGGGCGCCCAATATAAATCCGGTGATAAAAGGGGGTATCTGGCCACCACCGAGCGCTTGATCCGGGTCGATTCGTCCCCGGCGCGCTGGAAAGCTTTGCTGGTGAATTTTCAGCAGAATGAAATGCGGCCCGAGGCCAAATTGGCGCTTTATCATCTGATGAGCGCCACCGGCACGCTCGACCGGCCGGTCGACCTGACCGAATTTGCCAAACTTGCGCTGGTTTCAAACCAGAGCGGCATTGCGGTGCAGGCGCTCGCAAAGGGCGGCGGCGGCGATGGCGATGCGATGGCGATGCGCATGGCGCAGGCAGCGACCAGCATGGCGGCCAAGGCCCCAGTCGAAGCTGCAAAACTCGCGGCTGTGCCGGCGACGGCGGTGCGTGGCGGCAATGCCTATCTTGGTATCGGCCAATATGCCCAGGCGATCGCCGCGTTCGACAAGGCCATTGCTGCCAATGGCAATGATGTCGATCAGGCAAAGGTCTTCAAGGGCATTGCAGCGCTGCGCAGCGGCAATGTGGCGTTGGGCAAGGCCAGTTTTGCAGCCGTCGGTGACAAGAACGGCATGCGGGATATTGCCGATCTCTGGGGGCTTTATGCCTCAACGCGCGGCGCGGTTGCCGCGCCGACATCGACGCCTGCTGCGGTTCCGGCGAAAGCCGCCTGAAGCGAGGCGCTGCGCCGTGCGACGGCCGGCGCCATCACGCCATCCGTAGCACCGGCTTGATGGTGGTTCCGGCACGCATGTCGGCGACGGCGTCGTTGATCGCGGCAAAATCATAGATTTTTACCAGCCGATCGACGGCGAAGGCACCAGCGCGGTGGCGTTCGATCAGCCATGGGATGAATTGCTGCGGATCGGCGTCGCCCTCCACCGCGCCGCGCAACGATCGCCCGCCCAGCAATATGTTGGGATTGATGGTGATCTCGGTCCCCGGCGGCGTCACCGCCAGCATTGCCATTTGGCCGCGCGACGCCAAAGCCTCGGTCCCGGCACGAATCACCGGGCCAAAACCGCTGGTATCGACGATGAAGTCCAACCCCAGCGGCAGGATGTCCCGCAGGTCCGCGGTCAGTTTTGCCGGATCGGCAACGATCCCATGGCTGGCCCCGAGCGCCATCGCCAGCGCCAGCCGTTCGGGATTTTTGTCAACGGCAATGACCGGGCTGCAGCCAAGATCGACCGCCGCCATCAACGCTGCCAGCCCGACACTGCCGGTGCCGAACACCGCCAGCGATTGCCCGGGTTTTGGCGCGAGGCTGTTATAGACTGTCCCCGCCCCGGTTTGCATGCCGCAGCCAAAGGGGGCCGCAAGCCCAAAATCCATGTCTTCGGGGATTTTGACGGTGTTGCGTTCATAGGCGATGGCATGCGTCGCAAAGCTCGATTGGCCAAAAAATGCCCCATAAACGGGGCCATCGGCCGCCGCCATCGGCACCCGGCCGTCATCCAGCCTGCCGGCATAGTTCAATGCCATGAATTCGCTGCAATATTGGGGATGGGCATCGCTGCAATTGGTGCAATGGCCGCAACTCGCATAGCTTAGAACCACATGATCACCGGGGGCGAGGCGCGTGACGCCGTCGCCGACCGCCAGCACGACGCCGGCGCCTTCATGGCCCAGAACCTGTGGCAGCGGCAGGCCCTGTTCATTGTTTTGAACACCGTTGTCGGTTGCACAGATGCCGCATGCATGAATTTCAACCAGCACCTGGCCATGGCCCGGCGGCACCAGCATGACGGACTCCAATACATAGGGCGCACCACGGGCACGCAGGACCGCTGCTGTCGCAGCGATAGGGTCGGCAGTTGCAGCAATGCCAGCGTCATCCATCTTGGCCACTCCTTGATCCCGCGCCTGCAACTATCCGCTTTGGCGGCTTTCGTCACGCTTGACGTGGCTGCAAACAAGCGCCAGCAAATTGCTTGCAGCAGGAATTGGGAGATCGGACATGGACAATTTGATCATCTATGGCGTCAGCATGTCGCCCTTTGTGCGCAAGGTGCTGGTGATTGCGGCCGAAAAGCAGATCGCCGTTGAATCGATTGCCGTTGGCCTTGGCTCCAACAACCCGGATTTTCTCAGCGCCAGCCCGTTCCGCAAAATTCCGGCGCTGCGCCATGGCGAATTCAGCCTCTGTGATTCATCGGCGATCGTGCATTATATGGAGGCGCTGCAGCCGACACCGGCGATGATCCCGGCAGAAGCAAAGGCGCGGGCGAAAACCATCTGGTTCGATGAATTTGCCGACACGATCTTTGTTGCCGCCGCTGGAAAGCTGTTTTTCAACCGCGTCGTCATGCCAAAATTCATGAAACGCGACGGCGATCTGGCCGCCGCCGACAAGGCGGAAGCCGAAGAATTGCCGCCGATTCTGGATTATATCGAAAGCTTGATCGCCGATAATGGCCATCTGGTTGGCGATGGCCTGACGCTCGCCGATATTGCCGTCGCCAGCCCCTTTGCCAATCTGGCGCATGCGGGGTTTACGCCAGACCCCGCCCGCTATCCGCGCATCACCGCCTTTGTTGCCGCCATGCTGGCACGGCCAAGCTTTGCACCATGGGTCGCAGGCGAACGCGCGGCGCTGGGGCAAGCGGCTTGACCCAAAAGGCGCGCCCGTTCAAATACGCGCCATGCAGCCCGATGAACTTGCCGCCCTCAACTTTGAAGACGCCCTCAAGCGCCTTGAAACGCTTGTCCATCGCCTTGAAAGCGGTGAAGCCAGCCTTGAGGATTCGATCAACCTTTATACCGATGGCCAGGCCTTGAAGGCGCATTGCGAAGCCAAGCTGAAAGATGCGACGATGCGTATCGAGGCGATCCAGCAGAATGATGCCGGCATCGCCATCGGTACGCGGCCGTTCGGCGACGCTGGCGCGTGACCGGGACCATCGCTGCCGTGCAGGGTTCTGCTGCCCTGAAGCCGGCGCTCGATGCCATCGGCAAGGCCATCGACCAACGTTTTGACAAGCTGTTGTCGGTGCCGCCCGACAGCCGATCCCGGCTGTACAACGCCATGCGCCATGCGGCCATCGGCGGCGGCAAACGCATGCGGCCGTTGCTGGTGGTGGCGGCCTGTGATCTGTTCCATGTCGCCCGGGAACGCGCGCTGCGGGTGGCGCTGGCGATCGAGTGTATCCATGTCTACAGCCTGGTGCATGACGATTTGCCCTGCATGGACGATGATGACATGCGGCGCGGCAAGCCGACCGTCCATAAGGCCTTCGATGAAGCAACCGCAGTGCTGGCCGGCGATTCGCTGCATGCGCTGGCGTTTGAATTGCTTGCCGATCCAGCGACGCATGAGGATCCCTTTGCCCGGCTGGAACTGGTCACCGAACTGGCGATCGCGTCGGGCCCTGCCGGCATGGCTGGCGGCCAGATGATGGACCTGATCGCCGATCATGAAATCTATGATTTGAACGGCGTTACGCGGTTGCAACAGCTGAAAACCGGCGCCCTGATCGCTTTTTGCATCGAGGCGGGGGCGATCATGGGGCGGGTGCCGGATGCGCAGCGCACGCCGCTGCGCGGCTATGCGCGCGATCTGGGGCTGGCCTTTCAGATTGCCGATGATCTGCTCGATGTCGAAGGCGATGCCGATCTGGCCGGCAAGGCCGTGGGCAAGGATGCCGCCGCCGGCAAGGCGACTTTCGTGTCGCTGATGGGCGTTGAAAAGGCCCGCACCCAGGCCAGAATGCTGATCGAACAGGCAATCGCCCATCTCCACGGCTTTGGCGAAGAAGCCGATCTGTTGCGCGCGATCGCGCGCTTTGCCATCGAGCGCGACCGCTAGAGCGCCGCAAACCAAGGACTGGCCCATGCGAATCGGCGTTTATCCAGGCACCTTCGACCCGTTGACCCTTGGCCATATGGACATCATCCGGCGCGGCGCGCGGCTGGTCGATAAACTCGTCATCGGCGTTGCCACCAACCCGTCGAAATCGCCGATGTTCAAGCTCGCCGAGCGTCAGGCCCAGGTCCGCCGCGAAGTTGTCGGCATCCCGGGCGTCGAGGTGGTCGAGTTCGATGAATTGCTGATGACATTTGCCGAACGGCTGGGCGCCACGGTCATCGTGCGCGGCCTGCGCGGGGCGGGCGATTTTGAGTATGAGTTCCAGATGACGGGCATGAACCGGGCGCTGAACGACGATATCGAACAGGTTTTTTTGATGGCCGATGTGGCCTTGCAGCCGATTGCATCGAAACTGGTCAAGGAAATCGCGGTCTATGGCGGCGATATCAGCAAATTCGTTACCGCTGCCGTTGCCATCGATGTGGTTGCCCGCGTCGCTGAAAACCGCTTAAAGGGCGCATGATCATTTCGCGCCGGGTGTTTGCGGCCCTTTCCCTTACGGCCTTTGCACTGCCCGGCATTGCCTTTCCCGGCGCCGTGTCGGCCCAACAAGGCCCGTCAGCCAAGGATCTGAAACCGTTGCCGGTCCTGCCAAAAATGGCGCCGGCACCGACGATCCCCGGCGTCATTGCCGCGGCCAGCGATGAGGATATCCTCTATCTCGATTTGTCGAGCGGCGGCCGGGTGAAAATCGTCATGCGCCCGGATGTGGCACCAAAACATATCGAACGGGTTCGCGCCCTCGCCCGCCAGGGTTTTTATGACGGCACGATTTTTCATCGCGTCATCGACGGCTTCATGGCCCAGGGCGGTGATCCGACAGGCACCGGCCAGGGTGGCTCGAAACTTCCCGATCTGGCGGCCGAATTCAACGATCTGCCGCACGTCCGCGGCGCGGTTTCGATGGCCAGGGCGCAGGGCTTTGATTCCGCCAACAGCCAGTTTTTCATCGTCTTCCAGCCCGTGTTGAAACTCGATCGCAGCTATACGGTCTTTGGCCGCGTCGTATCGGGGATGGAATGGGTCGATGCGATCGAACGCGGGGAGCCGCCGGAACACCCGACCCGCATCGTCAAGGCCTCGATCGCCGCCGACAAGGTGCCCGCGCCGCCACCGGCCAGCGCCATACCAGCCGGCGCGTTGACGCCAACCCCGAGCCTGCCAAAAAACCTGCCGCCGCAATAGCGCGAAACGGGGGGTTCGGCACCGATGCGCGTGTCTGATTTCGATTTTGACCTGCCAGCGGAGCGTATCGCGTTGCGGCCTGTCGTACCCCGCGACAGCGCGCGTATGCTGGCCGTGCGCGGCAATGCCCTGACCGATCACCGCATGCGCGACCTGCCTTTGCTGCTAAAGGCCGGGGATGTGCTGGTCATCAACGACACAAGGGTGATCCCGGCACAACTGGAGGGCCATCGCGGCGCTGCCCGGATCGGGGTAACTCTGCACAAGCGCGAGGCGGCCAACAGCTGGTGGAGCTTTGTCAAAAACGCCCGCCGCGTCAAAGCCGGCTCGATCTTTGATTTTGGCGCCGGGCTGAAGGGTCTCGCCATCGAGCGCGGCGATGAGGGCGCGGTGCTCTGGCGGTTCAGCGCCGATGGCCCGCTCGATATTGCGATGCTGGCGGCAGGCCAGATGCCGCTGCCGCCCTATATCGCCGCTAAACGCGCCACCGACGCCCGCGATGCGGCCGATTACCAGACGCTTCACGCGGCGCGGGATGGCGCCGTTGCGGCACCAACCGCTGGCCTGCATTTTACGCCGGATTTATGGGATCGGCTGGCGGCGGCGGGAATCCGCCGGCAGGTCGTGACGCTGCACGTCGGCGCGGGCACGTTCCTGCCGGTCAAGGTCGATGATACCGACGACCATCGCATGCACGCCGAATGGGGCAGTATCGATGTGGCCACTGCAACCGCGCTGAATGCGGCGCGCGCGGCTGGTGGCCGGGTGATCGCTGTCGGTACGACATCGCTGCGCCTGCTCGAATCGGCGGTCGATGCGGCGGGCAACATTCAGGCCTTCACTGGCGATACGGCGATTTTCATCACGCCGGGCTATCGTTTTCGTGCCGTCGATGGCCTTGTCACCAATTTCCATTTGCCGAAATCGACCCTGTTCATGCTGGTCAGCGCGTTGATGGGGATCGATGTCATGCAGGCGGCCTACGCCCATGCCATCGCCAGCCGCTATCGGTTCTATTCCTATGGCGATGGCAGCCTGTTGTTGCCCGATAGCGACAGTTCGACCCAGGCCGGCATGGGCCGGTCGCGGCTGGCGGCATAGCTGGCGAGTGTGCCGGGCGTTGCCTTCAGCATGGCAACGACCGCAGCATCAAAGGCCGGGCTGCCGCTGCCTGTCGCCACGCCCGCGTCGGACACGCGGCCGTCGGCTTCCACCCGGGCGTGCAGCACCAGATTGCCGCCGGCAGGTTTTCCATAGGCGCGGGCAAACACCGGGATCGCGCGTTCAAAAACCGCCCAATTCGCGCCGGGCCGCGCCGGCAGCCAGCCCCAACGCCATGGTTCTGGCGCCGCCGGATCGAAAACCACGGCCGCCGGGCCGGCCGGCGGCGGCATGCCGCGCTCGGCAGCACAAGGCCCGCTGGTTTTTGCTTCGCGCAAGCCAATGCCGAGCGCACCCTGGCGCAGCTTCAGATGAAAACAGTTGCCGATGCGCAGCGTGGGAAATTCAGCCTCGCCGACCTGCAGCCACACGAGGCGCGCAGCGTCATCGATTTCGAGCGTGCGCACCGAATAATTGACACCGGTGAGGCGCGGCGACCGGCGCTGTTCAGCAATCGGTAGCTCAACTGTCCGCGACGGCCGCCCGCGTGCGCCAAGATCATTGATGGCAAGGCTGCCAAAGAACACCGCCAGCGCGCTGCCGGTGATGATCAATATGATGAATTCGCGGCTGTCCATGCCGGCGCGCCAGGCATGGCCGCGCCCCCAGCCAATCGCCAGAATTGCAACCAGCCCGACCAGCCCCATGATGATGGCCAGCGCCGGCATACGCGGCCCCCACAGCCCGGGCGCCGCCGCTGCGACATAGAGAAAGGCGGGGATGCCAAGCCCGAACAACAGGAACAAGAGCGTCCGGGCAGGGTTGGAGGGCGTTTTGGCCATGGCGCTGACCATAAGGGCGCGAAAGCGCGTTGCAAGCACGGCTGGCACATCCCGCCCGCCCCGCTATAAACCCGGCCATGGCCGAACCCGTGCTTCATTCCGACGCTGACTTGCCGCCCGACGCACTGGAGGAAGGGCGGCTGTCACGCAACTATGTCGCCGGCGTCATCGAAGCGATCGATGCGGGCGACGACGAAGCAGCGCGCGAACTGGTGGAGCCGCTGCACCCTGCCGATATCGCCGATCTGTTTGCGCTGGTGCCGGAACATTATCGCGGGCCGCTGGCCCGGGCGATCGGTGATTCGCTCGATGCCGATGTCATCGCCGAACTGAATGATTACGTCCGCGAAGACGTGCTGGCAGCGATGTCGACAGGTGAAGTCGCGGGCTTTGTCACCCAGCTCGATACCGATGACGCGGTCGCTGTCATCGGCGACATGGAGGATGATGAAGCCCGCGAGGTCCTCGACGCGCTGGCGCCTGCGGATCGGGCCGATATCGAGGCCGCGCTCAACTATCCCGATGAATCCGCCGGCCGGCTCATGCAGCGCGAGCTGGTGGCGGTCGCTGAAAATGTCAGCGTTGGGGACGTCATCGAACAGGTCCGCGCCAGCATCGATCCGGCGACCGATTTCTGGGAGATTTTTGTCGTCGATGCCGCCCAGCGGCCGATCGGCACGATGCGCCTGTCATGGTTGCTGACGACCCCGCCCGACATTGCCGTCACCGACATGATGCAGCGCGAACAGACGCTGATCCCCGTCGATATGGACCAGGAGGAAGTGGCGCTGTTGTTCCAGAAATATGCCCTGATTTCAGCAGCCGTGGTCGATACGAACGGCCGGCTGGTCGGGGTCATCACGGTCGATGACATTGTCCATATCATCCAGGAAGAAGCCGGCGAAGATGCCCTGAAACTGTCGGGCGCCGGCGATGGCGACATCAATGAACCGATCGGCGAAACCTACAAGGCGAGAATCCGCTGGCTGATCGCCAATCTTGGCACTGCCATGCTTTCATCGTCCGTCATCTATGCCTTTGAACCGACGATTGAAAAACTTGTGGCGCTGGCGGCCTTGACGCCGATTGTCGCCAGCGTCGGCGTCAATGCCGGCACCCAGACGTTGGCGGTGGCGGTGCGGGCGCTGGCCACCAACCAGCTGACCGAATCGAATACCAGGCGGACGATCTGGCGGGAAATCCGGGTTGCGATGCTCAATGGGTCGACCATCGCCTTGCTGATGGGCGTCGGCACCGGACTGATCTTTGGCAATCCGTTGCTGGGTAGCGTGATTGCTGCCGCCGTTGTCTTCAACATTTTGGTCGCCGGGTTGGCCGGGGTGCTGGTGCCGGTGGCGCTCGATCGTTTTGGCGCCGATCCGGCGGTCGCGTCATCGGTGTTTGTCACCATGACGACCGACACCATGGGTTTTCTGTCGTTCCTGGGCCTGGCGACGCTGGTCGGCGTCACGCACCTCGGCTGATGCTGCACCTGACCAAGGTGGCGGTGGGCTGCCCGGATATCGAAACGCTGGTGCGGCTGCAATCGGAACGCTGGGGCGATGCGCCGTGCAGCCTGACCCGCTTCATGCCCAAACGTGGCCCGGAATTGATCGGCGGATCGATGTTCTGGATCATCCGTCACCGGCTGGTGGCCCGGCAGACGATTATTTCGCTGGCCATGGTGATGACCGAATGGGGCGAAAAATGCCGGATCGGTTATGCCGCCGGCCCGATCCCGGTGGCGCCGGTGCCGCATCGCGCCCATCAGGGCTGGCGCTACCTTGCTGCCGGCGATGCGCCGCCCGATGGTGGGTCGGATGCCGGCACCGCCTTGCCGATCGGCATGGTCCGGGATTTACAGGCGCTTTGGCTGATGTGAAGGCGCTGCCCGTCGATTTATCGGGTATTCGCCAGAGCATGATGACATCAGGTAGCACCACCATGATTGCGCTTTGGGCAACCCCTGCGGGGCGGTGTTGCTTTTGGCGCATGGCGGCGTCGCGAGCCAAAGAAGCTTGGGGCAGCGATGCGCTGCATCGCTGCTTTCCGCGCTCCTTGCCACGCACCAAAATCAACATCGTCCTGGCAATCCTGCCTGATGTCATCACGCTCTAGAGATACAGCCGACCGATCGCTGTCAGATCATCGCGCAATTCATAGACCATCGGCTTGCCCGTCGGGATTTCCTCATGGACGATTTCGTCGTCCGACTGGCCCGACAGATGCTTGACCAGCGCGCGCAACGAATTGCCATGTGCCGCAATGATGACGCGCTTGCCGGCCAGCAATTCCGGCGCGATCACCGTCTGCCAATAGGGCAGCACCCGCGCAATCGTGTCTTTCAGGCTTTCGGCCGCAGGGACAGCAATGCCGGCATAACGGCGATCCCCCGCCAGATCATAGTCCGACCCCGGCTGCAGCGACGGCGGCGGTACATCAAAGCTGCGCCGCCAGATCCTGACCTGGTCAGCGCCGTGTTTTGCCGCTGTTTCATCCTTGTTGAGCCCGGTCAGCCCGCCATAATGGCGCTCGTTCAACTGCCAGTTCTTGGTCACCGGCAGCCATAACCGATCCATCGCTTCCAGCGCCAGATTGAGCGTCTTGATGGCGCGGGTCTGGACGCTGGTAAAGGCGCAATCGAAGTCCAGCCCCGCCGCCGCCATCGCCTTGCCGGCAGCGCTGGCCTCGGCAACGCCCCTGTCGGTCAGATCGACATCCCACCAGCCGGTGAAACGATGTTCAAGGTTCCAGGTCGATTGACCGTGGCGCAACAGGACGAGGCTGGGCATGGCGGCTCCGGATTGATGACCTGCCGCTTTGCCACCCGTCGCGGGGCTTTTGCAATCAGGGTTTTTTGAACCGGTAGGCGATTTGATCGGTATGGCCCCGGATGGCCGGGTCGAAAACATTGGCGCTGTGCGGGTCGGCGCTGTTGCGCAATGCCTGGCTTTCCCCGTCAAAGACAAAGCCTGCGGCCAGCGCTTCGGCCTTGATCGTGGCGGGGTCGATGCGATGCAGCGTGCTGGTGGCGGCAAGACCGCTGCCAGCCGTTGCGGCGTGATCGACGATCACCATGACGCCGCCCTTTTTCAACGCGGCAAATACGGCCTTGTCAAAACCGATGACGCCTTCGGGCGGCAAGGCATTGTGCAGATCATGATAATTCTGGGCTGTCCAGAACACATCGAGCGTGCCGGCCAGTGCCGGATCGGCGGGGCTTGCAGCAACGCTGACGTTGCTGAAACCTGCGGCCGGCAGCTCGCGGACGGCCTTGGCCGAGGTTGGATCGAGCGATTCGGCGGCTGCGGGAATGATGGCGATCACCTTGCCGCCGGGGCCGGCAGCCAGTGAAAAGACCCGGGTGAAATAGCCGCTGCCGGGAATCATGTCCGCAACCACCGAGCCTTTTTTGATGCCGGCAAATTCAACCATTTCGACGGGCTTGCGGGCGGCATCGCGGGCGGTGTCGGCGGCAGGCCGGGTCTGCGCCGCCAAGGGCATAGCGGCCAATATCGAGGCATGGATCACGACAGTGAACAAGCGTTTCATGGCGTTCCCTCCAAAGTCTCGCAGCCCTCGATCGGCGGTGTCATTGCCATATCGGCGCGCTGCCGGCCAGCACTATTGCTACGCCACGCGCCTGCTTGCAATCGCTGCCGCAAGCTCAGCCGCGATCGCGTTGCCCAAGCAACCGCAGCCGCAGCGCGTTCAATTTGATAAAGCCCTTGGCATCGCGCTGGTCATAGGCCCCGGCATCATCTTCAAACGTCACGATCCGCGCCGAATAGAGCGAATGGGGCGATTTGCGGCCGACGACATTGACCGAACCCTTGTAGAGTTTGAGGCGAACCGTGCCGGTGACCTTCGTCTGGCTGAAATCAATGGCGGCCTGCAACATCTCGCGTTCCGGCGCGAACCAGAAACCATTGTACAACAGCTCGGCATAGCGGGGCATCAGCTCATCCTTCAGATGCGCCGCGCCGCGGTCGAGCGTGATCGATTCGATACCGCGATGCGCCGCCGCATAGATGGTGCCGCCCGGCGTTTCATACATGCCGCGCGATTTCATGCCGACAAAACGGTTTTCAACCAGATCGAGCCGGCCGATGCCATGGCGGCCGCCAAGCTCGTTCAGTTTGGCCAGCAAGGCCGCCGGCGACAGGGCAATGCCATCGACAGCAACGCCATCGCCGCGTTCAAAATCGATCGTGATGTACTGCGGCGTATCGGGCGCAGCTTCGGGATTGGCGGTGCGGGAATAGACATAATCCGGCACCTCGTCCCAGGGGTCCTCCAGAACCTTGCCTTCCGATGAGGTGTGCAACAGATTGGCGTCGGTTGAAAACGGGCTTTCGCCGCGCTTGTCCCTGGCCACTGGAATCTGATGTTGTTCGGCAAAGGCGATCAGGGCCTCGCGGCTGTTCAAATCCCATTCCCGCCAGGGCGCGATGATGCGGATATCGGGCGCCAGCGCGTAATAGCCAAGCTCGAACCGGACCTGATCATTGCCCTTGCCGGTCGCGCCATGGGAGACGGCATCGGCGCCTACCTTGCGGGCGATCTCGATCTGTTTTTTGGCGATGAGCGGCCGGGCAATCGAGGTTCCCAATAGATATTGCCCTTCATACAGGGCATTGGCGCGCATCATCGGGAAGACATAATCGCCGACGAATTCCTCGCGCAGATCCTCGATGAAGATATGCTCGGGCTTGACGCCCATCAGCACGGCCTTGGCCCGTGCCGGCTCCAGCTCCTCACCCTGGCCAAGGTCGGCGGTAAAGGTCACCACTTCGCAGCCATAGGTCTGTTGCAGCCATTTAAGGATGACCGACGTATCAAGACCACCCGAATAGGCGAGCACGACGCGGTTGACGGGGGCCTGTGACACGCGTTTTTTCCTTCATGCAGCAAGTGGGTCGAGCCTATACCGACGCTGGCGCGGGTTGAAAATGGCGGGATTCTTCACACCGACGATTTTGCGGATCGGCATTATCTTTGGGTGCAATCGCCTGCACCTTCCTGTCACAAAACAAACATCGCCATGTCCTAACAATGGCGATCGATGCCATCGATCGACTTTCAGAGCTTATGCGGAAAACAGCTGCTGTTGGCGCTGATTGGCGTGATGACGCTGGTCTCAGGGTGCGGGCAGCCGCAATCCACAGCGCCGGCCGGAAGCTGGCAGGCCAAAATGGGCCGCATCCGCATCGCGGTACAGGGCGATCAAGCCGATCCGGCCTTTGTTGCGACCTGGAAAGGCTATCGCAACCATCTTGAAACCATCACCGGTGTCGCTGTCCAGACCTTCCAGACCAGCGATTACAATAGCGTCATCCAGGCGATCGCATCGGGGCAGGTCGATGCGGCAACGCTTGGTGCGGGCGCCTATGCCAATGTCGATGCCCAGGTCGGCGGCAAGGTCGTGCCCTATCTGACGTCGCGTCAGCCCGAAGGCACGGTCGGCTATTATTCGGCGCTGATGGTGCGCTCCGATTCGCCATTTCATTCGGTTGCCGACCTGAAGGGCAAAAGCATCGCCTATATCGATTTCAATTCAACGTCCGGTTATATATTCCCGCGCATGGCGCTGGCCCGGCAAGGTTTCACGCCTGACAGATATTTCGGCAAATCGATCATGGCGGGCGGCGGCACCCAGGCGTTGCTGGCGGTCGTCAACCGGCGCGTCGATGCGGCCATGACCACCGCCAGCGGCGGTACGCCGGCAACGGGTTTCACCGCTGGCAACCTGGTGACGCTGGCCCGGCGCGGGGTGTTGAAACGCGACGATGTCCGCATGATCTGGACGGCGGGGCCAATGCCCAATGAGCCGTTCATCATCCGCACCGATCGGCCGCAGGCGTTTGTCGATGTCATGCGCGGCGCCATGGCGATGCTGCCCTATGAACGGCCCGATATCTGGGAACAAATGGGCCAATTGCCGGGCGGATCGCTGAAACCTGCGACTCGCAAAACCTATGAAGCCATCATCGCCATGCACAATGCGGAAATCCAGCGTCAGCGCAGCGGCGGCGGCGCATGAGGCGTCGGGCTTTGGCTGCAGGCTTTGGCCCGTTGCTTGTGATGATCTTGTTGAGCGGCTGTAACAGCGCCGCACGCGGCCCGGCGCCCGATCGCGCCGCGACAGCGCAACTGACCCGATTGCGGATCGCGATCGACGCGCCGCAAACCGCGCCATGCGCCGCCGATGGCTTGCAATGGCCCGCACCACAGCGCGCCTATGTGCGGCATCTCGGCAACCGTATGGGCATCGCCGTGACGCTCTGCCCGATGGCCAGCCGGCAAGACGCTGCTGCGGCGCTGGCAACGGGCAAAATCGATATGGCCTTGCTCGATGCTGAAAGCTATGCCGCCGTCAAGACCAGCGTCCGCCCCATCCTTGCCCGCCGGCAGCCAGCGGACCTTGGCCGTGTCGAGGCGGCGCTGATCGTCACCCAGGGCTCGGCGTTGCGTCAGCTGGCGGCCAGCGGCCAGTCACGGCCGATTTTCATGGCCCAAAACCCGGTCGTGTTGGCCGGGGTGCGGCAGACAATGGCCTCGGTCTGGGCGCCTGCCCTGGCCAACAGCACGACCGTCATCAGCGCCACCACCCCGGCGGCAATGGCCGCGCTGCGTAGCGGGGCGGGTGATGTGGTGGTTTTGCAAAGCGCCCAATGGGTGCGCTTTTGCCGTGGCCAAACAAAAGGCGACACGCCCTGCACCGATCTGCGCGAAATCTGGCGCGGCCGGCCGCCCGCCGCCGAGGCATGGAGCGTGCGGCGCGATATGCCAAAGGAAAGCTGGGCAAGGCTGGTCGGCATCCATCTGGCGCTGTTCGATGAACAACCCTTGATCGCGCAATGGCTCGCCCCCGGCGCCACCGAGATCGAACCGACCGAAGCGACGGCGCTGGAAATCGCCCGGTGATGCGCCCGCAACTTTCTTTGGCGCCTGACGATGGCGCGCGGCTGGCCTTTGAACGTGATTGGCTGCGGCGCGCGCGCCAAAGTCGCCGGCAAACGCTGGTTTGGAGCCTGGCAACGCTGCTGCTGCTGCTGGCGTCGGTACAACTGAGCGAAGTGACGACCAGCGCGGTCGGCGCCGGCTGGACCGAGCGCGTTGCCGATTTTATCGATCGGTTGTTCCCGGTCCTGCGGCTGGACAGCCTGTTTGCCGGGCGCGACGTGACGGGATCGCTGGCGCGTTGGTATTATGATCTGCCGCGCTGGCTGGCCGCGATGCGCGAGACCATTGAAATGGCCTTTGTCGGCACGGTCGTTGGTGGCGCAATTGCCTTGCTGCTGGCGTTTTTGGCAGCGCGCAACCTCACGCCACATCGCGGGCTGCGGGTATTTATCCGCAGGGGCTTTGATTTTGCGCGCTCGGTGCCCGACGCGGTGCTGGCGTTGCTATTTGCCGTGGCGTTCGCGCTGGGGCCTGTCGCCGGTGCGCTCACACTCATCGTCACCACGGTCGGGGCGCTTGGCAAGCTGTTCAGCGAAGCCATGGAAAATGCCCATGGCCGCCAGATCGAAGCCGTCAAAGCCACCGGCGGCAGCTGGATCCTGCAGATGCGCTATGGCGTCATCCCGCAACTGCTGCCGCAGCTTTTATCCTATTGGCTGTTGCGGATGGAAACCAATCTGGCGATTGCAGCATCGCTTGGCATCATCGGCGCCGGCGGCATCGGGATCGAGCTTGACCGATCCATCAGCTTCATCGAATTCGATACCTATCTCGCCATCCTTTTGCTGACCATTGCCTGTATTTTCATGCTCGACATGATGTCGGAACTGATCCGCCATCGCCTGACCGGACCCAGCCATTGACCGTGGCATTGACCTCGGCATTGACCGCTCCATTGACCGCGCTCGCGCCTTTGCCCGGTGATCGGGCCACGCTGATTGCTCTCGCAGCGGCCAAAAGCCCGCGTGCCATCAGCCTGCCGCTGGCGGCTCGACTGAAGCCTTGGCTATACGCCGGCGCATTCCTCGCATTGTTTATCGCCTGTTGCATCGATCTCCAGCTTGGACCGCAAGTGCTGGGCGATGGTTTCACCAAATTGGGCGCGATTACCGGCGCGATGCTGCCGCCAAGCGATGGTGGCAATCTCGTCCATCTGCTCCGGGTGATTGCGCAGACGCTGGCGATTGCCGTGCTGGGGACGCTGTTCGGGATCATTTTTGCGATTCCGCTTGGGCTGGTTGCGGCGCGCAATATTATAGGCAACCGCGTCGTACATTTTGCCATCCGCCGCCTTCTCGATATTTTCAGGGGGATTCCGGTGCTCGTCTGGGCGCTGATCATGGTCGCCGCAATCGGCCTTGGCCCCATCGCCGGGATTGTGGCCATCGCCTTTGCCGATATTCCGCGCCTCGCCAAACTTTTTGCCGAGGCGCTTGAAAATGCCGATGAAAGGCAGCGCCAGTCCGTCAGGGTGACAGGGGCGCGCGTGTCCGCCGTCATCCGCTTTGGTTTTTTGCCGCAAATTCTGCCCGTGGTGCTCAGCCAATGCCTGTATTTCCTCGAACAGAATTTTCGGTCGGCCGCGGTCGTTGGCATCGTCGGCGGTGGCGGCATCGGCTATGAGTTGCAGGAGCGAATTCGCATTTTTGCCTTTGATGAAGTCGCCTTCATCACCCTGCTGTTTGTCGCAACGGTGGCGCTGCTCGATTTCGGGTCGGGGCGGCTGCGCGCCCGGCTCAGCTGACATCCGGCCACGCAGGCTTTTTAGCATCGCCGAATTCGGGCTTTGGAATATCAGGAGGGTTTATGCTGGAACTCTGCAATCTGAACTGTCGCTTTGGCGATGTGATCGCGGTCGATGGCGCCACCCTGACCATTGCGCCGGGTGAAATGGTGGGCGTCATCGGTCGATCGGGTGCGGGCAAAAGCAGCCTGTTGCGCCTCATCAACCGGCTTTATGCGCCCGACAGTGGCGAGATTTCATGGGCCGGGCAATCGGTGACGGCGTTGCGGGGCAAGGCGCTGCGCGACTGGCGGCGACGCGCGACGATCATCTTTCAGGATTATAACCTCATCCCCCGCCTCGATGTGCTGACCAATGTCCTTTTGGGCACCTTGGCCACCCGCCCGCTGCTGCCATCCTTGTTCAAATATTTCCCGCCCGAATTGCGCGCTTTGGCGATCCTGGAGCTCGATCGGCTCGGCATGGCCGACGCCGCCTTCAAACGCACCCAATTTCTGTCGGGTGGCCAGCAGCAACGCGTCGCCATCGCCAGGGCCATGCTGCAGAATTCCGAGATTCTGCTGGCCGATGAACCGGTAGCCTCGCTCGATCCGATCAACGCTGAAATCGTCATGCAATCCATCGCCGATATCAATCGCCTGCGCGGCCTGACGGTCATCGTCAACCTGCACTCGATCGATATCGCCCGGCGTTATTGCCGTCGCATCATCGGCATGAGCCATGGGCGTATCGTCTTTGACGGCCCGGTCGCGGCGCTGACCGATCAGGCCGTGGCAGCCATTTATCAGGGCGTGCCGCAGCGTGCCGCGCCGGACGACCCGGCGGCTGAAATGCCGCTGGCCCAGATGGCGCTGGCGATATGACCGGCCGGCTTTCGGCCATTGCCGCTGAAACGGGCCTGACGCATATCGCCCGGCAGGTGCCGGCCTATCGGGTCCCGTCACAGCAAAGCCCGGAGCCCGAAATCGACCCCGAGGCCTTTGTTGTCGATTGCGCGCTCGGCCGCTGGACGCGCATCGGCGCCCGCACCGAAATGCATGAGGTTTCGTTCGGCGACTATAGCTATATCGTCAGTGATTCGAGTGCCACCTATGCGACCATCGGCAAATTCTGTTCGATCGCCCGCGACGTGCGGATCAACCCGGGCAACCATCCGACCTGGCGCGCGGCGCAGCATCATTTCAGCTATCGCCCCGCATCCTACGACCTTGGCGATGTCGATGATGCCGAATTTTTCGACTGGCGCCGCAACGACAGGGTAACGCTGGGCCATGACATCTGGATCGGCCATGGCGCGACCGTGCTGGCCGGCGTTTCGATCGGGACGGGGGCGGTGATCGGCGCCGGCGCGGTCGTGTCGCACGATGTGCCGGCCTTTGCCGTTGTGGTGGGCGTACCGGGGCGCATCATCAAATATCGCTTTGAGCCGGATCTGCGCGAACGCCTGCTGGCGCTTGGCTGGTGGGATTGGGACCATGATCGGATTGCTGCGGCAATGGCTGATTTCCAACGTCTGAGCGCGGCCGAATTTGTTCAACGCCATGGCGGATGATGCGCTGCGCGGCACCTTGTTCTGCATCGTCGGGCCATCGGGCGCCGGCAAGGACAGTCTGATCGACGCGGCCCGCGCGCATTTTACGGGCAACGCGCGCCTTGTATTTCCGGCCCGCGAAATCACCCGCCCGGTCGCTGCCGGTGGCGAAGCCCATGTTGCGGTCACGCGGCAGGATTTTGCCGCCCGCCGCGCCGCGTCGGGCTACGCGCTGAGCTGGGAGGCCAATGGCCAATGCTATGGCATCGGCCGGGCCATCGAAGCCGACCTTGCCGCCGGCCGCCATGTCGTGTGCAATGTTTCACGCGGTGTGATCGATTCGGCGCGCCAGCGTTACCAGCCGGTCAAAACCGTGCTGGTGACGGCGCCGCTGGCGGTTTTGGCGGCGCGCATCGCCACCCGCGGTCGCGAAACCGCAGCGGAAGTCAAAGCGCGACTGGCGCGGGCACAATACCCGGTGCCGAGCGGAGCAGATGTCTGGACGATCGTCAATGATGGGGTTTTGGGCGATGCGGTGGCGGCGTTGGTCGCGGTTCTTATGGCTGCTGATAGCTGCCCGCCAAAGGAAACCGGGCCAGCAAATTGAACATGCTCGTGCGGTCGCGCTGATGAAAGACGCTGATGCTGTCGAACCGATGCGGGCCGCAAGCATCGCCGAAAAATTGCGCTGCGGCGGCAAGCATCGCCGTGCGCTGCGCCTCGTCGGTGATGCTCCCCGACAGGGTCATGTGAAACCTGAAATCTTCAAATACATAAGGGTATCCCCATTGGCATAGATGGGCGTCCTGCCGGGTGCTGAGCGGGGCGGCGCGTCGGCGGGCAAGCTCGCTCGCATCGGCGGGCAAGCGGAAACGCTCGAATTCGCGCACTGCCGCCTCATGCAGGCCCTGGATTTCGGGCGCAGGATGGACAAGGCCGATTGCGATGAAATTGCCCAGCATCCGGACGTTGAGGCTTGCGAAGATGGCGTCGCGTTGGTCGGCAAAGTCTTGCGCCGCCGCCAGCAATTGCGTTTCGGTGCCATGGGCCCCGAGTTCAAATGGCGACTTCAAGGTCGCGTGAAAACCATAGTGGCGGGGATCGGCGGTCAGGCCGGCAAAAGTTTCGCAATCGAATCCGGCCAGCACCGGTTGATCGCAGACGGCCCCCGTCGCTGCGTCGCGCCCCAGCCAATGTGCCGCGCGCCGCCACAATATGCTCTCCGGCGCCGGCGCATAATAGATCGCATAGCGCGCCATGCCGGATCAGGCAGCCTTGGCATAGCGGCTGATCTCGAACAGCCGCGTGGCGACGGCGCTGCGAACGGCTGCGTCGTGAAAAATGCCGACCATCGCGGTGCCGCGATCGCGGGCAGCGTTCAACAGCTGGATGACGGTGTCGCGATTGGCGGCATCGAGTGAGGCCGTTGGTTCATCGAGCAGCAGCACCGGATAATCGCGCACCAGCACCCGGGCGATATTGACGCGTTGCTGTTCACCACCCGAAAATGTGGCCGGCGGCAGATCCCAGAGCCGCTGCGGCAGGTTGAGCGTTGCCAGCATGGTTTCGGCGCGGGCGCGCGCCTCCGCCGCATCGACACCGTTTTCCAGCAATGGCGCCATGACCAGCGCGACGGTCGCGATGCGCGGAATGACCCGCAGGAACTGGCTGACATAGCCCATGCTGCGGCGGCGGATGGCGAGCGTTACATGCGGCGGCGCCTGGCTGATATCGACATGATGCCCATCATGATGGATCGCGACCGAGCCGGCGCTGGGCAGATAATTGCCATAAATGGCCCTGAGCAGCGTCGATTTTCCCACCCCCGAGGCGCCGCTGAGCACCACGCACTCGCCCGCCGAAACCGAGAGCGAGATATTGGCAAACACCGGCACGACCGCGCCGCCCTGGTTGTGCAGGGTAAAGGTCTTGGCGAGGCCTTTGACGATGATGGCGTACGGCGCAGTCATCGCTGCGGCTCAGATCTGCAGCACGGAGGAAACCAGCAATTGCGTATAGCCATGCTGGGGATCATCGAGCACCTGGTCGGTCAGCCCCTGTTCGACGACTTCGCCATCCTTCATCACCAGCAGCCGGTCGGCGAGCAGCCGGGCGACGCCGATGTCATGCGTCACGATGATCGCCGCCAGCCCCAGGTCACGCACCAGCATACGCATCAGATCGAGCAGCCGGGCCTGGACCGAGACGTCGAGTCCACCGGTCGGTTCATCCATGAAAACCAGGCTGGGATTGTGAATGAGGTTGCGCGCAATCTGCAGCCGCTGCTGCATGCCGCCCGAAAATGTCCGCGGCCGCCCGTCGATCCGGGTCGTGTCGAGTTCGACACGCGCGAACCAGTCGAGTGTGCGCTGGCGCATCTCGCCATAATGGCGAATGCCGTTCATCATCAGGGGTTCAGCGACATTGGCGCCGCCCGAGGCCCGCATCCGGAGGCCATCGCGGGGATTTTGATGGACATAGCCCCATTCCTCGCGACTGACCCGGCGGCGATCCTGTTCGGACAAGCCAAAGACATCGCCGAAACCGTGCCGCCGGCTGTTGAACATGACCGCCCCGCTGCTGGGTTGAAGCTGGCCCGAAATGCAGCGCAGCAGCGTCGTTTTGCCCGAGCCGCTTTCGCCGACGATCCCCAGAATCTCGCCGCGTCGCAATTGAAAGCTGACGCCCTTGCAGGCAGTGATGGGGCCAAAGGATTTATCCAGCCCGCACACTTCGAGAAGGCGCTCATCAACCGTAACGGGCGCTATCATGTTCATGCCAGCGGCTCGGGCTTGCCGCCCTGATCAAGCGCATGCCCCGCCATCGGCCCCGCATGCCCGGCCTGACGCCGATCAGCGCAATAATCGCTGTCGGAGCAGACGAACATGCGATTGCCGGCATCATCGAGGATGACTTCATCCTTGTAGCTTTCAGCGCTGGCGCAGAGCGCGCACACTTCATCCCAGCACTGCACATCAAAAGGATAATCTTCAAAATCGAGGCTGCGGACATCGGTGTACGGCGGGATCGCATAAATGCGTTTTTCACGCCCGGCGCCAAACAGGTGCAGTGCCTCGCTCTGGTGCAGCTTAGGATTGTCGAACTTGGGGATCGGCGAGGGTGACATCAGATAGCGTTCATCGACCAGCACCGGATAATCGGCGCCGCCGGCAATCCGGCCATAGGCCGCAACGCTTTCATAAAGCGCCAGATATTTAAGGCCGTATTCTTCATAGGCGTGCATCGCCCGGGTTTCGGTTTCGCGATGTTCGAGGTGGCGCAGGGGTTCGGGCAACGGCACCTGATAGACCATGATCTGGCCCGGTTGCAGCATGGCCTCGGGAATGCGGTGGCGGGTCTGGATGATCGTCGCATCGCGCGTTTTTTCCGTGGTCACGACATCGGCGACACGCGCGAAAAACCGCCGGATCGATACCGCGTTGGTCGTATCGTCAGCACCTTGGTCGATGCATTTATAGACATCATCGGGGCCGATGATCGACGCTGTCACCTGGATGCCGCCGGTGCCCCAGCCATACGGAACCGGCATTTCGCGCGATCCAAACGGCGCCTGATAGCCCGGAATGGCAACGGCCTTCAGGATGGCGCGGCGGATCATCCGCTTGGTCTGTTCATCGAGATAGGCGTAATTATAGGTGCCGCGCGGCCTGTTCGACGCCATGGTCATGCGGGCCGTCATTCAGCAGCCGCCGCACCGGCGTCGGCAGGCGTCGCCGGTGCGCGCGCTGCCAGCCAATCCTGTTTCAATTTCCGGATAAACTGCAAATCGGCCTGGAAATCGACATAATGCGGCAGTTTCAGATGCTGGACAAAGCCCGACGCTTCGACATTGTCGCTATGATAGAGCACGAACTCTTCATCCTGCACGGCATGGGCCGGCGTTTCCCCGATCTCGGCATGGCGCAGCGCCCGATCAACGATCGCCATCGCCATGGCCTTGCGTTCATTATGGCCAAAGCTGAGGCCATAGCCAAAGGTGAATTGTGGCGGCCGATCGGCAGAGCCTGTGTAATCCGACAGCATCTGGCATTCGGTCGTCACAATCTCCCCGATCTCGATCGGAAAGCCTAATTCTTCGGGGGTAAAGGCGATGGCAACTTCGCCCATGCGGATTTCACCGCAAAGCGGGTGGGTGCTGCCCCAGCCGCGCTGCGAGGCATAGGCAAGGCTCAGTAAAAACCCTTCATCGCCGCGCGCCAATGCCTGCAGACGTTGCGCGCGGCTGGCGGGAAACGCCATTGGCTCGCGCGTCAGATCGTGCGGATCGCTGCCGTCATCGGAGTCGGGCTCGGCAGTTTCAAGAAGGGCTTCGTGCGCGAGGATCGATGCGATCGTCGGCAGCTGATCGGCCAGTGGTTCATCGGCCAGCACGGCGGGTGGCGCCGAGCGCGTGTCGGCAAGCTCGAAATCGATCAACCTGTGCGTGTAATCAAATGTCGGCCCCAGGATCTGGCCGCCCGGAATATCCTTGAACGCCGCTGAAATACGCCGCTGAATGGCCATGCTGCCAGTATCGATCGGATCCGACGCGCCAAAGCGCGACAAGGTGGTGCGAAAGGCCCGGACCAGAAAAATCGCCTCGACCAGATCGCCGCGCGCCTGTTTGATCGCCAGCGCCGCCAGTTCGGCGTCATGGCAACTGCCCTCGCTCATCACCCGGTCGACCGCGAACGACAGCTGCTCGCGGATCTGGTCGATTTCGATTTCGGGCACCGACAGCGCGCCGCGCCGCAGCGCATCGAGCCATTGATGCGCATTGCCGATGGCGCGTTCACCGCCCTTTACCGAAACATAGGCCATGTCAGCTCTCCGTATCGATCTGCGCCGCGCGCGGCGTGCCTACCCGCGTCGATCGCGGCAGGCCGATGATGGCGTCGCCCGCCGCGAGGATGATATCGATGCCGAGCGGGAATTGGCCCCGATCCGCCAGCACTTCGGCCCAGAACCCGTCTGGCAGGCCCAGTGGCGCAATGGTCATGCTGCCACGGATGCCCGGCCCCGTCAGATCTACCATCGGACCGCCCGTCAGCGCCGCACAGGTCAGCACAAGGGTTGTCGAACGATCCGGATATTTGGGGTCGCCCGCGTCAAATGCAGCCAGCGGCAACATGGCTTTGGCGTGCAGGATCGCAAAGGCTGCGGATTTTGGCTGGTCGGTCAGCGGGCAGCCGCAATGAAATCGCAGCCAGCGCCCCAATTGCGCCCCGTCATCGCCGGCCGGCAGAAACACCGGCGTTTCAAAATCCAGCAGCGTCAGCGCAACGGCAGCCGCCGCCGCAAATCCCGGCACCGGCGACACCACGCCGCTGTCGAGATCGATGCTGCTGCCAGGGCGCGACAACGCTGTCAGCACATGTCGGAAAATGCGCTGCGTGTCGCCCACCGGATCGCCGAAACCGGCGGCCATGTCATCCAGAAGCCCGCTACCGATCATGGTTCGGCCCGGGTCCGGGTCATGGTGAAAAAATCGACCTTTGTGGCCGCTGCCTGGCGCGCGGTGAGGTGCTTGCGCTCGGCCATTGCCGCCGCCAGCGGCAGCAGCACCTGCGTTTCCAGATCATCCCGCCATTGCGCATCCTGCAACATGGCATCGCCCAGCGCCGCCAGTTCGGCATGATCGATGCTGCGACCGGCAACATAACCGATGCCGACCGCACCGCCGGCGATGCGCAGCGCCGCGCGCGCTACCGGCAGTTCGCCAAGGTTGAAGCGTGCCCCGACACCGCCGACGCGGCCCCGCACCATGATCATGCCGATGTCGCTGGGTCGGATGCTTTGGGTCAACGGCAGGCGCGCCAGCCCGTCGAACAGCGCGCGTACTGCTTCAAATTTGCTTTTGGCGATCAGGCCATGGCCGCGCTGCCGCGCTGAACGCAGGGTGAGCGCATCGCTATCGGTTTTAGCTGCCGTGTCCACGATCGCTCCAAAACAGCGCCAAAGGCTGCGCGCGTTCCGTTGCAATTAGGTTAGACCGGGTGAACGCAGCAAGCGTAATATTGTGACGATTTTTTGAAGGCGCCTTTTGTTTTTTACTTGGCCGCTGCCGTATGAAATCTGTCATTTAACTGTCTTGTGCGGTCGCTAGGAACACGTGCAGATCGCGCGGGGGCAAATCGCCCGCCCGTCGGTCCATATCGCACAAGTCGTTCCCTGATCGCGTTTACCAGCCAGCCAATCGAACGGAAAATCCGGCATGTCCACCCTGTTGACCAATGCCCATATCGTCACCGCCGATGCCGTCATCCACGGCAGTCTTGTCATGTCAGACGGCAAGATCGTGGAAATTTTGCCCGGAAATCTGCACAATGGCGCCATCGATATGGCGGGCGATTACGTCATCCCGGGCATCGTCGATATTCACACCGACAATCTGGAGCGGCATTATTTCCCGCGCCCCAATATCGACTGGAACGCGATTTCAGCAACGATTGCGCATGACGGGGTCTGTGTAGCCAGTGGCGTCACCACGGTATTCGACAGCCTGTCGCTCGGCGCCTGGTCAACCGGCGAAGCCAGGGGCCTTGAAAACATGCGCCGGCTGGTCGCTGGCATCAGCGAAGCCCGCGATCATGGCGCGCTGCGGGCGACGCATTTTCTGCATTGGCGCTGCGAATTGCCAACAGCCGACCTGCCGAACCTGCTCGACGAATTCCTGTCCGAACCCAATACGCAATTGGCGTCGCTGATGGATCATACGCCCGGGCAGCGCCAGTATATGCACCTTGATTTCTTTCTCGACCGGACCTGGCGGCTGGAAATGAGCGAGGACGCAGTCACAGCGCGACTGGATGAGAGTCGCGCCGATCAGGCCCGTTATGTCGACAGCAATCGCGCCGTGCTGGCCAGATTTGCCGCAGACCGCCAGATCATCCTTGCCACCCATGACGATGAAACCGCCGAACATGTGCGTGCTGCCCATGCGGCCGGCGCTGTTATCGCTGAATTTCCAGTAACAGGCGCCGCCGCCGCCGAGGCGCGCCGGCTTGGCATGGTCAACATCATGGGGGCGCCAAACCTGATCCGGGGTGGCTCCTATTCCGGAAATATCGGTGCCGCCGAATTGGCGCATCAGGGCCTGCTCGATGGCTTTGCTTCCGATTATGTCCCGCGCAGCCTTATCGAATGCGCCTTTCGCCTTGCGGAGCCTGCCTATGGCTGGACATTGCCGCAATCCGTTGCAACCGTCACCCGGACACCAGCACTTGCGGTTGGCCTTGGCGATCGCGGCGAAATCGCTGCGGGCAAGCGCGCCGATGTGCTGCGTGTCAGCATCAACGCCGGCATGCCCGTCGTTCGATCGGTCTGGGTAGCGGGCGACCGCGTCGCCTGATCGCACTTCGAGGTAATTTCCAGCGCCGGCACATGGCCGGCATCGGCCTATCTGGCCAGCCGGACGCTTACCGCTGCCAGCACGGCATCGGCCCAGCTATCCCAATTAAGGCGGTGCCGGGCATCGGCCAGCGCTGCGGCCGACATGGCAGTGTAGCGCGCAGGGCTGGCAACGATCGCGGCAATGGCCTCGGCAAAATCGCCGGCATTTGCCGACAGGGGCAGCAGGATGCCGGTTTCTCCTGCTTTGACCGCCGATGGGATGCCGCCGGTGGCGATGCTGATACTGGGCAGCGCGCGCGATGCTGCTTCGCCAAAAACAATGCCCCAGCATTCGGCGCGGGTCGGCAACAGGAAAAAGCTGGCATTGGCAAACAGCGCGTCGAGCGTGGCGGCCTGTGCGGGCACACCCTTGCGCAGGAAACCATGGAAGGTCACATTTTCTGGGAGCGGCCTGCCTGCCATGACATCGGCTGTGCTGCCAACGATATCGAGGTGGCAATCGATCCCGCGCGCCGCAAGCTCGGCGGCAATTGCCACCGCCATCGGCCCGCCCTTGCGTTCCCATTCGGCGCCGACGAACAACAGCCGCAGGGGCCCGCCGGGCAATTCCCGTGCGGCAAAATCCCCGGCGGCGATGTTCGAGCCCCAGGCGATTTCCAGCACTCGGTCGGGGGCGGCGTCATAATCATCGAGCGCCGAACGCAGCGCCCATGTCGAGGGGTAAAGCGACAGGAAAGCGTTTTTGACGAGCCTTGCTTCGATGCCATCGGCACCGGCGGCACCACCGCCGGTGCTGTGCGTAAAAACATCATAATAGCCCAGCATCTGCCTGACCGTCGCATCGGCGATGTTGATGACCCGCTGGCTGTCGACAAGGCTATGCGCCAACGGGCTGCACGAAATGGCAAACACCACATCGGGTTTGGCAGTGCGCAGCGCAGCGCTGCTGCCGGCCATGGCCGCCGCCGTAAAACGTCTGGATGCAGTGTATTGAAAGCGCCGCAGCGACACGGCCTTTAGCGCGCGACCAAGCGGCTGATACCAGGGCGCCCATGGCTTTTCGACGACCAGTGTCACATCGAAACGCTGTTCCAATACCTTCAGCATGTGAAACGGGATGCCCGACCAGGTCGCAACATCGCGCGGATTGCCATAGGCCATTACCGCGGCCGTGATCTTTTTGCTGGTCAATCCTGTCTCCGCCGGCGCTGCTTGCCAGCGGCGGCTACAGCATCTTGCGGTCGGGCGATAGGCGGGCGGGGCAGGCGTTTTGGCGCTATCGTCCGGCAAGGCGACAATCGAGGCGGGAAACCCGCTGCGGTTGCATCTGCACCCCTGTCATGGCTAAACGCCGCGATATTCCGGCGCTGGCAATCTGCCAGCCCGGGCGCTTGGTTTTGCGGGACAGAATTGTCGATGGACAGGATTTTGGTAACCGGCGGCGCTGGCTTTCTCGGCTCGCATTTGTGTGACCGGTTGGTTGAACGCGGCGATGATGTGCTTTGCGCCGATAATTTTTTCACCGGTAGCAAGGCCAATGTCGCACATCTGTTCAACCATCCGCATTTCGAGCTGATGCGCCACGATGTGACCTTTCCCTTGTATGTGGAGGTCGATCGCATCTTCAATCTCGCCTGCCCAGCCAGCCCTGTGCATTATCAGCATGATCCGGTGCAGACGACCAAGACCAGCGTGCATGGCGCCATCAATGTGCTGGGGCTGGCAAAGCGGGTAAAGGCGCGCATCCTGCAGGCCTCGACCAGCGAGGTTTATGGCGATCCCGAAGTGCATCCACAGCGCGAGGAATATTGGGGCAGGGTCAATCCGATCGGCATCCGCAGCTGTTATGATGAAGGCAAGCGTTGCGCCGAAACCCTGTTTTTCGATTATCACCGCCAGCATGATCTCGATATAAAAGTCGTGCGGATTTTCAACACCTATGGCCCCCGCATGCACCCCAATGATGGCCGGGTGGTATCGAATTTCATCGTTCAGGCGCTGAAGGGCGATGACATCACCATCTATGGCGACGGGCGCCAGACCCGCAGTTTTTGCTATGTCGATGATCTGATTGCCGCCATGCTGGCGATGATGGATTCAGCGCCGGGGTTCACCGGCCCCGTCAATATTGGCAATCCGGCCGAATTCACCATGCTCGAACTGGCAGAACTGGTGCTGAAACTGGTCGGTGGCCGCTCAAAACTGGTTTTCATGCCGCTGCCACAGGATGATCCGCGCCAGCGCCAGCCCGACATCAGCCTCGCAACGGAAAAATTCGGCTGGACTCCAAAGGTTGCGCTTGCCGATGGCTTGCAGGAAACAATCGCTTATTTCCGCAAAACGCTGGCGGTATAGGCTGGACTGCACTCAGATTGACGCGTTTTCCCGGGCTTGACCCGGGATCCAGTTACTTCTCGCGCAAGTAGAAGCGGGATCCCGGGTCACGCCCGGAAAAACGCGTTTTATTCTTGCCATCGTGAAATCGATATCGACCGATAGGCCGGGGCCTTACTTCTGACGGTTGATAAAACCCCTGATGTCGCGCGACAGTTTCTGCAGATCGCCGTCATGCACATACATCATATGGCCGGCCTGATAATAATTGAACTCGACACGGCCGGCGGGAAAGCCCGGCCGGGTCAATGATTGTTCGGCGGCAAAAAATGGCGTCGCGAAATCATAATAGCCCTGGCCGACAAAGACCTTCATGCCGGAATTTTCGCGCAGTGCCTTTGAAAGATAGGGCGCGACATTCACATAAGTGGTGTCGTCGCGGCCACCGCCAAGTTTCCAGTCCCAATCATTGACGCCGCCGATGGTGACATAGCTGCGGTCGGTCTTGAAGCCGAGATCGCCGCGCGCATAGGCGTTGATGGCCGCCGTATAGGCACCGTCGATCCCGTAAAAACTTGGGTCATTGTCGGGCGATTCGCCGGCATTGTCATGATCGATGCCAAGGTAACGGGCATCGAGGCGGCCGACGGCAGTGCCGCGACTGCGCAGTAATTCCTTGTAAAAACGATCGGGGCTGACGCGCAGATTGGCCTTTTCCAGATAATCTTCGGACAGGCCGGTAAAGCCCGCCAATTGCCGCCGCACCGTGGCGCGTTCGTCGGGGCTGAGCGCCGTGCCCTTTAACAGCGCCGTGATATAGGGCCCGCGCGCAAAGGCCCGGGCTTCATCCAGAAACGCCTCCAGCGCTGCGGGTTGGACGGGCAGCGCCTTGTGATACCAGGCCACGGCGGCCATCGATGGCAGGGTGCCGACATATTGCATTTCATTGCCCTCGCTTTCGGCTTCGGCGCCGAAATCGAGAATGGTCGAAATCAAAATGACGCCATTTACTGCGACATCATTATACTGGCCTTCGAGTTCATGGATCAGCGCCGCTGATCGTGTCGTGCCATAGCTTTCGCCGCCGATGAATTTTGGCGCATTCCAGCGGCCATGTTCGTTGAGCCATAGCCGGATGAAGTCGTTGATCGATTTTGCATCCTTGGTGACCCCCCAGAAATCCTTGCCTTCGGATTTCCCCAGAGGGTGTGAAAAACCCGTGCCGACGGGATCGATGAAGACCAGATCAGTGACATCGAGCAGGCTGTCGGGGTTTTCAACGATGGGATAGGGCGGCGCGCCATCATCTTTCGCGTCGGGAATCTTCACTCGTTTTGGACCAAATGCCCCCATGTGCAGCCAGACGCTGCCCGACCCTGGCCCGCCATTGTAAAGGAATGTCACCGGCCGCCGGGGATCGGCGCCGTCTTTTATATAGCTTGTCGAAAATATCGCCGCTGTCGGCTTGCCGTCCTTGTCCTTCAGATAGGTTTCGCCGGTGATCGCGGTATAGCTGATCTTCTGGCCACCAAAATTGCCGCTGTGCCGGGTGATCGAGCGATTGGGCGGTGGAATTTCGACAGGTTTTTCAGCGACCACAGGCTCTGCCGCAGGGGCGGCAGCGGCGGGGATGGCTGCTGATGCGAGCAGGAAAAAGGCGGCCAGTGTCGGGGAAAGGCTGTTCATGCCTTAATCTAGCTTACGACTGATGTGATGCAAGTCCTGGCAATCCGGCCGATGCCGCAACCGCCGGTCAAGCCAGCAGCGCGGTTTCGGCGTCGCGCATATAATCCCTGCGCAGCGGCAGCGTGTCGCGCCGCTTGGTCAACTGGATTTGCACATTCATATGGCCATCGTTCGTAAAGGCCGACATGGCGGCGGCGAGGTAGAACATCCACATCCGATAAAAACGCGCGTCGTAAAGGCGTTCGATTTCGGCCTGTTTCGCAGCGCAGCGATCATACCAGGCCCTGATGGTATGGGCATAGTGCAAGCGCAGCACCTCGATATCGGTGACCCACATCCAGGCTTTTTCAATCGCCGGGATGATTTGCGACAGGGCCGGCGAATAACCGCCCGGAAAAATATATTTCGCTGTCCAGGGATCGGTGGCGCCGGGGCCATCGGCGCGTGCGATCGAATGGATCAGCGCGACGCCATCGGGTTTCAACAGCGCTTCGACCGTCTGGAAAAACTGGTTGAAATGCGGCAAGCCGACATGTTCGAACATGCCGACCGAAACGATGCGGTCGAACTGGCCGGTCAGCGAGCGATAGTCGATCAGCTGAAACCTGACCTTGTCGGCAATGCCCAATTCCGCCGATCTGGCATTGGCATATTTCAACTGTTCTTCCGATAGCGTCACGCCCAGCACTTCGGCGCCCGACACCTTGTGCAGATAGCGCGCCATGCCGCCCCAGCCGCAACCGATATCGAGGATTTTCTGCCCCGGCTTCAGGTCGAGCTTGGCCGCAATATGCGCCAGTTTTGCCTCTTGCGCCGCATCAAGCCCTATCGCCGGATTGCTGAAATAGGCGCAGCTATATTGGCGGTGCGGATCGAGGAACAAATCGTACAGCCGGTCGTCAAGGTCATAGTGGTGGGCAACGTTACGCTTCGATCGCCGGGCGAAATTGATCTGGTCGATCTTGGCGGCAATGCTGGCCTGGCGCCACAGCGCAAAGCGCACCGGATTGTCGCGCTGCC
>JBBRIC010000003.1:0-60101 GCA_038221665.1 Sphingomonadales bacterium
GTGTTGCCTGCTGCGATCGCGGCGATGGCGAACGCGGCGGCTATCATCGGAAACCCGGCGTCGGTGCATGGCGGCGGCCGCGCTGCCAATGCCATGATCGAGACAGCGCGCGACAATATTGCCGATTGGGCCGGCGTCGCCCCCGCGGCGGTGGTTTTTACCAGCGGCGGCACCGAGGCATTGGCGCTGGCGATCCATGGCAGCGGGACGGCGCGATTTGTGGCGTCTGCGACCGAACATAGCGCCGTGCTCGCGGTGCGCAGCGATGTCATAATTGCGCCGGTCGATGGCGACGGCATTATCGATATGGCCATTCTCGCCCTGCTGCTGGCCGATGGCCCCGCCCTGGTTGCTGTCCAGCAGGCCAATAATGAAAGCGGCGTCATCCAGCCGATTGCCGAAATCGCCGCGCTGGTCGCGGCCGCTGGCGGGCAATTGCTGGTCGATTGCGTCCAGTCGGCGGGCAAAATGCCCCTGCCCGACACGGATTTTGTTGCCATATCGGCGCATAAGCTGGGTGGCCCACCGGGGGTCGGTGCTTTGATCGTCAAGCACCCCGGCCGATTGCAGGCCATCCAGCGCGGCGGCGGGCAGGAACGCGGGCTGCGTGGTGGGACGCCCAATCTGCCCGGCATCGCCGGCATGGCCGCCGCGATCGAGGCATTGCCCGACTGGCACGGCGTGACGATGCTGCGCGACTGGCTGGAAGCACGACTTGCTTCGCCCGTTCATGGCGCAAAGGCCCCGCGCCTGCCCAATATCGCCAGCCTTGGCCTGCCGGGCGTTGCTGCCGGAACACAGGTCATGGCGCTGGATCTTGCCGGCTTCATGGTCAGCGCCGGTGCTGCCTGTTCGTCGGGCAAGGTCTCAAAAAGCCATGTGCTGGCGGCGATGGGCCTTGGCGCCGAGGCCGGGGAGGCAATCAGGGTGAGCCTTTCGCCGGCAACGACCATGGCCGACATCATGGCATTTGCCGATGCTTGGGCGGCGATGGCGGCACGGCTGGCCCCCGCAAGGGTAGCGGCGTGACGCGCCCGCTCTATCTTGATTATGGCGCCACCACGCCGCTCGATCCGGCGGTCGCTGACGCAATGGCGCCTTGGGGTGTGGCCGGGTTCGGTAACCCCCATTCGGCACATCTCTGGGGGTATGAGGCGAAGGCAGTAGTCGAACTGGCGCGCGATCAGGTGGCAACACTAATCGGTGCGCCGGCAGAAACCATCGCTTTCACCAGCGGCGCCACCGAAAGCGTCAATTGGGCGCTGAAAGGCCTGATGACCGCGCCGGGCCAGAGCCGTCGCCGCATCGTGACGCTGGCCACCGAACATAGCTGTGTGCTCGAAACCGCCGATTATCTGCAAGGCATCGGCGCCCTGCTGACCATCGTCCCCGTGCGCAGCAATGGCCTTGTCGATCCGGGCGACCTCGACCGCGCTCTGGGCGAAGATGTTGCGGTCGTTTCGGCCATGCTGGTCAACAATGAAATCGGAGTCATCCAGCCGATCGCCGAGATTGCCCGCGCTGCCCATGCGGTCGGCGCGGTCATGCATTGCGATGCGGCACAGGGCTTTGGCAAAATCCCGATCGATGTCGATACGCTGGGCATCGACCTGCTGAGCTTCACGGCGCATAAAATATATGGTCCCAAGGGCGTTGGCGGGCTGTATCGGCGGCCGTTCACGCGCCTGACCCCGTTGCTGCACGGCGGCGGGCAGGAGGATGGCCGATCGGGCACGTTGCCGACGGCGCTGATCATGGGGCTCGGCGCCGCTGCCCGGATCGCTGCTGACCGGATGGCAGCCGACCATGATCATGCCCTGATCTTGCGCAACCGCCTGCTGGCCGGGCTCAGCGTCACGTGGCGCGTCAACGGCGATCTTGACCGGCGCTGGCCGGGCAATCTCAACCTGAGTTTTCCGGGGACAAACCTCCCCCTGCTCTCGCATCTGCCGGGGCTGGCCCTGTCATCGGGGTCCGCCTGTG
The DNA here is from genome assembly GCA_038221665.1 of Sphingomonadales bacterium. GTDB lineage: Bacteria > Pseudomonadota > Alphaproteobacteria > Sphingomonadales > Sphingomonadaceae > Sandarakinorhabdus. Next base: position 1,984 of record JBBRIC010000003.1, read on the forward strand.
CCGCAGTCACTGGCCGGGCCAGCCATGTTTTGACCGCGCTGGGCCTTTCGGAGGCGGCGGCGCGCGCGTCACTGCGGCTTGGCTTTGGCCGATTCACCACGAGTGCCGAAATCGACGCTGCAGCCGCCCAGATCAATGCCGCAATCATCGACCTGTGCGCCGTCGCTGCATGACCGAGATCCGTTTCCTTTCCGCCGACGGCAGTCGCGTGCAGCTGGCCTATGCGGCGCCGGGCACGCGCCTTCTTGACCTGGCACAGGCAGAGGGTCAGCCGCTCGAAGGCACGTGCGAAGGCGCCATGGCCTGTTCGACCTGCCATGTGCTGATCAGCGGCGCCGATGCGGCCAAGCTGCCGCCGCCGTCCGAAGAGGAAGAAGACATGCTCGATTTTGCGGTAGGCGCCAGCCGCACGTCGCGCCTCGCCTGCCAGATCCGGCTGACGGCGGACATCATTTCTCTTGATGTCCGCCTGCCGCCCGGTTCGGTCGATATGAGCCGGCGCTGATCGCCTTCGGCCTTGCCGGCCAGGCGAGCGTCGGGGCTTGCCCTTCCACTGCGATTCCCCCATATCGAGTGTGGGAGTCGGGCGGGCAGTGCTTTCGCCAACCCGGTCAGGTCCGGAAGGAAGCAGCCGCAACGAACTCGCACTGGGTCGTTCCCGGCTCCCACCAATTGGCCTGACATCACCCCGCCAAACCGTCCTGATCCGATTTTGACGGGTGCCAGCTCGCTTGGTTCCACTTGCGGCCAGCCTGTGCGGCGCCTGGCACCGAAACAGCTGAAATCGGCCCTCGCCGTCGCCGCCGCGACGCGCTAGACCTTTGATCATGTCCGACGCCGACGATATTGCCTTTCCCGGGATGGAGCCCCCGACCCCGGTCGCTGCTGCCCCTGCCTATCGTGTGCTGGCGCGGAAATACCGACCCGGCAATTTCGATGCGCTGCTGGGGCAGGAAGCGATGGTGCGCACGCTGGCCAATGCCATCGCCCGCGATCGGTTGGCCCAGGCCTGGTTGCTGACCGGCGTGCGCGGTGTTGGCAAAACCTCGACAGCGCGGATCATCGCCAAGGCCCTGAATTGCGTCGGCGTCGATGGCAGCGGCGGCCCGACGATCAACCCCTGCGGTATCTGCGAACCCTGTGTCGCCATCGCAGCCGGCCGCCATATGGATGTCATCGAAATGGATGCGGCGTCAAACACCGGGATCGACGATATCCGCGAAATCATCGAGGCGGTTCGCTACGCCAGCGCATCGGCCCGCTACAAGATCTACATTATCGATGAAGTCCATATGCTGTCTAAACCGGCCTTCAACGGCTTGTTGAAAACCTTGGAAGAACCGCCACCGCATGTGAAATTCATTTTCGCCACCACCGAGGTCCAGAAAATCCCGGTGACGGTATTGTCACGCTGCCAGCGCTTTGATCTGCGCCGCGTCTCGGCCGAAACGCTGACGACGCATTTCGCCGCCATCGTCAAACTGGAAGGCGCCGAGGCCGAACCCGAGGCGCTGGCGCTGATCGCCCGTGCCGCCGAAGGTTCTGTGCGCGACGGCCTGTCGGTGCTCGATCAGGCGATTGCGCATTCGGCGGGCGTCGTGACGGCGGCGCATATTCGCGACATGCTGGGGCTGGCCGATCGCGGCCTTGTCCGCCGGCTGTTCGGGCTGGTGCTGGCCGGCGATGCGGCCGCTACGCTCAACGCGGCGGCGGAACAATATGATCTGGGGCTTGACCCCGAGAATCTGCTGCGAGAGCTTTTGGAGCTTGTCCATGCCATCACGCGCGCCCGGCTGGCGCCCGCCGATAATCCGGCAAAGGATTCCGCCGATGATTCCGCCGATGATCCTGCCTCATCCATAGAGGAACGCACCCAGCTGGCGGGATGGGCCAAGGGGCTGGGCTTTCCCGCTCTCCACCGCCTCTGGCAATTGCTGTTGAAAGGGCTTGCCGAAGTGCAGGCAGCGCCGGTGCCGTTGCAGGCCGCCGAAATGGCGTTGTTGCGGATCATCCACGCCAGCGACCTGCCCGATCCGGCGGAACTGGTGAAGCGGCTGACCGAAAATGGCGTGACTGATGGCGCAACGGCGCGCACCGCATCGGCAGCCGCAGGACCGACTGCCGCCCCGCAGGCGAGGGCACCGGCCGCGCCGCCTGCAATGGCCCTGCAGGCCGCACTTCCGGCAGATTTTCCAGCGCTGGTAAGCCTGTTCCGTGACCGTATCGAACCACGGCTGGCGCATTTGCTGGGCGATGAACTGCGGCTGGTTGAATTTGCGCCGCCGCTGCTGACGCTCGCGCATGACAAGCGCCACGGCGCCGACCAACTGGCCCGGATCGGTCGGCTGCTGGCGACCTGGACCGGGCAACCCTGGCAGGTCACACTGGTCAATAGTGGTGGTGGCGCAACGCTGCGTGAAACGGCACAAGCTGTTGAAACCGAACGGTTGGCAGCGGCGCATGCCGACCCGGTGGTGGCGTTGTTGCTAGCGGAATTTCCCGATGCCCGGCTGATCGGCGTCGACATGATGGAGGAAAGGATCGACCATGCCCAGTCTCGATGAATTGATGAAGGCTGCACAGAATGTGCAGGAACAAATGGCGCAGGCCCAGGCCAAATTGGATGATATCGAGGTCGAAGGTGTCAGCGGCGGCGGTCTCATCAAGGTCCGCGCCACGGCACGTGGGCGTATCATCGGCATGGCGATCGATGCCTCGCTGCTGACAATGGATTCAAAGGAAATGCTGGAAGACCTTGTTGTTGCGGCCTTCAACGATGCCAAGGCGAGAGCCGACCAGGCCGGCAGCGCCGAAATGAACAAGTTGACGGCCGGCATGCCCTTGCCGCCGGGCTTCAAGCTGCCGGGGCTCTGACCGGGTGACATCTGCATTTGCGGGTGGCCTTTGGCTGATCCCGCCATTTGAAAGAAGCACGCCATGACCGACACCATGTTGCAATTGCACAGCCTTGTCAGCGCCAATGGGACGCTGGAACTACGCCTCGCCGATGTTGCCATGCCACAGCCCGGCCCGGATGAAATCCTCGTCCGTATCGAGGCAACGCCGATAAACCCCAGCGACATCGGACTGTTGTTTGGCGCCGCCGACATGGCCGCCGCTACGGCCGGTGGCACTGCCGAGCGCCCCGTCATCAGCGCCCCCATCCCGGCGGCGGCAATGCGCGCCATGGCGGCGCGCGTCGGCGAATCGATGCCTGTCGGCAATGAGGCGGGTGGCACCGTCACCGCGGCCGGCTCCGGTGCCGCGCATTTGATCGGCAAAAAGGTCGGTATCATCGGCGGCGCCATGTACGCGCAATATCGCGTCGTCCGCGCGCAGGACGCGATCATATTGCCCGATGGCACCAGCAGCGAGGCCGGGGCGAGCTGTTTCGTCAACCCGTTGACGGCGCTTGGCATGACCGAAACCATGCGCCGCGAAGGCCATAAGGCGCTGGTCCATACCGCCGCCGCCTCCAACCTTGGCCAGATGCTCAACCGCATCTGCAGCCAGGATGGGATCGATCTCGTCAACATCGTGCGCAGCGCCGAGCAGGCCGAAACGCTGCAGGCTTTGGGGGCGCATTATATTGTCGATTCAACCGCGCCGGGCTTCATGGACGCGCTTGTAGATGCGCTTGCCGCCACCGGCGCCACCATTGCCTTTGACGCTATCGGCGGCGGCAGGCTGGCGGGCCAGATCCTCACCGCCATGGAAATCGCCGCCAATCGCACGGCCAGGGAGTATAGCCGCTACGGCTCCACTACCCACAAACAAGTCTATATCTATGGCGGCCTCAACACGGCGCCAACCGAATTGACGCGTGGGTTCGGTATGGCCTGGGGACTTGGGGGCTGGCTGCTATTCCCGTTCCTCCAGAAAATCGGTGCCGCCGACGCCCAGAAACTGCGTGACCGGGTCGCAGCCGAGCTGACATCGACCTTTGCCAGCCATTACATGGCGCGGGTGACCCTGCCCGAGGCGCTGGGGCTGGACGCCATCGCCGCCTATAATCGTCGCGCCACGGGGACCAAATACCTGATCACGCCCTGGGGGTGATCGCATTACCGGGCACAGCAAATCCAAAAGGAGAAAAGACCATGCGCCATGTGTTTTTTGTTGCGCTGTTGCTCGGTGTCGCGCCGGTCGAGGCTGCGAAGCCGGTAGCGCCCGCCAGCAAGCCGCCGCTTGCGGTTGCCCGCCCCGTGACCGAGGATTATTTCGGCACCAAGGTCACCGACCGCTATCGCTATATGGAAAGCCGCGACCCCGAAACCATCGCCTGGATGAAGGCGCAGGGCGCATGGTCACGCTCGGTGCTGGATCGCATCGCGCCAAAACAGGCGTTTCTGGACAAGATGGCGGCCTTTACCGGCAGCTTTGGCGCGATCGGCGAGGTCAAACAGGCGGGAAACAAGCTGTTTTTCCTCGAACGCGAGCCCGGTGCCGATGTCTTCAGCCTTGGCATATTGGAAAATGGCCGGAAACGCCGGCTGATCGATACCGCGGCCTTGGTCAAAGCCAACGGCGGCACGCCGACGGCGATCGACTGGATGGCACCATCGCGTGATGGCAGCAAGATCGCTGTCGGCATATCGACGGGCGGTTCCGAAGATTCGGCAATGACTGTCATCGACACCGCGACCGGCAAGACCATCGCCGGCCCGGTCGATCGTGCCCAGTTCGGCGGCGTATCATGGCGCGCCGATGGCGCCGGGTTGTATTTTGTCCGACTGCAAAAGCGCGGGCCAGACGCCAAACCATCCGACAAATACCGCAATGTATCGGCCGAATATTGGGACCTGAAAGGTCAACCGCAACCGATTCTTGGCGCCGCGATTCCCGGCGGCCCGATCACCGACATCGACGAAGGCGGCCAGATCAACGTCTTGCCCGGCGGCGGTAAACTGCTGTTGCAAGGCTTTGCCGGCGTTACCAACGAAAGCCGGCTGTGGTGGGGCGATGCCGCCGATGTTAACGGCCCTGCCGCCGCCGATGGCACCGCCGGCAAGCCCGGCTGGACGCCGCTGCTGGGCTATGCGGATGGTGTCACCAAATTTGATTCCAATCGCGACACGCTGTTTTTGCTCAGCCATGCCAATGCGCCGCGTTTCAAGGTGCTGGCATTGCCGGTGGGTGGAAACTTCAAGGATGCCAGGACGATCGTATCGGCGCGCGATGACCAGCTGGTTGAAAGCATCGCCGCCGCCGCTGACGGGCTGTATGTGGCGACGCGTACCGGTCTGTACAGCGGCCTGCTGCGCATCGGCAATGACGGCAAGCAGCAGGTACTGAAACTGCCGGTGCGCGGCTCGATCCAGTCGATCACGACAGATTCGGATCAGCCCGGCGTGGTTGTGGCGATAGCCAGCTGGGCAACGCCGCCGGCGCATTTCCGGTTTGACCCTGCGACGGGCCGCTTTAGCGATCTGGGCCTCGACAGCCAGCCGCCGATCGACGCAGCGCGCTATGCCGTCACCGAACTTGAAGCTGTTGCAAAGGATGGCACCAAAGTGCCGCTGACTGTCATCGGCCCGGCTGGTCCGATCCAGCCGCGCCCGATGCTGCTCGATGCCTATGGCGCCTATGGCAGTCCTGCCTTCCCCTATTTCAGCGCGCGCATCCTGTCCTATGTCGATGCCGGCGTCAGCCGCGCCGACTGCGCGGTGCGTGGCGGCGGCGAACTTGGCGAGGCCTGGCGGCTGGGCGGCAAGGGACCGACCAAGCCCAACAGCTGGCGCGACTATATCGCCTGCGCCGAAACGCTGATCGCCAAGGGCTATACAACGCCCGAATTGCTGTCGATCAGCGGCACCTCGGCCGGCGGCATCACCGTCGGTCGCGCCGCTACGGAACGCCCCGACCTGTTTGCCGGCGCCATTGCCCGGGTTGGCGATGTCAATACGTTGCGCGCCGAAACCATGCCGGCGGGGCCTGCGAATGTGCCCGAATTCGGGACGGTCAAGGATCCGCAAGGCTTCAAGGACCTGCTGGCCATGGACGTCGTCCAGCATGTCGAGGATGGCAGAACCTACCCGGCCTTTCTGATTACCGCGGGGCTCAACGACCCCCGGGTCGAACCCTGGACAGGCGCGAAACTCGCCGCACGCTTGCAGGAAAATCCTGACCATCGCCCGGTTCTTTACCGGCTTGAGGAACAGGCCGGCCATGGCCTTGGCACGAACAAATCGACTCGCGATGCGGAGGAAGCGGATATCGCGGCCTTTGTGCTTTGGCGCGCCGGCGTACCAGAATGGCAGCCCAAACCGTCATCGCCAAAACCGTGAACAAGTAACGCGTTCAGGGCGCGCGATCCGTCGCTCACGCCAATGAAAGCCCCGCCGGTTTGCACCGGCGGGGCGATTTCAGACTAATAGCGGATGTTTACGCAGCGACAGCAACGCGACGGCGACGCGCAGCGGCGCCAACGAGGCCGAAGCCGGCGATGAGCATCGCCCAGCTGGCTGGTTCCGGAACGCCAGGTCTGGCGCTGCCGAGCGTGATGTTGTCAAAGCCGGCATTGTTGGCGACGCCGCCGAAGTCAACCGAATGGGCAATGCCGGCAAAGCTCACGCCGACGGCATCCCAATGGCAGGCCTGGCCATTCGGATCACCGACGCAGCCGCCGTTGTTGAAGTTGGTGAGCAGCGACAGTGTCGCGAGGACCGAGCCGGTACCATTCAGCCCGCTGTAGACGGTAACCGACGCGTCCTGGAAAGCCGAATAGAAAAATGAAAAGCCGGTATCAAAGCCGGCTGCGACGTTCATCGTTGCAGCCCCGCCCGAAAGGAAGAAGACGATGGTGCTTGCCGAAGGCTCGTTGGCGAAATTGCCGGTGCCACCCGCGTCGGCATCGATCAGCCCGAGCGATTGCGAGGTGAAATTAATGCCATAATTGGTGCCGCTATTGCCGGCACTGTCGGTTCCACCATTGTAGAAATCGTTGATCGATGCGGTGTTGCCAACGCCTTCGAAGGTCAAAACGACGACAGCGGCGTTTGCGGCGATGCTGCTGCCGGCAAGCAATACCGCAGCAGCGAACTTGGCTATCAGCTTCATGGAACTATCCCTTGCTTTGGCGCGAACCACCCACGGTAGCTCTACGATTGTTGATGCAAGAATTGTGCCAAGCCGCAGCAGATCGCCAAACATCTGAACTTTATATGTAAAATTTATTGCGTCAAACTGTCACATCATCATTGTGTAAGGAATTTCGACACTGTTATGGCATCTGATATGCTGATTTCGGGGCGCCGCCGTCTGAATCAGGCGAGAAGTCTGCTGGACCACGTTGCAGAATAAGCCATTATCAAAACCGCACCGGCGATGGCGCAAATGACGCGCGATCGAGTCAGATCAAATGCCGTATGGGCCAAAAAACTGGCCCGCCCCTGTATCCGGGGGCGGGCCAGCGCTTTTTTGCGACGTAACCGATCAGGTCGGCTGACACCGCCTGTATGGCGACAGCGCGATCAGCCTTCGACAGGGGCCGCGATCGCCGGTGTTTCAACCGGCACCTTGGCCGCCTGGGCAGCGCGCAAGGCGGCGTCGCGGCTGTTGGCGGTGACGCGCAGGCGTGCCATGCCGGCGCCGGTGCCGGCCGGTATCAGGCGGCCGACGATGACATTTTCCTTCAGGCCCTGCAGCGTGTCGATCTTGCCCTGGACAGCGGCTTCGGTCAGCACCCGGGTCGTTTCCTGGAACGATGCGGCGGAGATGAAGCTTTTTGTCTGGAGCGAGGCCTTGGTGATGCCAAGCAGGATCGGCTTGCCTTCGGCCGGCAATTCGCCCTTGCCGAGCTTGGCATTGACCGAGTCCATCTCCTCACGATCGCATTGTTCACCAACCAGCAGGGTTGTATCGCCGGAATTGGTGATTTCGACCTTTTGCAGCATCTGGCGCACGATGGTTTCGATATGCTTGTCGTTGATGCGAACACCCTGCAGGCGATAGACTTCCTGGACTTCGGTGCAGAGATATTCGGCCAGCGGCTCGATGCCCAGCACTTCCAGAATGTCATGCGGATTGGGGTTGCCGTCGATCAGATAATCACCCCGGCGGACATAATCGCCCTCCTGCACGCTGACATGCTTGCCCTTTGGCACAAGATATTCGGCCAGTTCCCCGCCATCTTCGGGACGGATCGAAATACGGCGCTTGGTCTTGTAATCCTTGCCGAATTCGACGCGACCGTTGATGCGCGCGATGATTGCATTGTCCTTTGGAATGCGTGCTTCGAACAATTCCGCAACACGCGGCAGACCGCCGGTGATGTCGCGGGTCTTGGCGGCTTCCTTGGGGATGCGCGCAACGACATCGCCGGCAAAGACTTCCTGCCCGTCATTGACCGACAAAATGGCATCGACAGCGAGAAGATAGCGCGCGGTTTCGCCCGACGCTTCATCAAGGAGGGTGATACGCGGTTTCAGGTCGTCCTTTTTGTTGATGGCGCGCCAATCCTGCACAACCTTCTGGGCGATGCCGGTGGCCTCATCGACGTTTTCCGACATCGACACGCCTTCGATCAGGTCCTGATACTTCACCTTGCCGGATTTTTCGGTGATGACCGGCAGTGTGTAGGGATCCCAATCGGCAAGGCGATCGCCCTTCAGCACGACGGCGCCCTCCAGATGCATCAGCGTTGCCCCATAAGGAATGCGATGGATCGAGCGTTCGCGGCCGTCGCTGTCGCGCAGCACCAGTTCGCCATTGCGGGCCATGCTGATGTTGCGGCCGCGGCTGTCGGCGATGGTCGACAGGGCGCGGAATTCGATGGTGCCGTCGACCGGGCTGTCGAGTGTCGATGTTTCGCTGACCTGTGCGGCGCCGCCGATGTGGAAGGTGCGCATGGTCAACTGGGTGCCCGGTTCACCGATCGATTGGGCGGCGATGACGCCAACAGCTTCGCCGATGTTGACGGGTGTGCCGCGGGCCAGATCCCGACCGTAGCAAGTTGCGCAGACGCCGCCCTTGGTTTCGCACAGCAACGGTGAGCGAATCTTCACCTCGGGCACAGCCGCCTTTTCGATGCGCACAACATCGGCCTCGCTCAGCAACATGCCGGCAGGCGCCAGCACTTCGCCGGTCTTGGCATCGACGATGTCCTGCAACACGGTGCGACCAAGGATACGTTCGCCCAGCGAGACGATGGTGTTGCCGCCTTCGACAATCGCCTTCATCATCATGCCGCGTTCGGTGCCGCAATCCTGTTCGATGACGACGCAATCCTGCGAAACATCGACGAGACGCCGCGTCAGATAGCCCGAGTTGGCGGTTTTCAACGCGGTGTCGGCGAGGCCCTTGCGGGCGCCATGGGTGGAGTTGAAATATTCAAGGACGGTCAGGCCTTCCTTGAAGTTTGAAATGATCGGCGTTTCGATGATTTCACCCGATGGCTTGGCCATCAGCCCGCGCATGCCGGCAAGCTGCTTCATCTGCGCCTGCGAACCGCGGGCGCCCGAATGTGCCATCATGTAGATCGAATTGATCTGCAGATCGCGGCCATTGGCATCCTGTTTCTTGGCGCTGATTTCCTTCATCATTTCATTAGCGACAACATCGCCGCACTTGGCCCAGGCATCGACGACCTTGTTGTATTTTTCACCCTGGGTGATGAGGCCGTCCTGATATTGCTGCTCGAAATCCTTGACGAGCGCCTTGGTGTCGGCAACCAGCTTTTCCTTCGCGGCGGGGATGACCATGTCGTCCTTGCCAAAGGAAATGCCGGCCTGAAAGGCATGGCGGAAACCAAGGGACATGATTGCATCGGCAAACAGCACCGTCTCCTTCTGGCCGGTGTGGCGATAGACGGTATCGATGACGTCGGCGATTTCCTTTTTGGTCAGCAACCTGTTGATGGTTTCATACGGCACCTTTGACGATTTCGGCAGCGTTTCGCCAAGCAGCATGCGGCCCGGCGTCGTTTCCACACGGCGGAGCACCATCTTGCCATTTTCATCGGTGGTTTCAACGCGCGCCCGGATCTTGGCATGGAGCGTCACGGCCTTGGCGTGCAGTGCCTGATGGACTTCAGCCATATTGGCAAAGGCCATGCCTTCGCCTGGCTCACCATTGGCCTCCATCGACAGATAATAGAGCCCCAGGATCATGTCCTGCGACGGGACGATGATCGGCTTGCCATTGGCCGGGCTGAGGATGTTGTTGGTCGACATCATCAAGACGCGAGCTTCGAGCTGGGCTTCGAGGCTGAGCGGCACGTGCACCGCCATCTGATCGCCATCGAAATCGGCGTTGAAAGCCGAACAGACCAAAGGATGCAGCTGGATGGCCTTGCCTTCGATCAGCACGGGTTCGAACGCCTGAATCCCCAAGCGGTGAAGCGTCGGGGCGCGGTTCAGCAGCACGGGATGTTCGCGGATCACCTCATCGAGGATATCCCAAACTTCCTTGCGCTCCTTTTCGACCCATTTCTTGGCCTGTTTGAGGGTCATTGACAGACCCTTGGCATCGAGCCGCGAATAGATGAATGGCTTGAACAATTCCAAAGCCATTTTCTTGGGCAGGCCGCACTGGTGCAGCTTCAGTTCCGGCCCGGTGACGATCACCGAACGGCCGGAATAATCGACGCGCTTGCCGAGCAGATTCTGGCGGAAACGCCCCTGTTTGCCCTTCAGCATGTCGGAGAGCGACTTCAGCGGCCGCTTGTTGGCGCCGGTGATCGTGCGACCACGGCGGCCATTGTCGAACAACGCATCGACGGCTTCCTGCAACATGCGCTTTTCATTGCGCACGATAATGTCTGGCGCGCGCAGTTCAATCAGCCGCTTCAGACGGTTGTTGCGATTGATGACGCGGCGATACAGATCGTTAAGATCGGACGTTGCGAACCGACCGCCATCCAGCGGCACCAGCGGGCGCAGTTCGGGCGGGATGACCGGGACGACGGTCATGATCATCCACTCGGGCTTGTTGCCCGATTCAATGAAGCTCTCCACGACCTTCATCCGCTTGATGATCTTCTTGGGCTTCAATTCCGACTTGGTCGTGCGCAATTCCTCGCGCAGCGTTTCCATTTCGCCTTGCAGGTCCATTTCTTCGAGCAGGCGGCGAATGGCTTCAGCGCCGATCCCGGCCTGGAAGCCGTCTTCGCCATATTCATCCTGGGCGGTGAGCAGCTCGTCCTCGGTCAAAAGGTCAAACTTTTTCATCGGCGTCAAACCGGGCTCGATGACCACATATTGTTCAAAATACAGCACACGCTCAAGATTTTTAAGCTGCATGTCGAGCAGCATCCCGATGCGCGACGGCAGGGATTTCAGGAACCAGATGTGCGCTACCGGCGCCGCCAGTTCGATATGGCCCATGCGTTCGCGGCGGACCTTTGAAACAGTAACTTCAACGCCGCATTTTTCGCAGACAATACCCTTGTATTTCATCCGCTTGTACTTGCCGCACAGGCACTCATAATCCTTGATGGGGCCAAAGATGCGGGCGCAGAACAGGCCATCACGCTCCGGCTTGAAGGTCCGATAGTTGATGGTTTCGGGCTTTTTGATTTCGCCGAATGACCAGCTGCGGATACGCTCCGGCGAGGCCAGCGAAATCTGGATCTGGTCAAACGTCTCGGGCTTGGCGGCCGGCGAGAAAAAATTCATCAGTTCGGTGTTCATAAACGCTTCCTCGGGTGTGCGGGGGCGATAGAGTATCGGCTGGTTTGTTTAAACAGGCTCAATCGGGAATGGCGATGACGTCGACGGCACCGTCGGATCCTGGCCGACGCTGATCGTCAAAGGCATCCTTGACGGTGTAATTATTGGCTGCGAACAGCTTGAAGATCGCCTCGGGTGACGACCCGTTGCTTTCGAGCATGGCGCGAACACATTCGAACAGCACGACCGGGCGATGCTCGCGCAATACCTGTTCGGCGCCGGCGAAAACCTGACCTTCATGGCCTTCGACGTCGATCTTGATCAACGCCGGTCGGAGGCCATGGTCGGCTACCAGGCGCGACAGGCTGTACGCGACGACCGTTTCGGTGTGAACAGCATCGGCGGCAACAGCATCATGGACGATGGTACCGGCCGATGAATATTCTTCGCGGCCGGGAATGACGTTGAGTGTCATGCTGCCATCCGTATCGCCGACAAAGCAGCGCAGGGCTATGGCGTGATCGCCGACCTGATTGAGCGCGATATTTGCCAGCAAGCGGGCATGGGCCGCCGCCGACGCTTCGACGGCAAGCACTTTCCCGGTTGTCAGATGTCGGCCCGCCAGAACAGTGAAAAAGCCAACATTGGCGCCGATATCGATCACATCACGCGCCGGTTGCAAATGCCGGCGAAACAACGCCGCGAGCCCGGGCTCATACGAGCCTTGGAGCAGGATGCGGTGCAGCAGATGCGAGCGTGGCCCGATGACAAATTCGCCTTCAAATTCGGCAACACGCAGTTGCAGGTCCGCCGTTACCAATGTTTCGATCCGCGCCATGGTGTCGCGCGACGGCTTTGAGACATAGTCCAGCCACACCCGCCGTACAGCGAGCGGCGCCGCCAGCAGCGTGCGTGCTGCTGGCGACAATCCCGATTGTTGGGTTTGGCTCAATCGACCTTCTCGTGGCTCTGCAGTTCAACATTCAGCCCAAGCGATCGCATTTCCTTGACCAGCACGTTGAAGCTTTCGGGGATACCGGCTTCAAAGGTGTCGTCGCCGCGCACGATCGCTTCATAGACTTTGGTACGGCCGATGACGTCATCCGATTTGACGGTCAGCATTTCCTGCAACGTATAGGCGGCGCCATAGGCCTGCAGCGCCCAGACCTCCATTTCGCCGAAGCGCTGCCCACCAAATTGCGCCTTGCCGCCCAGCGGCTGCTGGGTGACCAACGAATAAGGCCCGATCGAACGCGCATGGATCTTATCATCGACGAGATGGTGGAGCTTCAGCATGTAGATATAGCCAACCGTCACCTTCCGGTCGAACATGTCACCCGAACGGCCATCGAACAGTTCGACCTGGCCCGAGGTATCAAGCCCCGCCAGTTCGAGCATGTGCGACACATCGGCCTCACGCGCGCCATCGAACACCGGCGTTGCCATCGGCACGCCGCCGGCAAGGTTCGATGCCAGTTCATGGACCTGTTCATCGGCCATGCTGGCAATATCGCTGTCATACTGATGCCCATAGATCGCCTTCAGCTTGGCGCGCATCGCATCGGTATCACCAGAGGCCAGGTCCTTGCCCTTGGCATAGATATCTTCCAGCATTGCCCCGATCTGCTTGCCAAGGCCGCGTGCCGCCCAGCCGAGATGGGTTTCAAAAATCTGGCCGACGTTCATGCGCGATGGCACGCCCAGCGGATTGAGCACGATATCGACCGGCGTCCCGTCAGCAAGGAAGGGCATGTCCTCCTGCGGCAGGATGCGGCTGATGACGCCCTTGTTGCCATGGCGGCCGGCCATCTTGTCACCCGGTTGCAGCTTGCGCTTCACCGCGACAAAGACCTTGACCATTTTGAGCACGCCCGGCGGCAGTTCGTCGCCCGATTGCAGCTTGCCCTTTTTGTCGTCGAGCCGCGCCGTGATCGAGGCCTGCGCATCATCCCACTGGCCCTTGATGGCTTCCAGTTCGGCCTGCACACTGTCGTCGCCGACGCCGAATTTCCACCACTCGCGGCGCGGATGTTCCTCAAGCAAGGCGTCGTCGATGACGCTGCCCTTTTTGACACCCTTTGGCGCTGCAACCGCGGTCTGGTCGAGCAAACGGTCGCGGACCCGGCCGTAGGTGGCGCGATCGAGAATGCCGCGTTCATCGGCAGCATCCTTTTCGAGCCGCTCGATTTCCTCGCGTTCGATCTGCAGCGCGCGTTCATCCTTGTCGATGCCGTGGCGGTTGAAAACGCGTACTTCAACGACCGTGCCGGCAACGCCGGGCGGCAATTTCAAGGACGTATCGCGCACATCGCTGGCCTTTTCACCAAAGATGGCGCGCAGCAGTTTTTCTTCCGGCGTCATCGGGCTTTCGCCCTTTGGCGTGATCTTGCCGCAAAGGATATCGCCCGGTTCGACTTCAGCGCCGATATAGACGATTCCCGCTTCGTCAAGGTTGCGCAGGGCTTCCTCACCGACATTGGGGATGTCGCGGGTGATATCCTCCGGCCCCAATTTCGTGTCGCGGGCCATGACTTCGAATTCCTCGATATGGATCGAGGTAAACACGTCTTCCTTGACGATCTTTTCGTTGATGAGGATCGAATCCTCATAATTATAGCCATTCCAGGGCATGAAGGCGACGAGCGCATTGCGGCCCAGCGCCAGTTCGCCGTCTTCGGTCGACGGCCCATCGGCGATGATGTCGCCCTTTTTCACCAGATCGCCGACCTTCACCAGCGGGCGCTGGTTGATGCAGGTATTCTGGTTCGAACGCTGGAATTTCATCAGCGTATAGATATCGACGCCGGATTTGCCGGCCTCGACTTCGGTGGTTGCCCGGATGACGATGCGCGTCGCATCGACCTGATCGATGATGCCACCGCGCCGCGCCGCAATCGCAGCGCCTGAATCGCGCGCCACAGTGCCTTCCATGCCGGTGCCGACAAACGGTGCTTCGGCCTTGACCAGCGGCACCGCCTGGCGCTGCATGTTGGAACCCATCAGCGCGCGGTTGGCGTCATCGTTTTCAAGGAAGGGGATCAGCGATGCCGCGACCGAGACCAGCTGTTTGGGCGACACGTCCATCAGCGTGATCTGGTTTTTTGGCGCCATCAGGAATTCGCCGGCTTCGCGTGCCGAGATCAATTCCTCGGTAAAGCTGCGATCCTTGTTGGTATCGGCATTGGCCTGGGCAATCGTGTGCCGTGCCTCTTCCATGGCCGACAGATAAACCACTTCATCGGTCAGCTTGTTGTCGATGACCTTCCGGTACGGCGTTTCGATAAAGCCGTATTTATTGACTCGGCTGAACGTCGCAAGGCTGTTGATGAGGCCGATGTTCGGGCCTTCCGGCGTTTCAATCGGGCAAATGCGGCCATAATGCGTCGGGTGCACGTCGCGGACTTCAAAACCAGCCCGTTCGCGCGTCAGACCGCCTGGCCCCAGGGCCGACACGCGGCGCTTGTGGGTGACTTCGCTCAACGGATTGGTCTGATCCATGAACTGCGACAATTGCGAGGAGCCAAAAAACTCACGCACCGCAGCCACAGCCGGCTTGGCGTTGATCAGATCGTTGGGCATGACCGTGTCGATATCGACACTGGACATGCGCTCCTTGACGGCGCGCTCCATGCGCAACAGGCCGACACGATACTGATTTTCAAGCAATTCGCCCACTGATCGCACCCGGCGATTGCCGAGATTATCGATGTCATCGATTTCGCCCTTGCCGTCCTTGAGGTTTACGAGCGTCTTGACGACCTCGAAAATATCTTCGCGGCGAAGCACCGTCATATCGTCTGCGACATCGAGGTCGAGGCGCATGTTCATCTTGACGCGGCCCACGGCGCTAAGGTCGTAGCGATCGGCGTCGAAGAACAGGCCATAGAACATGGCTTCGGCGGTTTCGCGCGTCGGCGGCTCACCAGGGCGCATGACGCGATAGATTTCGCTCAAGGCATGGTCACGCTCCTCGACCTTGTCGGCCATCAGCGTGTTGCGGATCCAGGGGCCGACCGAGACGTGATCGATATCGAGCAATTCAATCGATGACTGGCCCGATTTGTCGATCTTGTCGAGATTTTCAGCGGTCAATTCATCGCCGGCCTCGATATAGATTTCGCCGGTCGTTTCGTTGATCAGATCAAACGCCGAATAACGTCCAAAGATTTCCTCGGTCGGGATCAGCAACGCGTTGAGGCCATCGGTGACGGCCTTGCGCGCGATGCGCGGCGTGATCTTGGTGCCGAGCGGGAAAACCACTTCGCCGGTTTCGGCATTGACGATGTCGAACGACGGCTTTTGCCCGCGCCAATTGGCTTCGACAAACGGCACGACCCAGCCGGCTTCGCCCTGCGAGCCTGCTTTGGCAGTCCCATGCCCGCGCACCCAGGTGACACGGTTGTAGAACAGGTTGAGGATTTCTTCGGAATTCCAGTTGAGCGCGTAAAGGAGCGTCGTCACCGGCAGCTTGCGCTTCCGATCGATCCGGACATTGACGATGTCCTTGGCATCAAATTCAAAATCCAGCCATGAG
Source organism: Sphingomonadales bacterium (assembly GCA_038221665.1). Classification (GTDB taxonomy): domain Bacteria; phylum Pseudomonadota; class Alphaproteobacteria; order Sphingomonadales; family Sphingomonadaceae; genus Sandarakinorhabdus. The sequence continues at coordinate 18,127 of JBBRIC010000003.1, forward strand.
CCGCGATAGGGGATAACCCGCGCCGCAAACAGGAATTTGCCCGACGCATGCGTCTTGCCGCGGTCATGATCGAAGAACACGCCCGGTGAACGGTGCATCTGCGACACGATCACGCGTTCGGTGCCGTTGATGATGAAGGTGCCATTGTGCGTCATCAAGGGCATGTCGCCCATGTAGACATCCTGTTCCTTGATATCGAGCACCGAGCGGGTTTCGGTATCGGCATCGACTTCAAAAACAATGAGGCGCAGCGTGACGCGCATCGGCGCCGAATAGGTCATGCCGCGCTGGCGACATTCATCGGTATCGTATTTGGGGTCTTCCAATTCGTAATGCACGAAATCGAGTTCGGCGGTGCCGGCAAAATCGCGGATCGGGAACACCGAACGCAGCGTCTTTTCCAATCCCGAAACATAATTGTCGGCCGGGCGCGACCGCAGGAAATGTTCGTAGGATTCGCGCTGGACTTCGATGAGGTTGGGCATCTGCACCACTTCACCGATCTTGCCGAAATCCTTCCGGATGCGGCGACGCGCGTTGAAAATATTATTGCCCTGGGTGGGCTGCTTCATCTGGGTGGCCATGTCGAAATCTTGCCTCACCGAAATCAAAAGATAATTGCCGTCAACATCGCTGGAGACGAGCGCATAACAAACAAAAAGCGGCGGAAAACCTGGGCTTTCCGTCGTTCTGGCGTCATGAAACTGCGGGCCGATCCATTCGTCCGGGGGGCTTGCGCAATGGCACCCCATGTCTCGAACGGCTGCAGGAGAATGAGCCATGTAGGAAAGCCATGGTGACTTGTCAAACAGGGCATGTTGATCCGGCGCCTCGCGTGGTGGCGGCAACCCTTTCAGCGCGGCCGATGCTGCGTGCCCCAACCGGCGGTTATGAACAGCACCGTTGCGCTTTCGCCGATGTCAGCCGTGTGCCAGATCCCGCGCGGATTTATGCCATATTCACCCGGGCCGAGCGTAAGCGACGAGCGTCCGCCATCTGCACTTTCCTGAATCAGCATGATGCTGCCGAAGGTACAAATGACAACCTCTTCCCCGGCCGGGTGCATTTCCCACGACGTCCAAGGCTCGCTGAAGGTATAAAGTGTGACCAGCCGACCTTCGGCGCCATCATCGGCATGGCGGGCCACATAATCAGCGTACCACGCCATGCCGGAAAATGTCGGTTCCACAACTGCTGTGGCACCAAGCCCCAGGTGCAGCGGATTGTCGATGAGATCAGGCACAGGCGTGTCCCCCCGCAACCAGTCTAGCCTTTTGGATCGAGGCGACAAGAGCGCCCGGTGGTGGAGGGGGTTGGATTTGAACCAACGTAGGGAAAACCCGGCAGATTTACAGTCTGCTGCCATTGACCGCTCGGCCACCCCTCCACAGGGAACGTCAGCAAAGAGCGCGCCTGATGGCGAAAGCGCCGGGACCTGTCAATCGCCGACTCCGATTTAGCTCCGGTCGGGTACCACCCGGTCGCGCCCCATGCGCTTGGCGGCATAAAGCGCCTTGTCGGCGCGATCGATCAATGAATCGCAATCATCATCCGGTTTGTCGCCAGCGATTCCGGCCGAAAAACTGACCCGACCCATGCTCGATCCATCGACGGCGTTGCGGATGATCTGGCTGGCAAGGTCGGCGCGGACCCGGTCGATAAAGGCGGCAGCCGCTCGCACATCGTGATCGGGCAGCATGGCAACAAATTCCTCACCGCCAAGTCGGCCAACGCTGCCGCCCTTGGGGGCGATGCGATCGGCGACATGGCGCGCGACAAAGCGCAGCACTTCGTCACCAAGCGCATGGCCGAAGCGGTCGTTGAATCGTTTGAAATGATCGATGTCGATCATCGCAACGGCAAATTCAGCGTCCCGCGCCCGGCTTTCGGCCTGGCCGCGAGCCAGTTTTTCGAACGTTCCACGACGGTTCAACACACCGGTCAACGGGTCGGTGATGGCGGCGCGTTCGGCCGCCCCCAATTTGTCGGTCAGCGCGCGCGCTTCGGTTGCCGCCTGCGCCAATTCCGATTCCAGCCGGGCATTGGCAGTCTGCATGGTCGCAGTGGCTGCGCTTAGTTGTTCCAGCAGTATCGCCAACCCTGTCGCGTCCAGCGGGGCCCCCAGCCGGGCGCCACCATCAGCGATGGCGCGACCATAGTCAGCCAGATCGGTCCGCCCCGTTTCAAGCCGATGTGACAAGGCTTCGGCGTGATCATGGGCAGCCTCGACCAGTGCAGCCACGTCCTGTTTTTTGACGTCGCCGCAATGGGCGCGGCGCAATTCGGCCACCCGGGCGATCGTCAATTCGCCAGCCGCCAGCGCCTTGTCGACAGCCAGCGACAAATCATGATCTTCGTCGCGAACATAGCGCCACAACAGGTCATACACATCCGGCAAGGGCGGCAGAGCGGCGATCAGCAGCAGTGGGCGTATTGCGTCAAAATGCTGCAACAACCCCGGTTCGGCCTGTGCTGCCAGCGCCTCCCTGGCCAGATTTGTGTCCTGAACCGTCATTATCGCCCTCCATATCTCGATAGGATGCAACGGCGGCAAAGGGGGCGGATTAACAGCGCAAGTCATAAAATAAGCGCGCCGAACGCCGATAAAAACTGGAGCGGGTAGCGGGGATCGAACCCGCATCACAAGCTTGGAAGGCTAGTGCTCTACCATTGAGCTATACCCGCATTTCAATAGTTTGGGGGCCAGTTATCAGCGTGCCTGAGGACGCATCATGCGGCACCCGTCATTGCCAATGCGCAAATGCCACAGGCTTTGCCATCTGGTCAATGATCGGGCGTACGACGCTGCTGAAAAAACGCGCGCAGCAACGCTGCTGATTCAGTGGCAGCGATGCCGCTGATGATCTCGGGGCCATGATGCGTCTGGGCCTGCCCAAATATGCGCGCGCCCTGCTCGACGCCGCCGCTTTTGGGGTCGCTGGCGCCATAGACCAGGCGGGCGATGCGGGCCTGGGCGATGGCCGAAGCGCACATCGCGCAAGGCTCCAGTGTCACGACCATGGTGCAACCGACCAGACGTTCGCTGGCCAGCGCTGCGCCGGCAAGGCGGATGGCCAGGATTTCGGCATGGGCCGTCGGATCATGCAATTCGAGCGTGCGATTGCCGGCGACAGCGATCTGGCGACCATCGGGGCCGATAATGACCGCGCCGACAGGCACTTCACCGCGCGCCGCCGCCGCTCGCGCCGCAGCCAGCGCGTTGATCATGGCGGGAGAGGCAGGAAATGGCGCCACGCTGTTTCTGTTAGACGCAGGCTCATCGGGGCGCCAGCCCATGGGGGCTATCGGCTTTGCCGACAGCGGCCTAGCCTGATGCAAATGTCCCAGCGTGCCGGGGGCATTCAGCAAGGAATACCAGTCGATGCCCGATCCCCTATACCCGGTCCCCTCCGACGCTGCCGATCAGACGCGGACAACATTGGCGCAATATGAGACGCGCTATGCCCTCAGCCTTTCTGACCCCGACACATTCTGGAAGGCCGAGATCGGCCGGCTGGATTGGCTGCGCGCGCCAACGAAAATGGGGAACTGGTCGTTCGACCCGGTCAGGATCAACTGGTTTGAAGATGGTGTGCTGAATGCCGCCGCCAACTGCCTCGATCGCCAGCCGGCCGACCGCATCGCCATAATCTGGGAGGCGGATGATCCCGAGGCCCCCAGCCGCCATATCAGCTATGGCGAATTGACCGAAGAAACCTGTCGCATGGCCAATGCATTGGTAGCGCTGGGCGTCGAACGCGGCGATCGCGTCACAATCTATCTGCCGATGATCCCCGAAACCGTGATGGCGATGCTGGCCTGTGCCCGCATCGGCGCTGTCCATTCGCTGGTCTTTGCCGGATTTTCACCCGAGGCCATCGCCGGCCGGCTGCAGGATGCCGACAGCCATTTCATCATCACCGCCGACGAAGGTCGCCGCGGCGGCAAAACCGTGCCGCTGAAAACAGCCGTCGACAAGGCGATCGATATCGTTGGCGAAACCGCGGGCACAATCGAGGCCGTGCTGGTCATCCGCCACACTGGCAACAGCGTGCCGATGCATCCTGAACGCGATCATTGGTGGCACGATCTGCGCGACAGCCTGCCTACCACCTGCACGCCTGAGGCCATGGGCGCCGAAGATCCGTTGTTCATCCTTTATACCAGCGGATCGACGGGGAAGCCCAAGGGTGTGCTGCATACAACCGGCGGCTATCTGTTATGGGCCAATCTGACCTTTGAAACCATATTCGATTATCGGCCCGGTCAGTTGTTCTGGTGCACCGCCGATGTCGGCTGGGTGACCGGCCACAGCTATATCGTCTATGGACCGTTGAGCGCCGGGGCGACCGTGCTGATGTTCGAAGGGGTGCCGTCCTACCCGGCCAGCGATCGATTCTGGCAGGTCATCGCCAAGCACAAGGTCAACATCTTTTACACGGCGCCAACGGCGCTGCGCGCCGTCATGCGGGACGGCGATGCGCCGGTGGAAAAACATGACCTTGGCTCGCTCACGCTGCTTGGCAGCGTTGGCGAACCGATCAATCCCGAGGCCTGGGGTTGGTATCATCGCGTTGTCGGCAAGGGCAAACTGCCGATCGTCGACACCTGGTGGCAAACTGAAACCGGCGGCATCCTGATCACGCCATTGCCTGGCGCCATGGCGTTGAAGCCCGGGTCCGCCACCCTGCCCTTTTATGGCATCGAACCGGCGCTGGTCGATGGCGATGGCCAGATCATCAGCCGCCCCGAAGGCGACAGCACGGGTGACAGCAAGGGTGACAGCATCAGCGGCAATCTGGTGCTGCTGCGGTCCTGGCCGGGGCAGGCCCGCAGCCTTTATGGCGACCATGATCGTTTCGCCCAGACCTATTTCAGCAGCTATCGCGGCAAATATTTCACGGGCGATGGGGCGCGGCAGGATGGCGATGGCTATTGGTGGATCACCGGCCGCGTCGATGATGTGATCAACGTATCGGGCCACCGCATGGGCACTGCCGAAATCGAAGCGGCACTGGCGGCGCACAACCATGTCGCCGAGGCTGCGGTCGTCGGTTATCCGCACGATATCAAGGGCCAGGGCATTTACGCCTATGTGACATTGAATGCCGGCATCGAGGCATCGGACGCGTTGATCACCGAATTGCGCGCAACGGTGCGCCAGCAGATCGGCGCCATCGCCAGCCCCGATCATCTGCACTTGACGCCCGCTTTGCCCAAAACCCGCAGCGGCAAGATCATGCGGCGGATATTGCGCAAGATCGCCGAAAATGATTTCGCCAATCTGGGCGATACTTCAACGCTTGCTGATCCGTCGGTGATCGATGCGCTGGTGGCGGAGCGCAAAAATCGATGATGGCGCGTTTTGTCTTGCTGGCCATGATCGCCGCGCCAGTGCTTGCCGGGCATCCAGCCGAGCAGGCGCGCTGGCAGGCCCAAGCGACGCGGGTCACCATCACCCGCGACGATTGGGGCATCCCGCATATCGAGGCGAAAACCGACGCCGATGCGGTGTTCGGCATGATCTATGCCCAGGCCGAGGATGATTTTTTTCGAATCGAGACGAATTTCATCAATGCCCAGGGGCGAATGGCCGAAACCGAGGGCGAGACCGCCATCTGGCGCGACCTCAGGATGAAATTGTTCATCGATCCGGACGCGCTGAAGGCGGATTATGCCAAAAGCCCCGGATGGCTGACGGCCCTTATGAACAGCTGGGCCGATGCGCTGAATTTCTATCTTTTGAAACATCCGGCGGTAAAGCCGCGCGTCCTCAGCCGCTTTGAACCCTGGATGGCACTGGCGTTCAGCGAAGGCAGCATCGGCGGCGATATCGCGACTATTTCGACAGGCCAGTTGCAGGCGTTTTACGAGAATAAAGCCGTTGCCCTGACGGACGTGGAAACCGGACACGAGCGCCCCGAACCTGCCGGCTCCAATGGTTTTGCCATCGCGCCGTCGCATAGCGCCAATGGCCATGCACTGTTGCTGATCAACCCGCACACCAGCTTTTATTTCCGCTCCGAAGCTGCCGTCAAAAGCGCGGAAGGCCTTGATGTCTATGGCGCTTCAACCTGGGGGCAGTTTTTTGTCTATCAAGGGTTCAACCGCAACATCGGCTGGATGCACACCAGCAGCGGAGTCGATGCCGTCGATGAATTCATCGAAACGACGCGCCGCCGGAACGGCCGGCTGGAATATAAATTCGGCACAAAATGGCTGCCCGTCAGGGTAAGGACGATCCGCATTCCCTATCGCGACAACAGTGGCCGGATGCAGCAGCGCGACATTACCAGCTATGCGACACGGCACGGCCCCGTCATCCGCAACGCCAACAGCCAATGGATCAGCATCGCCTTGATGAACAAACCACTGGCAGCGTTGCAGCAGAGTTTCCTGCGCACCAAGGCCAGCGACCTCGGCAGCTTTCTGAAAGTCGCAGAATTCAAGGCAAATTCGTCCAACAACACGATTTTTGCCAGCGACAAAGGGGAGATCGCCTATCTCCACCCCCAGTTCAATCCCGTTCGCGACGATCGTTTCGACTATGGAAAACCCGTCGATGGCAGCAACCCGGCCAGCGAATGGCACGGGGAACACGCGCTATCGGCGCTGCCACAGGCGCTGAACCCGGCGAACGGCTGGGTGATGAACACCAACAATTGGCCCTGGACTGCCGCCGGCGCCGACAGCCCGAAAGCCAGCGACTTTCCACGCTATATGGACCGGGCAGGCGAAAATCCGCGCGGGCCCCATGCCGTGCGCGTTCTGAATGCCACTGCCAGTTTTACCGCCGACAGCCTCCTTGCCGCCGCCTATGACCCCTGGCTGCCGGCGTTTGCCGATCTGGTCCCAACGCTCATCCGCGCCTATGACCGGTTGGCGCCGGTCGATCCACGCCGCGATGCACTGGCCGGGCCAATCGCCAATTTGAAAGCCTGGGATTTTCAAACTGGCGAGGCATCGGTGCCAACATCCTTGGCGATGTTCTGGGGCGATGCGCTTGTAAGACGGTTTGGCGCGACGGCCAAAAACGACGACGAGGAGGCGTTGGTACCATGGCTGCTGCAACATCCCGGTGATGATGATCGGCTGGCGGCGCTCACCGAGGCGGTCAATCGCCTGACGCGCGAATTCGGACGCTGGCAGACGCCATGGGGTGACATCAACCGCTTCCAGCGGCTGACCAACGATCTTGTCCAGCCCAATGACGACAGCCGACCCAGCACGCCGATCGGCCTTGCGTCCGCCCAATGGGGCGCGCTTGCCAGCTTTGGATCACAGCCGATGCCGGGCACGGCGCGCTGGTACGGCAATTATGGCAACAGTTTTGTCGCTGTCGTCGATTTCGGGCCAACGGTGACGGCGCGGGCAATTCAAGCCGGCGGCCAGAGTGGCGATCCGAAATCACCGCATTTCAACGACCAGATCGAACGCTATCGCAGCCATGATTTCAGGCCCCTCTACCTGACGCCAGAGATACTGCTGGACCATAAAGTGCGGGTTTATCACCCCGGCGGCTGAACTGCAGCAGCGGCGCGGCCGTTACCCCGACCATGGCGATGTTCCAATTTCCCCTTCGATTGTGCCACGACCGGTCGGGGGCCGTTGCCGTCGAATTCGCGCTGATCCTGCCGGTGCTGATTGCCATGCTGGCCGGCATGATCGATGTGCAAAACAATATTCTGGCGGGGATGGATTCCGGGGCTGCGGCCCATTATGCCGCCCTCCAGGCGCAGGCTGTAGGGGGTAATGTGCATGAAATCGCCAAACGCACCGGCATCGCCTTTCCAGGTATCGGCGTTACCACGACGTTTTTGACCTGCCCCGATTCGAGGGCCTGTGAGGCGCTGCCCAACGGCACTTATGCGCTTGTGACGACCAGCCTGAAACCCACAACGATTTTGCTGCGGCATTCCCGCATCACGGCGCGGGCAATCATCGGTGTCGATTGACCGGCGCGGCCCGCGATTGCTGTCCGGCGATGAAACTGGCAGTGTCGCCATTGAATTCGCCATGCTGGCGCCAGTGCTGATGATCGCAATACTGGGCATCATCGGCATTGCAACAAGGGGGGTTTCGGCAGCGTCGGCCCGTGACATCGCCGATCGCGCTGTCCGCTGCATCTCGGTTGCTGCGTCAATCTGTCGATCGGAGGAAAACGTCCGACAGGCGATCGCTGAGGCGGCTCCCATGGCCGCAAGCGCGGTCACACTAAGCTTTCAAACTGCCGAATGCGGCGTGATGACCATGGCCCTTGAAAGACGCAGAATACCCTTCCTGTCCGAATTTTCCGACGCAGCGGCCAGCCGCTGTGCGGGATGATCGCCTGATGCGCCAAAAAACGCGCCAGGGCCTTGCCGGCGATGAAAGCGGCGCCGTCGCTGTGATGTTTGCGCTTGCGGCACCGCTGCTGGTGGCAACGGCAGTGGGCAGTATCATCGCCATGCAGCATATCGCCGATCACAGCGGCTTGCAGGCGCTTGCCGACCGCAGTGCCCTGAGCGCTGCCGGGCTGTCATCGCGCGAGCAACAGATCGAACTGGTCAGCGGCTTCCTTGCACGCGATGGTCGCGGCGCGACCTTGATCGATCTGTCAGCGATCAAGGTCGCAGGCGGCAGTGCGGCAATATCGGTGTCGCTGAAACTGCCGCCAGGCCCGGGTTCCCGCCTGTTGGCGAACAGCTTTCTTGACGACAACATAGTCGATGCGACCGCCGTCGCCGCTGTGGGCAAGGGTCAGCCTTCCCGATTGATCGACTAGGGCATCGTGCCGAAAGTCGGGTCCAGCCCACCCCCCCCCACCCAGCCACCCAGATAGGATACTCTCGTTGGGTGGCTAGGAGCGGATGCGACCGCCGTCGCGGGTGGGGGAGCGGGCTGGACCCGACTCCGCAAAGCGGTACGATGCTCCAGGCCCGACAACAGCTATTTTGCGCCCATGGCCTCGATGATCGCCGGGCCGAGCAACACAATGAACAGCGGTGGCAGCACGAACCCGATCATCGGCACGGTCATGAAGGCTGGCAGGCGCGCCGCCTTTGCTTCGGCGCGCAACAGCCGGGCGCTGCGAGCCTCCTCGGTCAACAGCCGCAGCGAATGCACCAGCGGCGTGCCAAAACGTTCGGTCTGGATCAAGGTATTGACCAACGCGATAACCAGCGGCAGCGGCACACGTCGGGCAAAGCCATGCAGTGCTTCGGCGCGATTGGGCAATATGCCAAGCTCCAGCGCGGTTTGTCGCAATTCGGCGGCCAGCGCCGGTTGCGCCGGGGCCAGTTCACGCGCCGTCCGCGCCAGTGCTACATCAAAGCCAAGGCCGGATTCAGCGCAGATCATCAACAGGTCAAGCGCATCCGGAAGCGCGCGCGCGAGGGCGATGTGGCGGCGCTGCCGTGCATTGGCGATCATCAACCGCGGCGCATAACGCCCGGCGATCGCCGCCAGCCCAAGCATCAGGACCAGCCGCAGCGGCGTTGCCCCGAGAAAGAACGGCAAAGCCAGAAGCGGCGCCGCGATCGGCAGCGCCAGTTCGGCGACCACCAGCCAGATGGCACCCGGATTGACCGGGATTCCGCTGCCTTCCAGCTGTGCGGCAGCGGCGCGCAGCCGCTCTGGCGTCAATTTTGTTTCGAAGGATTTTAGAAAGCCATTGCGGCCATTGCCATGAACAGACGCGGGCCTGAGAGCGGCGACAAGTGCCCGGGCACGCCGATCGAACGGGCTGCGCGAAATCACCGGTGTCACCAGCAACGTCGCGGCGACCAACCCGAAAAGCAGGGCTGCAATCAACATCGTCATACCTCGACCCGCATCATCCGGGAAATAATGGCGGCGCCGATGCCAAGGCTCGCCAGCCCGGCTGCAACCAGGATATGGCCAAGCTGTGTGGTGAACAGCAGCGACAGATAATCGGGCGCCACGAACAGCATCAGCAGCGCCATGGCGATCGGCATCGAACCGATGATCCCGGCGCTGGCGCGGGCTTCGGCTGACATGGCCTTGACCTTCAGGGCCAATTGTCGCCGCATCCGCAAGGTATCGTCGAGCCGCCCAAGCGTTTCAGCGATATTGCCGCCGGTTTCGATCTGCAGCGCGATGGTCACCACCAGAAAATCAAAATCCGGCAGCGACAACCTGCGGGCCGCCGCCCATAAGGCCGCCTCCAGCGACTGGCCGAGCCGCATGGTTTCGGCAATTTGACGGAACACGACATCGGCAGGCGCTGCTGCATCGCGGCCCAGTTCGATGATGATCGCCGATATGCCAAGGCCAGCGCGCAGGCCCCGAACCAGCATGGCGACCGCATCCGGAAAGGCCCTTGCAAAGCCTGACCGGTAACGCTGCGCGCGCATGGAAACCCATAATGCTGCCAGGGCGCCCGCACCCAGAAACGCAATCAGCATCGTTGCCATGATTTGTAGCCCTGACGACACGACTATCGCGATGCTGCCCGATGCCAGCAATACCGCCGCCAGCGCCCTCGCGATCCCGGTCAGCGTAACACCACCGCCAGCGACATCGATCTGGCGCTGGAACCAGCGCGCCAGCGGCAAATGTTGCAGCAGCAGCGTATCGAGGCGTCCCCCGGCCGCGCGCAGCAACGGTCGGGCGGCGCCGCGATTGTGCATGTGACTCCGCGCCGCGCCTTTGGCCAGATTGGCTTTGCCCAACGCATTGACGCGCTGGCGCAATTGCCGGCCGACGAGCGCGTCTCCAAACATGTTTGCCGCAAGCAGCCCCGCCAGCGCCGTCGCCAGCGCCAGCAACCCTGTAAAGATCAGCAGCATCATGCCGCCAGCGCCGAAGCCAGTGCCTCGCCAAGACCATAATAAGCGGCGCGATCGGCAAAGCCCGGCCTGATCCCTGCGTTGACAAAGCTGCCACTGACGCCGCCACCGCGATCGCCGCCGGTGATGGCATAGGAAAACAGCTCGTTGAGGACGATGACATCGCCCTCCATGCCCATCACTTCGGCAATGCTGGTGATCCGGCGGACGCCATCGCGCATCCGGGCAATCTGGACGATCAGATTGACCGCAGCGGCAATCTGGGTTCGCAGCGCAATCAGCGGCAGTTGCACACCCGCCATGCCGATCATGTTTTCCAGCCGGGTCAGGGCTTCGCGCGGGCGATTGGCGTGGATGGTGCCCAGCGATCCATCATGGCCGGTATTCATCGCCTGCAGCATGTCCAGCGCCTCGGCACCCCGGATCTCGCCCAATATGATGCGATCCGGCCGCATCCGCAGGGCATTTTTCAACAGGTCACGCATCCCGATCTCACCCCGACCCTCCAGATTGGCCGGGCGGGTTTCCAGCCGCACGACATGCGCCTGTTGCAATTGCAATTCGGCAGCGTCCTCGATGGTGACGATACGTTCATCCGCGCCGATATTGTTCGACAGCGCATTCAGCAATGTCGTCTTGCCCGACCCGGTGCCCCCCGAAACGAGGATGTTCAGCCGCGCCGCCGCCGCCACTTTCAGCAATCCGGCCATGCCTTGCGACAGATTGCCCTGCCGGGCCATGGTATCCAGATCGATATTGCGGCGCGCGAATTTGCGGATCGAAATGGTCGCGCCATCGATCGCCAGCGGCGGGATGATGATGTTGACCCGGCTGCCATCGAGCAGTCGCGCATCGACCAATGGCGAGGATTCATCGATGCGGCGGCCAACCTTGGCGACGATCCGCGCCGCAATTGCCATGACATGGTCATTGTCCCGAAACCGCGCTGCGCTCAACTCCAGCCGGCCGGCGCGCTCGACAAAGACCTTGTCGGGGCCATTGACCATGATGTCGTTGATGCTGTCATCGGCCAGCAAAGCCTCCAACGGCCCCAGCCCCAGCATGTCATCGAGAAGGGTCGTCACCAGCAAGCGGCTTTCATCGGCATTCAGCCGCAGCGCTTCCTCGATCAGGATTTCGCCGACCAGCGCCGTCAGGCGGCGCGATAATTCCCCGCGCCCCATGCGCGCTGCCGCCATCGCATCGATCCGCGCCAGCACGAGGCCATGCAGCCGGGGCAGCAGGTCGGCAGTGCTGCTCGCGACAAAATCACCGCCGTGCGCCGCCAATATGCTGGTCAGAAACTCACTGACCAGATCCCGGCGCTGCTGCGGTTCGACCCACAGCGAATGGGCCGCCAATATGGTGTCGACCAGCGCGGTCAATGCCGCCGCCAGTTCGCCGCGCGGTCGCAGTCCAGCCTTGGCCGGGTCAAAACGCTGCGCCACTACAGGCTGAATCAAGGCCTTTGCATCGCGGATGCCGATCCGATTTTGCCCCAGTTTTGGCAATAATGTGGCCTCGACGGTGCCGGTAACCACAGGGGTGCCGGCCGTGCGCCGGCCAAAGGCCAATGCCCGTGTCATCTCAGGCACTGGCCTCGCGTCTGGTGTTTACGATGTGGCGCGCCCATGGCCACCAGCGCGGGCGCGCGCGCGCCGGCCGTGGCTGACGGGCATGGCTGTCATGCGGGCGCAGGCGCGCGTCGATCTGGCGGACCAGGGCTGCAAAACCATTTGCCCCCGGGCCAGCACGCGCCGCTGCGGCCAGCGGCATGGCATGGGCGGCAGCGGCAGCCGCCGGACCCGGCAGGACCGGAATCCAGGCGGCAACCGGCGTGCCGATGATGTCGGCGAACATCGCCGGCGCAATCGCGCCCCCGGTTTCTGGCGCGCCATTGACGACAACCAGTGGTGCGGCACCCGCCCGCAGCGCCGCGAGATAGCTGTGCAACCGCGCCGTATCGCGCAGCCCTTCAAGGCTGGCGGGCGCCACCAGAACGACGATATCGGCGGTGCGCAGCAACTGGCGGCTGACGGCATCGAGATGGCGCGGCACATCGACGATCACCATGTCGGCCGTCGACCGGAGCATGTCGGTCAAGCTATTTACCGCGTCCAACGCAACGACGGCATCCTGTTCAAAGGGCAATTGCCCGGCGATGACGTCCAGATAATCGCCAGCCGATTGCATCGCAGCCAGTACCAATTGTTCGTCCAGCCGATCGGGCGCAGCAAGCATTGCAGCCAGTCCCGCGCCGGGTTCAAAGCCCAATGCAAAGCCGCCATTGCCAAAATGCAGGTCAAGATCCACCAGCACACTGCGCTGCTGGCGGTCGGCCAGCAACCAGGCCAGCGAGCTGGCGATGGCACTGGCGCCGCAACCGCCGCGCACCCCGACCACCGCCACCACCCGGCCGGTATCGAGCGGCGGCCCTGGCGATTCCGGTGCCGCCACATCGGCGGCCAGCAGATCGCGCAGGGCATTTGCCAGCACCGCAGCCGCGACCGGCTTGACGAGATAATCCGACACCCCGGTGGCCAACAAAGATCGAAACAGCCCGACATCATTGTTGCTGCCAAAGGCGAGGACTTTTGTTTGCGCGAGGCAGTGTTCAGCGATCCGGGCCAGCGCCGCGACGGGATCGGGAACGCCATCGACATCGAACAGGATCAACGCCGGCGGCACGCCGGTATCGAACAGCGTTGTCAGCGCCGCTTCATTGTCATGCGCTTCGAACGCGGCAAGGCCCAGATCGCTGGCGGCAGCGGTCGCAGCAGCTGCCAGTGCCGCATCCATGGTCAGCAGCAATCGCCGTTCGACCAGGCCGGCACCGGCGATCGAAATATGGATCGACATCTCATTGGCCTCCCAAAGGCGTGGTTGCTGCGGCCGCCGGCTCTGCCTGTTGGGCGGGATCGCTGCCGGTACTGCTACCCGGTAACGGCAAAGCCTGGCCCAGCCGTAGGCGCCGGGCAGCAGCAATGCTGGCATCGCCCGAAGCTGGCGCCAGCGGCGCCGGCGCCGCCAGATCGGCCGGATTGGCCAGCATGGATTGAAGGTTCTGCCGTGTCGCCACGCCCGGCAGCCAGCCCAGCCCGACCGGCGCCGCGGCCACCTCGATCAGCGCCAGAATGACCAGGCTGATGATCCGCAACATCATGGTTCAATGCCTTTTGGAATGGTGAGCGCCGCAGCCGCAACCGGCTGCACAAGATAGGGCGTCACCAGAATGACCAGCTCGGTTTCGTGGCGTTCATAGCGTTTTGACCGGAACAATTGCCCCAGCACCGGGATGTCGCCAAGAAAGGGCAATTTGCGCAGATCATCCTGTTTTGTGGTCTGCAGCAAACCAGCGATGGCAAAGCCCTGGCCGCTGCCGAGTTCGACGGTTGTTTCAGCGCGGCGCGTGGTCAGCGCCGGCACCGTCGCGCCATTGAACGAAAGGGCGCCATTGCTTGTCAACTGGCTGACCTCGGGCCGGACGTTCAGCGTTATGCGGCCATTGGCACCGACCGTAGCGACAAAGGCGAGGCTGACACCGAAACGTTTATATTCGATCGTCGTGACGCCCATCGACTGGGGCACTGGAATTGGATATTCGCCGCCGGCAAGGAAACTCGCCGGCTGGCCCGACAGGGCCGTCAGATTGGGCTCGGCCAGCATGGTCACCAGCCCCCTGGTGCTCAGGGCATCGATCAGCACGTTCAGATCGACCTTGCCCTGGCGGAAGCTGGCGAACAGGCTGTCAACGCCATTGGCGCGCGTGTTGAACCCCGGCGGGGTGATGCCGCCCAGCACCGGATTGCCGGTGGCCAGACCCAGCAAGGCATTGCCGATCCCGCCGACCGCCTGCCAGTTGAAACCCAGCGCCTTCACGACTTCACGCGAAACTTCGGCGACCCTGACCTGCAAATTGATCTGCATCGGGGCCGTCACCGCCATGCGGTTGAGGACCTGCCGGCTGTCGCCACCCGGCACGAAACGCGCCGCCAGCCGCGCCGCATCATCGCCTTCGGCCGCCGACGGCACCGTCCCCGACAGGATCAATACATCCCGCGCCGTGGTGACCCGGATCGCCGAACCGGGCAAGGCCGCCGCCAGCGACGCCTCCAGCGACGGCGCATCATAGGCGATATGCAGGATCCCTGAATCAATGACGTTGCCACGCCCGTCGCTGACCGAATAGCTGGTGTTGCCGGCTGCCTTGCCGCTGAACCACAGCGTGTTGCCGCGCGCCGCCGCGCTGGCAATGGCCGGATCGGCAATGAACAACCGGCCAATGGCGACAGGATAGGACAGCGTCATCGCCTTGCCGACAAAACTGTCGAGATCGCGGGCCTGCGCCGGGGCGGCAGTGATAATCGCCAGAGCAAGGGCGAGGCAGCGGTTGACGGGTTTCATTTCAAAGCCTCCGCCGGCTGCAGTCCATAGATTATTTCAACGCCGGTTTTTTGCGCCGGGGCCGCTGCAGCGACGCTTGTCGCGGGCGCAATCGGGGGAGCGGCCGCGGCAAGCACATTGCTTTCGCTGTCGCGGCCAAGCGTCTGGGCCGACAGGCCGGTGACATCGGTATCCCAGCTGCGGCCCTTTTCGGTAGCGGTGTCGGCTGCGGCGCCTGCGAGCGTTTCCGGGGCGGCGACATTGCCGCGCAGCACCAATGTCAGCTTGCCCAGTTCAACGGCCAATGCGAGCGCGCGCGCCTCTGACGCCGTAACCTGCAAGGTGATCAATGCGGGGGGCTCGGTGACCTTGCCGCCGACGGCCGAGGCGACGGCGTCGCTTGATCCGGTGATGGCCGCGGCACCGGCATTGCTGACATCGCTGCTGTTCTGGTCAACGCCAAGGACGATGACCCCTGTCAAAAGCGTTTGACTGGTGTGGCGCTTGCCCAAAGTCTGCACCAGCAGCACATCGACGCGGTCGCCGGGCACGATGAAGCCGCCCAGACCCGCAGCCGGCGTCACGGCAATGGTCATCGCTCGCTGCCCGGCGCCGATCATGGTGGCAAGGCCGCTGCCGGCCCCGGCCAGCATTGCCATGGTCAGCGGCGCGCCTTTGGCCAGCCGGGCATTGCTACGCCGGCCGATGATACCGGCGATGGCGTGTTGGCCAGTGACCCATTGCGGATCGATATTGTCGCGCGGCCAGGGCTGCCAGCGCAGCGCAGCACGTTCGATGCGATCGCCCGGCTCCAGCGTTTTTGTCATCACCAGAACATCGACCAGCGCCGTCGCCGGAACCGCGGCCGATGCCGCCGCGTCGCGCCAATAGGCGGCCCCTGCCACGCCGGCCCCGGCACAGGCCAGCGCCAGCGCCAGCCGCAGCACCGCCACCTGCCACGCCGGCCGAAAGGCACCGGCGCGCAGCGTTGCCGCCAGCACGGCATTGGCGCTACGGCCGGCGAGAATGCTGCGATCAAGCATGGAACAGCCAGGGCAGATCACCCAGAACCAGCAGCCCCGATGCCGCAATGGCAACGCCATAAGGCACGATAGCGCTTCGGCGCGGCGGTGGTGCCGCTGCGACGGCAAGCAATGCCACAATGGCGCCGGCAATGCTGGTCAGGACGAACATTGGCAACAACATGGCAATCCCCCCCCAACAGGCAGTGGCGGCAAATAATTTGACATCGCCGCCACCCAGCCAGCCGCGCTGAAACAACAGGGCACCGCCGCAAAGCGCTGCAAACCCCGCAGCAAGGCCGTTTGCCAAAAGTGACGGAGTCCCGACGGCCGCGATCGCCACACACCAGGCCATGACGATTGCCAGCGGCCAGCGATTGGGTATCAGGCGCGCCCGCAGATCGGCCAAGGCGGCGAGCAAAAGGCACAGGCCCGCGACCAGCCCGGCAATTAACGCAAGGCTGTCCGACATGGCATTAATTGGCTTGTTTGCGCGCGATGCTGACCTTGTTGTTGACCTGGTCGAACATGCCGGTGACATTTTGGCGCAGCGATGGCAGGGCCGCCAGCAGCGCGACCGTCATGAAGGCGGCAATCAAACCATATTCGATTGCAGACGCACCCCGGCGATCGTCGGCCAGACGCTTAATGAGCTTTACCATGTTATCATGTCCTTGTTGCGTGAACCCCGCCGTGCCGGTCACAACATGGTTTACGAACGCAAGCGATGAAAACTTAGGCTTTTCCGAGCATTGCCGCCGCAAGCCGAAAATTGGCTTTGGTCCGGCTCTTGAAGGGTAGCAAGCACGCCTATCGGCGACGGTGAAAAACCGATCGGCCAGCGACATAGGTGTCATCGACCACCACCTGCCACAAGGCGCTTGGCGCAATGCCAAAAGGATCGCGATCGGTAATGATGAAATCGGCCCATTTCCCCGCTTCGAGCGTGCCGACGCGCGTTTCGGCATGGCCGGCAAAAGCGGCACCCGTCGTAAAGGCAGCAAAGGCCTCATGCAGGGTAAGCGCCTCCGACGCGCGCCAGCCATTGGCGGGCTGGCCATCGCGTGACTGTCGCGTCACGGCGGCATGCAGGCCGTAGAATGGATTGGGGGGCTCAACCGGGAAATCAGAGCCGCCGGCGATCATCGCACCGCTGGCCAATATGGTTTTCCAGGCATAGCCGCCGGCCAGCCGTTTTTCACCGACACGCGCCTCGGCCATGCCCTTGTCACTGGTCGCATGGGTCGGCTGGATGGACGCGATGATGCCCAGCCTCGCAAAGCGCGGCAGATCGTCGGGCGATACGATCTGGGCATGTTCGTTACGGTGGCGCAAGGCTTGGCGCTGGTCCGGTGGCACCGCCGAAAATGCCCCGAGCACAGCGCCATTGGCCGCATCGCCAATGGCATGGACATTGACCTGAAAGCCCTTTGCCGACGCATCGAGGATGATCCGGCGCAAATTGCCTTCTTCAAAAAACGGCAGGCCGCGCTGGCCGGGGGCATCGCTGTAATCCGCCTTCATCCAGGCCCCGCGCGAACCGAGCGAACCATCGGCCTGCAGCTTCATCGCCATCATCGCCAGCCGGTCGTCATGACCCCAGCCAATGGGGCCATCAGGTGCAATCGCCGCGCGATTTTCAGGCCCATAGGCCATGGCATAAAGACGCGCTGACAGCCGGCCCTGTCGGGCAAAACGCACATAACGATCCCAGACCGGGCGATTGATCCCGGCATCATGCACGCCCGTCAGGCCCACCGAGGCGATGATGGCCAGCGCCTTGGCCAGCGCTGCGTCGGCTTCGCGGGCGGACACCGGCGGCACTTTGGCCGTCACCAGCTTCATCGCTGCATCAACGAGCACCCCGCCGGGATTGCCATTCGCGTCCCGATCGATACGACCGCCGGCGGGATCGGGCGTTGCCGCGGTGATCCCCGCCAGCTTCAAGGCAGCGCTGTTGACCCAGATCGCATGGCCATCGACGCGATTGAGAATGGCCGGCCGGTTGCCCGTCACCAGATCGAGTTCGGCGGCGGTTGGAAAGCGCCCCAGCCCCCAGCGTTCCTGATTCCAGCCACCGCCGCGCAGCCAAACGCCTTGCCCCGGATTGGCACGTATCGCTGCCTGTGCCGCCGCCAGCGATGCCGTTTCGGACAGATCAACGGCGAGCGCGCGTTCGCCAAGGTCCATGACATGGCCATGCGCATCGATGAGGCCGGGCAACAGCGTGCGGCCACCGATATCGATGGTCTTGCCGCGCGGCCGGGGGGCGCCAGCAGGCAATGTCGCCTTCACCCGGCCAGCCTTGTCAACGACCAGCGTCTGGAACCGCATGAGGCTGCCGTCGGCGGCGAGCGTATAACCATTGGCGTTGACATAGGCGGTATCGGCAAGTGCAGGCGGCGCGGCGAGCAGCGCGGAAATCAGAGTAAGGACTCGAGCAAATTTCATGATCGACAGCTTAACATCTGGGCATCAGCAGGCAAGGTGCCGGGCAAGTGCCGGGCGCTGGCATTTCAACGCCGCGGCTCCAGCCGGCGGATCAGTGCGGATGTATCCTGCCGGCCGCCGCCCATCGCCTGCACATCGGCATAGAATTGATCGACCAGCGCCCCCAGCGGCAGCGGCACGCCCAGCCGCCGCGCTTCGTCCAGCGCAAGGCCCAGATCCTTGCGCATCCAGTCGACCGCAAAGCCGAAATCGAAACTGCCTTGCGCCATGGTTGCGGCGCGATTGTCCATCTGCCAGCTTTGGGCCGCGCCGCCCGAAATCACCTCGACGACTTCGGCAAGATCAAGCCCTGCCGCCCGGCCCAACGCCAGACCCTCGGCCAGGCCCTGCAACACGCCGGCGATGCACAGCTGGTTGACCATCTTGGTCAATTGCCCGGCGCCCGCCGGACCCATATGGCCAACCCGCCTGGCATAGGCGGTCAACACGGGCGCTGCCGCTGCAAACGCCTTGGCAGTGCCGCCGCACATGATGGTCAGCGCGGCCTTTTCAGCACCCGCCTGCCCGCCCGAAACCGGTGCATCGACAACCATCAGCCCGAGGGCGCTGCCAGCGGCTTCAAGTTCCCGGGCAATGGCTGCCGACACCGTCGTATGATCGATGAACAACGCCCCCGGCGCCATGGCGGCAAAGGCACCTTCTGGCCCCAGCGTCACCGCGCGCAAATCGGCATCGGCACCGACACAGGCAAGCACCACCTCGGCGCCATCCGCCGCCGCTGCCGGCGTTTCCGCAGCCCGGCCGCCATGCGCTGCGACAAAGGCCTGCGCCTTGGCCATGGTGCGGTTATAGACCGTCAGCGTATGGCCGGCCCCGATCAGATGCCGCGCCATCGGCCCGCCCATGATGCCAAGACCCAGAAATGTCACGCGCATGTCAAAACTCCACAACGTAAAACAGGGCTGGTGGCCGCAGGTTTCCGGATCGGATCGCAGCCGCTGCCGCCGGTTGCGCCATCAGAGCCTGCGGGTTAACAGCGCCCCCATGACCATCGATGCCATAGACGCCCCGGCGCTGCCGATTGCCCTTGCCGATGTCGAAGCGGCGGCCCGCGCCATTGCCGGCGCGATCGTCCAGACGCCTTGCCTGCGCAGCCAGACCCTGTCCGATATGACCGGCGCCGATGTCTGGCTGAAGTTTGAAAACCTGCAGTTCACGGCGGCCTACAAGGAACGCGGCGCGCTGAACAAGCTGCTCAGCCTGTCGGCGGAGGAACGCGCTCGCGGTGTCATTGCGGCATCTGCCGGCAATCATGCCCAGGGGCTGGCCTATCACGCCCGCCGGCTCGGCATCCCCGCGACCATCGTCATGCCCAAATTCGCACCGATTGTAAAAGTCCAGCAAACCGAAGGCCATGGCGCCCATGTCGTGCTGGTCGGCGAAAGTTTTGATGAAGCCAGCGCCCATGCCCATGAATTGGCGGCAAAGCGCGGCTTTGTCTATGTGCCGCCGTTCGATGATGCGCTGGTCATGGCGGGGCAAGGCACGGTCGGGCTCGAGATGCTCGATGCCGTGCCCGATCTGGATACGCTGATCGTGCCGATCGGCGGCGGCGGGCTGATCTCGGGCATCGCCACCGTCGCCAAGGCGCGCAATCCCAAAATCGAAGTCATCGGTGTGCAGGCCGAGCTTTACCCCTCCATGCACGCCCTGCTGCACGGCGAGACGCGCCCTTGCGACGGCGACACACTGGCCGAAGGTATTGCGGTCAAGGTGCCCGGCCTTCTCACCCGGCAGGTTGTCCGCGCGCTTGTCGATGACATATTGCTGGTCGGCGAACGCGATCTGGAACATGCGGTCTCGCTATTGTTGACCATTGAAAAAACCGTCGTCGAAGGCGCCGGCGCCGCTGGCCTTGCGGCGTTGCTGGCAAATCCGCGACGGTTTCGGGGAGCAAAAGTCGGTCTGGTGCTCTGCGGCGGCAATATCGATACGCGGCTGCTGGCCAATGTGCTGCTGCGCGAACTGGCACGATCGGGGCGGTTGGCGCGGCTGCGCATCCGGCTGAAAGACAGGCCGGGGCAATTATTCGAAGTCGCGCGGATTTTTGATCAGCAACAGGTCAATATCCTTGAAGTCTATCACCAGCGCGTTTTTACCAGCCTGCCCGCCAAGGGCCTGATCGCCGAAATCGAGTGCGAAACCCGCGATGCCGAGCATCTTCAGCGCTTGCTCGAAGCGCTGCGGGCTGCCGCCTATGAGGTGCGGCTGGTCGAGGCGGACTGACGCCGGGAAGCGCTTTGAGGCGCGCTTCAGCCAAAACGCAAGTTCAGGCCCATCAGGCAAATCCGTGAACTTTCAAATCGAGTCGTGACCCTGCCCGGCCGCACTATTCGCCTATAGCCTTTCCCCCCACAGCCGTATTAGACTGCAATCCGAGCATGGCGCCGGAGGAGGGGAGCTTTGTGACTGATCTGAGCTTTCGCTTTCCGCGTTTCTTCGTCACGGCACCAGCGCCCTGCCCCTATATCCCCGGTCGCACCGAGCGGAAGGTGTTTGCCGAATTAAAGGGCGGCGATGCCGGCGAAATGAACGAGGCGCTCGGCCGCATCGGTTTTCGCCGCAGCCAGAATGTCGTCTATCGCCCCAGCTGCGATTTTTGTCAGGCCTGTGTGTCGGTGCGCGTCGTGGCGCCGCGCTTCATTGCTTCGGCCACCCAGAAAAAACTGTTGAAGCGCCATGCCGATCTCGACGTCAGCGCCTGTGAACCCTGGTCGACGGAGGAACAATGGGATCTGCTGCGCCGCTATCTGGCGCTGCGCCATCCGGTCGGCGGCATGGCCGCGATGGATGGTCATGATTATGCCGATATGGTCGAACAATCCCCCGTCGATACCGTTGTTGTCGAATATCGCGAACCTTCAAGCGATGGCCGGCCCGGCAAGCTGATCGGCTGCTGCCTGACCGACAAGCAATCCGACGGCCTGTCGATGATCTACAGCTTTTACGATCCCGAACATGCGCGAAAAGGTCTCGGCAGTTTCATCATCCTCGATCATATCAGCAAATCGGCCCGCGCCGGATTGCCCTATGTCTATCTGGGTTACTGGATCGATGGCTGTGATCGCATGACCTATAAACGCCAGTATCAACCGGTCGAGGCGTTGCAGGGCGGCATCTGGCAGACGTTGGTCTGATTTCTGTTAGCCCAGCCCGCGCGCTATCAACGCATCTGTAGACGGGTCCAGCCCCGGCCCGCCGCCATCCAGCAGCGAATTCGCCATTTCCTTGCCCAGTTCCACCCCAAATTGGTCGAACGGATTGATGCCGAGCAGCATCGCTGCAACGAACGTCCGATGTTCGTAAAAGGCCAATAGCGCCCCGAGTGTTGCCGGATCGAGCCGATCGAGCAGGATCGTTGCCGAGGGCCGGCCGCCGGGAAAGGTTTTGGCCGCTGCCAGCGCCGCATCGCCGCCGGACAGTGCCAACGCCTCTGCCCCCGTTCGCCCCCCCATCAAGGCCGCGCCTTGCGCAAAACAATTGGCCAATAGCTGGCGATGGTGGGTTGCCGGCAGATGATGCCCCGGCTGACGCACCGCCACAAATTCGACAGGGCCGATGACCATGCCCTGGTGCAGCAGTTGAAACACCGCGTGTTGCGCATCCGTGCCAGTACCGCCCCAGGTAATCGCTGCGCTGTTGCCCGACAGCGCCGCGCCGTCGCGAGTCACCCGCTTGCCATTGCTTTCCATTTCGAGCTGCTGGAGGAAATTGGGCAGCAGCCGCAACCGTTCGTCATAGGCAAAGACTCCGCGTGTCGCCTGGCCCTGATAATGCGCCGCCAAGACATCGGCCATGCCGGCAAGCCAGGGCATGTTGGTCGACGCAGGTGCATCCCGAAAATGCGCGTCCATGGCGGCGGCGCCGGCCAGCAATTCCTGCCACGCCGCCCAGCCGCAACGCAGCGCAAACGGCAGGCCAACCGCCGACCATAGGGAATAACGGCCGCCAACACTTTGGGCAAAGGGCAGCACCGCCCCTGCCCCAAAGGCTCGCGCCTTTTCGGGTGCCGCCGTCACCGCGACGCTGAGGGCCGGCGGATCGGCGATCCCGGCCGTCGCCAGCCAGGCCATGGCGCTGGCGGCATTTGTCATGGTTTCAGTGGTGGTGAAGGTTTTCGAAACGATCACCAGCCTGGTGCGCAGCGGATCGCACTGGCGCAGCGCCCGCGCCAACGCCTCGCCATCGATATTGGCAACGACATGCACGCGCGGTGAGTGAGGGCGAACATCGACGCTGACGCCATCGCGCCCCAGCGCATCGAGCAGCAGGGCCGGCCCCAATGCCGAACCGCCGATGCCGATATGGACAATATCGCGCACATCTTCGGCGCCAAGGCTGGCGACGACGGCGGCCATCGCCGCCTGGCCGGCAGCAGCGGCGGCATTGTCGGCGGCACTGCCCATGCCGCGTTCAGCGATATGCGTTGCGGCGCGTTGTTCGCTAAGATTGACGATTGCGCCGGCAAAAAGTTTTGTGCGCCAGCCAGCGACATCGGCCTCGACAGCGCGATCATGCAACGCCGCCACTACGGCCCTGGTCAGCGAAAGTTTGCTGAAGTCAAAATATATGCCGGCGACGCTGTGCGACAGGCGCTGCAACCGATCGGGTTCGGCATCGAACAGGCTCGCCAGCGGCGGCGCAGGGGCAGCGGCGAGCGCCTGCAAACGGGCATCGGCATTTGTCATCGCCGCTGGCTGTGGCCGAAAATTGTCAAAATTCCAAGGCAAAGCTGGGTCAATATCGGTTGCGCAGCCAAAATTTAACGGGCCCGGCTTGACCATGGGCCAGGGACAGCCCACGCCTTGGGCAATGACCAAGATCATTTTTCCGAAATGAGCCACAGCGACGCCGAACTCAACGCCTGGGCGCTGCAGCGTCTGGGCCATGATTTTGCCGATCCCACGCTGTTGCGGCGGGCGCTGACGCACAGCAGTGCTTCAACCGGCGGCGGCAATTACCAACGGCTGGAATTTCTTGGCGACCGCGTGCTTGGCTGTGCGATCGCCGCCTGGCTTTATGCTGTCCATGATGAAGCCGAAGGCCGGCTGACGACGCGCCTCCATGCGCTGGTCGAAGGCCCGGCCAATGCCGAAGTGGCGCGCGGGCTGGGCGTTGCCGAACTGATCATCATGGAACAAAATGCCCGGGCCAAGGGCCTGCATCTGTCCGACAATGTGCTCGGCGATGTCGCCGAGGCGCTGGTGGCGGCGCTGTATCTGGACGGCGGCTGGACGGTTGCGGACGAATTTGTGCGGCGCGAATGGGCGCGTCTGCTTGAATCGGGGCCACGCATGCTCGTCGATCCCAAATCCAGATTGCAGGAATGGGCGTTGAAAAGGCGGCGGGGGATGCCGATTTACGCCGTGGTCGATCGCCAGGGTCCCGACCATGCGCCGCATTTTACCATCGAAGTGGTGGTGCGCGGCGAAACCCCGGCGCGCGGCGAAGGCCATAACAAGCAGGAAGCCGAAAAGGCTGCGGCCGTCGCGCTGTTACAGAAAGTTGCGTCATGACCATCGAAATCCCGGAAGGCGCCGCGCCATCGCAACCGCATTGCGGCTCGGTCGCTATCGTCGGGGCACCCAATGCCGGCAAATCGACATTGGTCAATGCGCTGGTCGGCCAGAAGGTCGCGATCGTGTCGGCAAAGGTCCAGACGACGCGCACCCGGCTGATCGGCATCGCCACCGAAGGCCCGACGCAATTGCTGTTGATCGATACGCCGGGCATTTTTGCGCCGCGGCGACGGCTCGACCGCGCCATGGTGCGGGCTGCCTGGGAAGGGGCAGAAGGCGCCGACCTGATCGCCTTTGTCGTCGATGCCAAAACCGGCTTTCGCGACGATGCGACCGCGATCCTACAATCGCTGGCAGGCCGCAGCGAACCAAAATTGCTGGTGCTCAACAAGGTCGATATCACGGCGAAAACGCGCCTGCTGGAACTTGCCGCCCATGCCAATGCCTTTGCGGCATTTCATGATACTTATTTTGTCGCAGCCAGCACCGGCGACGGCGTTGCCGAACTGAAAACGGCGCTGGCGGCTGCGATGCCGGCCAGCCCCTGGCATTTCCCGGAAGACCAGTTGACCGATGCGACGACGCGGCTGATGGCTGCCGAAATCACCCGCGAGCAGATCTACAACCAGCTTCACGCCGAACTACCCTATGCCAGCGCCGTCGAGACCGAAAAATGGGAGGAACGCCGCGATGGCAGCATCGCCATCCACCAGCAGATTTTTGTCGAACGCACCAGCCAGCGCGCCATCGTGCTGGGCAAGGGCGGCGCGCGGTTGAAGGAAATCGGCAGCCTCGCCCGCGCTGGCATTGCCGAATTGACCGGCAAGACCGTCCATCTGTTCCTGCACGTCAAGGTCAAGGAAGACTGGGCCGAGGATCGCGCCGTCTATCGCGACGCCGGGCTCGATTGGGTGGAATGAGCCCGGCGCCGATCCTTTAGCCGACGCTGACAGACGTCAGGCTGCGATGGCGCGCGTGGCCCGGCGACGCTGCATGGTGCCAACAAGGCCCAAGCCGGTGATCAGCATGGCCCAGCTTGCAGGCTCTGGCACAACGGCACTGCCCGTCACGACCAGATCGCTGAGCGCCCAGGATTCATCGTTGATGCCCTGGTCATTGCCGCTGTAATCGAACGAAAGCGTGTTGTTGCCCGACAACAGGGTCAAAGCCGTAGTGATCGTCGCCGTGCCGCCAAGGTTGAGACCGTTGAAAACTGTTACGATCGTCGCGCCGCCGGGTGCGAAATAAGTGGTGTCGACGCCGCCACCCCCAAGATTGTAAGTGCCCGAGAGCAATGCCGTGCCGTTCAGGGACAGGGTGAAAGTATCTGTGAAAAAGCCAAGGCCATCGAGGGTGTTAAAGCCATTGATGACAAAACTCGTGTTGGCGGCGCCGGCGCCAGCGACAAAATTATAGCTGATGCTGCCCGGTGAACCGATTGCGGCCGTTGGTCCGGGAACACTGAGCAATGTCGCCGATTGCGCCGCAGCAGCGCAAGACAGGATAGCAAAAACAATCGCATTGCGGATCAACATGGTACAGTTCCTTTCGGCAAACTATATTATGTAAATTACCAAGCAAGAACTGTGCCAGTCTAGAAAATCCAGCGAAAAGAGCGAATTAATGTAAAGTTAAAATCAAAACTGTAAAATCTGCCGACAGTTTGCGGCACCGCCATAGCCTCTCAGACCCGTTGCCAAATCGGGCGGCGCCCCGAGAAATGCACCGGCTTGATCTTTGCGCACAGCGTGGCGACATTGACTTGATCCGATGCATATCACATCCACTGCCATCATCCTGTCGCTGTTACCGCATGGCGAAAACGGTGTCATCGCGCGCTGCCTGACCCCCGGGCATGGCCTTGTCGCCGGTTATGTCCATGGCGGGCGCGGCCGGAAAATGCGGCCCGTCTTGCAGCCCGGCAATGGCGTTGCCCTGACGCTGCAGTCACGGGTGGACAGCCAATTGGCCACTGCCGGCATCGAATTGACGGCAGCGCGCGCCCCGCTGATCAGCACCGGGCTGGGCCTGGCCGCGCTTGACTGGCTGACGGCCTTGACGGCCGGGGCGCTGGCCGAAAATGTGCCGCAGCCGGCACTATATGCAGCGCTGACGGCCCTGGTCACCGGGCTTTGCGCCGGCATGGACACAGCGGCAATCGGCGAAGGCATCGTGCGCTATGAACTATTATTGCTTGCCGAACTGGGCTTTGGTCTTGATCTCAGCCATTGTGCAGCGACGGGCGTGACGCTGGATCTGGCTTATGTCTCGCCGCGATCATCACAGGCGGTATCGCGCGCGGCGGGGCTGCCCTTTGCGGCGCGGCTGCTGCCATTGCCGGGGTTTTTGATCGGCGACGATGCTGTCGATGGCCCTGCCATCAATGACGGACTGACGCTGACCGGGCATTTTCTCGAACGCCATGTGCTGACCGGTCGATCGGGCCAAATCCTGGCAACGCGCGCCCGGCTGGTGGCACGGTTTTGTCGGTAGCGACTACCCGCCAGCACGCCGTCACCCCGGGCTTGACCCGGGGTCCAGTTTGTTCTGGCGCGCGCCAAGGTCCATTTCACCTTAGCTGAAACGCAACCGTATTGTTGCAGAAACCAGCGCCCCCTGCCCGGCAAAAGACCCCCTTTGTGGTCTCAGTATCGGCTGCTACGCCAACAGCCTGACCTTTTTGCGCAGCAGCCGATGCTGGCTTTTGCCAACATGACGGTTCAATCAAAATGAAATCGAGGCCAGGAAACTGGGCCCCGGGTCAAGCCCGGGGTGAAGATCGAAGAACCTTATCTAAAGCGCGATCAACGACAATTGCCGGCCATAATTGGCCTCCCCGGCATGCGTCGTACGGCGATAACTGAACCAGCGCTGCGCATCGGGATAGGTATCGATGCCCAGCGCCGCGACATGACGGACGCCCGCCGCCGCCAGCCGCAGCGCCACCAGCCCTTCGAGGTCGAACTGGAAACGATCACCCCGGCCGCGCGTGAAAAAATCATCATGCGCAGGCTCGGCGGCCAGAAATCGGTTCCGGAAGGCGGCGTCGACTTCATAGCTGGCCCGGGCGATCATCGGCCCGATGGCGGCCGCGATATGCGCCCGCCGCGCGCCCAGCGCCAGCATTGCCGTGACCGTCGCGCCGGCGATATCGTGGAGCGCCCCCTTCCAGCCCGAATGCGCCGCCCCGATAACCCCCGCCCCGGCATCGGCGAGCAGCAACGGCGCACAATCCGCGGTGAGAATCCCGAGCGCCAGACCCGGCGTTGCGGTGACCATTGCATCGGCCTCGGGTCGCAGCGCCACATCGAACGCGTCCGTCACCGGGATGACGATGGCGCTATGCACCTGATGAACAGTCACCAGCCTTGCCGCCGGCGCCAGCGCCGCCACCACGCGGCGGCGATTTTCAACGACCATATCCCGATCATCGCCCGACCCCAATCCAACATTCAGGCCCGCATAAATGCCGCCTGAAACCCCGCCTTCACGGCCGAAAAAGCCATGAGGCACCAACAGGCCGGGGGCGGTAACGAATGGAATTGCGGTCATCGCAGCATCGCCCGACACAAGATATCGTCATCGAACTGGTCGCCCACCTTGAAACGATAAGGCGCGATTTCGACAAAGCCGTGGCGCGCATAAAAACGCCGGGCACGGTGATTTTCGTTAAAGACCGACAACCAGATCTCGCCGCCACCTCGCGCCGCCGCCCTTTCCAGCGCCCATTGAGTCAATTTGTTCGCAATGCCCGCCCCCTGCCAGGGGTCAAAAACATAAAGCTGGCGCAATTCCATGGCGGCCGGGTCGGCGGTGTCGGCAGGGAGGACCAACGGGCTGATCTTGCAAAATCCGATGGGCACGTCGCCGGCCAGTGCAAAACGCACCTCGATGGCCGGATCACCGAGTTCGGCCGCATAGGCGGTATCGCTGCCAGCAGCGAGAAAGGCTTCCAGATCGGCCAATTTGTACAATGGCCCAAAGCTTTGGATAAAGGTGGCGCGGGCGATGCCACCCAATACGGCGCCTTCATCGGCCCGCGCATCACGGTAATGGATCATGCGTCAAACCCCGCCATTTCCGGCCAATGCGACGCCGACAGCGCCATCACCTTGAACAAATTACCCATTTGCGCCGGCGCTGTCAGCCGCACCAGTGCCGCTGCAACCGCTGCTGCATCGGCGCGGCTGGCACCGGCCTGCAACGCCGCCGCCCGCGCCTCGATCCCCAGCCGGGCCAGCCAGACGCCCTGCGCGACAGGCCCGGAAACCCGGATTTCCCCGGCGGCGCTGGCCAGTGCCGAAAAATCGACATGCGCGGTCAGATCGGCATCGCCGGGCCGGCTGAAAATATCGACCATGCGATGCTGGCGCAGCGCCTGCAGCGAATCGGTCGCAACCTGCCCCGCATAGCCATAATCGATGATCAGCGCGGCGCCGCCGTGGCGTCGCAGCCGGCCGCCGATCGCAGCCGCGATTGACCTGCCGGCGTCACTGCGCTCGCCCGCCGGTTCGCCCAATGCCGGAATGAGTGTGGGTGCAAAGCCATCGCCAGCACTGGCCACCGCAAGCTCGCCACCAGTCCCATCGAACTGTCGGATCGGCAGCGCATCGAAAAATTCATTGGCAATAAGGATGATCGGGCGATCATCGGGGATGGTATCGAAACTGTCCCTCCATTTTGCCGCGATTTTCCCAGCCTGGGCGGCGCGCAACCCCGGGCTGATTTCAACCAGATCGATCGCCGCCGCAGCACCAAAGCCCGGCAGGCGATTGGCAACGCGCAAGGCATCGGCCAGTAACGTGCCACGCCCCGGGCCAAGTTCCACCAGGCGAAACAGCGGGCGGCCGGCACGCAGCCAAAGATCGGCCACCCAACCGCCGATCAATTCACCGAACATCTGGCTGATTTCGGGCGCCGTCACAAAATCACCGGCCACACCGAACGGATCGCGGCTGGCGTAATAATGTGCGTTGCAGGCCGCCATCCAGTGATCGAGCCGCAGCGGGCCGTCCGCGGCGATGTGGGCGCGCAATGCCTTGGCAAGCCGCGACTGGCCGCATGCGGCGGGCGCCATCACGCCGCCGCTGGCACCGGCTGGCGATTAAGACCGATGAGCAGCAGGATCAGGCCGGCGAGAATCAGCGGGATGGTCAGGGTCTGGCCCATCGTCAGACCTGTCGACAGGAACCCCAGCTGGCGATCGGGTTCGCGGTAAAATTCAACGAGGAACCGCGCCAGCCCCATGCCGACACCAAAACTGCCGGACAGAATGCCGGGCCGCAGCCGGGCGCGCGTGCCCCAGAACAGCAACATCATCACCGCAAACAGCACCAGCCCCTCCAGCCCGAATTCGAACAATTGCGAGGGATAACGCGGTTCAGGGCCGGCATTGGGAAAGATGATGCCCCAGTCGGAGCCGGTCGGTCGCCCCCAAAGCTCCCCATTGACGAAATTCGCCAGCCGGCCAAAGCCGACGCCCATCGGCGATGCCACCGCGACATAGTCCAGCACGCGCAGCGCGTTGACCTTGTTGACGATAGAAAACCCGATGATGCCGATGATGACACCGGCGGTGCCGCCATGAAACGACATGCCACCGTCCCAGACCCGCAAAATCTGCAACGGGTCAGCCAGATAGACTTGCGGATTGTAGAACAGCACATAGCCGAGCCGGCCGCCAAGGATGACCCCCAATGTCGCCCAGCTGATAAAACTGTCGACCTGCTCGGCGGTCATCGGCGCCCCCGGCAGCCTGACCATGCGCAGCAACAGCCACCAGCCAAACAGGATGGCGGCGATATAGCTTAAGGAATACCAGCGCAGCGCGAACGGCCCCCAGCCTCCGAACGGCCCGATGCTGAATATTTCGGGGCTGAGCGGCAGTTGCGCGAAATCGATCGCGATCTGAAAACCCTGAAGCAACACCCTGCGCCTTTTGTGACCTTGCCGCCCCGGGCCAGCCGCAGCATAAGGCGATGACGAAATTATGCCAGTGGGGAGAGACGCGAAATGGCCGATCTGGAAAACTTCCGCGCCGAAACGCGCGCCTGGCTGGAGGCCAATTGCCCGGCCGAAATGCGCCAGCCGGTGGCACGCGACGCCGATATCTGCTGGGGCGGTCGCCAATTTGAATTTACCGGCGAGGCCCAGAAGCTTTGGCTTACCCGCATGGGCGCCAAGGGCTGGACGGTGCCGGAATGGCCAAAAGCCTATGGCGGCGGCGGTCTGACCAAAGACGAAGCCAAGGTGCTGGCCAGCGAAATGCGCAGCCTGCAGGCGCGCTCGCCGCTATCGTCCTTTGGCATCTGGATGCTGGGGCCAGCGCTGTTGAAATATGGCAATGAAGCGCAAAAGCTCGAACATCTGCCCAAAATCGCGCGTGGTGAAATCCGCTGGTGCCAGGGTTATTCCGAACCGGGCGCCGGTTCCGACCTTGCCTCGCTGCGCACCTCGGCGCAGTTGGAGGGCGACCATTATATCGTCAATGGCCAGAAGGTCTGGACCAGTTATGCCGACAAGTCCGACTGGATTTTCTGCCTTGTCCGCACCGACCCTGCGGCTGCCAAGCATCTGGGCATTTCATTCCTGTTGTTCGACATGGCAAGCCCCGGCGTTTCGACATCGCCGATCCGGCTGATTTCGGGCGCGTCGCCATTTTGCCAGACGTTTTTTGACGATGTGAAGGTGCCGCGCGAAAATCTGATGGGCGAAGCTGGCAAGGGCTGGGATATCGCCAAATATCTGCTCACCCACGAACGCGAAATGATCGGCGATATGGACAGCGCCGGTCGCGCCACGGTCAGCGAGATTGCCCGCCGGCAGATCGGGCTTGACGCCGCCATCCTCGCCGATACCGGGCTGCGCACCGATATCGTGCGGCACGAAATCAACGCCTGGGCCTTTGCCCTGACCATGGAGCGGGTGAAGGATGAAGCCAAGGCCGGGCAAGGCGTTGGCGCCCTTTCATCGATGCTCAAATACTATGGCACCGAATTGAACAAACAGCGCCAGGAACTGCTGATGAGCGTCAACGGCAGCGATAGCCTTGCCTGGGCAGGCCCCACCGAAGGCGAAGGCGATCTGGCGCGGGGCTGGCTGCGCAGCCGCGCCAATTCGATCGAGGGTGGCACGTCCGAAATCAATCTGAACATCATCGCCAAGCGTGTATTGGCATTGCCTGGTGCGTAAACCGCAGGTTCCCCCGGAAAACTGGACGACAGCTGTATTGATGGCTGAGGCTGTCGGCGTTGATCGGAAGGTTTTTCGGCGGCATTTGCGGGCTGCAAAATTAACTTGGCATTCTCACAACGATCGCTGGACCGTTCAAATTGGCAGCGATGAGCACAGTGACTTGCATCGGATACTCAAGACGCTGCGTTAGAAAAGAGAAGATAGTTCAATGGCCCTAGTGCTCAACGACGACCAGAAAATGATCCGCGATTCAGCCGACGGGTTTTTCAAGACCGAGGCCCCCGTCAGCCAGCACCGAAAGTTGCGCGATAGCCATGATGCCGATGGCTTTGATCGCAGCGTCTGGGAAAAAATGGCGGCGATGGGCTTTGCCGGCGTGCTGGTGCCAGAGGCGCATGGCGGCGCCGGTTTTGGCCATGTCGCTGCCGGGCTCATCATGGAAGCGATCGGCCGCAACCTGAGCGCTGCGCCGATGCTGTCGACCGCAATCCTCGCCACCACCGGACTGGTGGCAGGCGGCACCGCGGAACAACAGGCGGCGCATCTGCCGCTGATTGCCGAAGGCAAACGCCTGTTCGCGCTGGCCGCCGATGAAGCCGCCCGTCATCACCCCGCCCATGTGACGACGACAGCGACACCCGCGGGTAATGGCTTTCGCTTGAACGGCTGCAAGGGTTTTGTGCTCGATGGCCATGTCGCCGACATGCTGATCGTTGCGGCTCGCACCGCTGGTGACAGCCGCGACAGGGATGGCATCACGCTGTTCCTTGTCGATGCGAAAAGCGCCGGCGTGACGATCGAGCGTCGGGCCATGGTCGATGATCGCAATGCCGCGCGCGTCACATTGCATGATGTGCAGGTAGATGGCGCCGATGTGCTGGGCGCCGTTGGTGGCGGATTTGCGCTGCTGGAAAAAATGCTCGATGCCGGGCGCGCCTGTCTTGCGGCTGAAATGTTGGGCGTATCGGCCGAAAGCTTTGATCGGACGATCGATTATCTGAAGCAGCGCGAGCAATTCGGCCAAAAGATTGGCAGTTTTCAGGCGCTGCAGCACCGTGCCGCGCATCTGTTCTGCGAGGTCGAACTGGCCCGTTCGGCAACGCTCCGGGCGCTGGTCGCACTCGATGAAAAGGATGAGCGCGCCGCGATGTTCACGTCGCTGGCCAAGGCCAAATCGGGGGAAGTGGCAAAGCTCGCCACCAACGAAGGCGTCCAGATGCACGGCGGCATCGGCATGACCGACGATTTCGACATCGGATTTTACATGAAGCGCGCCCGCGCCGCGCAGGAGACCTTTGGCGATATGGCTTTTCACGGCGATCGGCTGGCGCGGCTGCTGGGCTATTGATCGGTCGACCTGGGCTTTACCCGGGAAGACGCGAAGGATCTCATCCGGGCGAAATCCAGCCCGGCCCGTTGCAATTGACGTCCGGCATGTCATGGAAGCCATTGCAGCGCCGTGCAGCGGAGCCAACCGCGCCGGCAGTCCAGCCTTGGGGGAGCATCATGAAGTCCGAACTCGACACCGCCATCGATACCGTCATCGCCGGCATTACAGCGCCAAATGGCGCGCTGGCCGTGGCCGATCTGGCCGTGCGCGGCGTCACCATGCCGGTCTTTGCCGCAGCGCCGCCATCGATGCGCGAATTTTTTGCCGCGTTCTTTGCCGCCAATGGCGCCAAGGAATTCCTCGTATTCGGCGATGAACGCCTGAGCTTTGCCGATGTCTATGATCGCGGGCTGAAATTCGCGGCCATGCTCCAGCATCGCCAAAGCATCGCCAAGGGTGACCGCGTCGCCATTGCCATGCGCAACTATCCCGAATGGATCATCGCCTTTGTCGGCGTGCTGCATCTGGGCGCCGTCGCCATCCCGATGAACGCCTGGTGGACGGCCGAGGAACTCGATTATGGCCTCAAGGATTCAGGCGCCCGGCTGGCCATTGTCGATGAAGAACGCGCCCGGCGCATCGCCGCCCTCAGTTGTGCCGTAACCACATTGACAGTGCGCACATCGGCCGACGTCGCGGCGGGGTTCGGCTTTGCCCGTGTCGAGGATGAACTGGCAGCATCCCCATCAAGCCTGTGGTTCACCCCGGACATCGCGCCCGAGGATGACGCCACGATCATGTATACTTCCGGCTCGACGGGCAGCCCCAAGGGCGCTGTGTCGACGCATCGCGGGATCGTTTCGGGCGCGATGAACTATCTGGTCACCGGCCTTGCCCTCCTGAATCTCTCGCAACAGTCCGGCGCGACCTTGCCAGATCAACAGGTCATGCTGCTGAATGTGCCGCTGTTCCATATTACCGGTTCGGTGCCGGTGCTGCTGGTGTCGATCGCCATCGGCCGCAAGATGATCATCATGCACAAATGGGAGGCAGGCGAGGCGCTGCGGCTCATTGAAAAGGAACGCGTCACCTATTTCGTCGGGGTGCCGACCATGAGCCTTGAAATGATGCAGCACCCCGATCACGCCAAATATGACCTCTCGTCGCTGGTCGATATCGCCAGCGGCGGGGCGCCGCGGCCGCCCGAACATGTCGAAAGGCTGGCGACGGCCTTTGCCGGCAAGCATCCGGTGCAGGGCTATGGCCTGACCGAGACCAATGGCGTTGGCGCCGGCAATTACCGCGACAATTACCGCGCCAAGCCGGCTTCCACCGGGCGCGCCGCAGCACCTTTGGTCGAACTGCGCATCGACAATGGCGAAGGCCCGGTCGGCGCCGGGTTACCAGCCGGCAGCGTTGGCGAAGTCTGTATCCGCTCTGTCTGCAATTGCCGTGGCTATTGGAACAAGCCGGAGGCAACACTGGCCGCCTTTCCCGGCGACGGCTGGTTCCGATCGGGTGATTTGGGGTATCTCGATGACGATGGTTATCTGTTCATCGTTGATCGGAAAAAGGATATCATCATCCGCGGCGGCGAAAACATCAGCTGCCAGGAAGTCGAGGGCGCGCTTTATGCCCATCCCGCCGTCGCCGAAGCCTGTGTTTTTGGCCTGCTCGACGAACGGCTGGGCGAAATTGTTGGCGCCGTAGTCTTTCCAAAACCAGGCGACCAGCTCGATCCCGACGCGCTGCGCGATTTCGTGGCGCAGCACCTCGCCAGTTTCAAGCTTCCGGCGCGGATCTGGATGTCGAGCGAACAATTGCCCAAATTGGGATCGGGGAAGATAGACAAGGTGGCGCTGCGGACGCATTATCGCGCCATACATGCAGGAAAGGCCTGAGCGATGTTCACCACGATGATCGATGGCACCAGGGAAGATTGGGCCCATATCGCTGCCGAACACGGCAAGCATCAGAAATCTGCGGCACCGCAGCAGATCATGGAATCGCTGCAGCGGCTGGAAGCCATCGAAGTCGGCTTTGGTACCAACCAGCTGGCGCATAGCCTGATGACCGCAACGCTCGCCCGGCGCGACGGCGGCAGCGATGAGGAAGTCGTGGCGGCGCTCTGCCATGATATCGGCAAGCTGATGTCGATCCCCAATCATGGCGCCATCGCTGCTGAAATCCTGAAACCCTATGTCTGCGACGATCTTTACTGGACGATCAAATACCATCAGGATTTCCAGGGCCGTTATTATTACGAGCATCTGGGCATGGACAAGGATGCGCGCGAGAAATTCCGCGGTGAATCCTGGTTTGCGACGGCAGAAAAACTTGTTGATTGCTGGGATGCGCCGGCCTTTGACCCCGATTTCGCCAGCGACAGCCTCGAAAGCTTTGCGCCGGAAATAACGCGCGTCTTTGGTGCGCCAAAACGCATTGCCTGAGCGTTTTTCAAAGGCGGAGCAACCGCTTGGAACTGAACAAAGGGGAGAAACACATGATCGGTGTCATCGCGACCTTGCGCATCAAGGAAGGCGAGGCTGCAGCCTTTGAAGCCATTTTCGACACACTCAGCGCCGCCGTCCGCGCCAATGAACCCGGCAATATCGCCTATCAATTGTGCCGCAGCCGCACTGAACCGGGTAGTTACAAGGTGCTGGAGCTTTACACCGATGAAGACGCCCTGAAAGCCCATGGTGCCAGCGCGCATTTCAAGGCCTCGGGACCTGCACTCGGCGCCGTCCTCGCCGGCAGGCCGGATGTCGAATATCTTGACGGCGTCGGCTGAGCAGAAACGCCGGCGGCGCCAATCAACAGCGCCGCCAGAGCTTGATGGTTGCGATCACGCTGCTTTTGGGGCGCTGTCCATCACACCCGCGTCGACATGGCGGGCAAACTGGTCGAAATTGGCGATGAACATGCCAACCAGCGCCTTGGCCTTTTGATCATAGGCGGCTTGGTCGGCCCAGGTTTCGCGCGGGTTGAGGATTTTTGCGTCAACGCCTGGAACCGACACCGGCACCTGAAAGCCGAAATTTTCATCGGTACGAAAAGCGCCGGTTTTGAGCGTGCCATCAAGCGCTGCATTAAGGAGGGCGCGGGTTGCCTTGATCGGCATGCGCGATCCGGTGCCGCCCGTGCCGGCTCCGCCGCCCGTCCAGCCGGTATTGACCAGCCAGACATCAACACCGCCCTTGGCAATGCGGTCTTTCAAAAGATTGCCATAGACCGACGGGTGGCGCGGCATGAACGGCGCGCCGAAACAGGTGCTGAAGGTGGCATCGGGTTCGGTCACGCCGATTTCGGTACCGGCAACGCGCGCCGTGTAACCCGACAGAAAATGATACATGGCCTGATCGGGGGTCAGCTTTGAAATCGGCGGCAATATCCCAAAAGCATCTGCGGTCAGCATGATGATGTTGGTTGGCACCGGCCCCAGATTATCGGCACTGGCATTGGGAATGAAATCAATGGGATAGGAACCGCGGCTATTTTCCGCAAGGCTGTTGTCATCAAGGTCGATCTGACGCGTTAGCGGATCGATCACGACATTTTCAAGCACCGTGCCAAAACGCCGGGTCGTTGCGTGGATTTCAGGCTCGGCCTCGGCCGACAGGCGGATGACCTTGGCATAGCAACCGCCTTCGAAATTGAACACGGCGGTATCGGACCAGCCATGTTCGTCATCACCGATCAACGTGCGGCTGGCATCGGCGGAAAGCGTTGTCTTGCCGGTGCCCGACAGGCCGAAAAACACCGCCGTATCGCCATCGGGGCCGATATTGGCCGAACAATGCATGGGCATGACACCCTTCATCGGCAGCAGATAGTTAAGGATCGAAAAGACGCTTTTTTTCATTTCGCCGGCATAGGCAGTGCCGCCGATCAAGATGGTCTTGCCTTCAAAATCAACCGCTACGATGGTTTCGCTGCGACAGCCATGGCGTTCCGGATCGGCCTTGAAACTCGGCAGGTCGATGATCGTGTATTCGGGCAGGAAATCACCCAACACCGCTGCTTCCGGGCGCACCAGCAGCGTGCGGATGAACAGCGAATGCCAGGCGAATTCGGTGATGACGCGAACATTGACGCGATGTTCGGGTTGCGATCCGCCGAACAGATCCTGCACGAACAGGGTTTTTCTGGCTGCCAGCGCGGTCAGAAAATCAGCTTTTATGGCGGCGAATTGTGCCGGGGTGATGGCCATGTTCTTGTCCCACCAGATCACATCTTCGGTGACAGCGTCGCGGACGATGAATTTGTCATTGGCGCTGCGGCCGGTGTGTTTGCCGGTTTCAACGACAAAGGCGCCATCTTTTGACAGCAGGCCCTCGCGGCGCTGGACGGCCAGTTCGATCAGTGGTGCGGTGCCAAGGTTCCAGTGCAGATCGGCGTTGGTCACGATCCCCTGCGTTTCAAGACCATGACGCGACCCAATCGATACCGACACGCAAACTTCCTTCCTCAAACAAGGGCGGCAAGGCAAGCCACCGGGCAATGTTCAGCGCCTGAAGTTGCGACACATCCCTATTGCTGAACGGCGCATAGCGAACCCGTCCCGGTTCGTCAAAAGGCCTTAGGTTACCTTTACCTTAACCGGACAGCCGGTCCCGACAGGCTTTGCCCGGCCCTGCGGCCTTGCAAATCCGGGCGCATGGCGCGACAAGCGCAAGCCATGCCAAACACAGCGTCCGACACAGCGCCTGAGCCCGCGACCCGCACAGCGTCCGATCCTGCCGCCCCGGTGATCGCGCTCGTCGATGATGACCGCAATATCCTGACATCGGTGTCGATCGCCTTGCAGGCCGAAGGCTTTGTGGTGCGCATGTACGCCGACGGCGATACGGCGCTGAAGGCCTTGCTCGACAATCCGCCCGACCTTGCCGTGCTCGATATCAAGATGCCGCGCCTCGACGGTATCGAGGTGCTCCGACGGCTACGCGAAAAATCCGAAATGCCGGTGATTTTCTTGACCTCAAAGGATACCGAGATCGATGAGGCGCTGGGCCTCGCCATGGGCGCCGATGATTATATCGGCAAGCCATTCAGCCAGCGCCTGTTGATCGAGCGGATCAGGGCCGTGCTGCGCCGAGCCGCAAACCGCCGGGCGCCGCCCGAAGCCCCCGGCGAAACGCCGGCCGCCGAGCCTATCGTGCGCGGCCGGCTGACCATGGATTCAGCCCGGCATCGCGTTGTCTGGGATGCGGGCGATGGCCGCCGCGGTCCGGTCGCGCTGACCGTCACCGAATTCATCATCCTCGAAACCTTGTGCAGCCACCCGGGGTTCGTCAAATCCCGCGACCAGTTGATGGATGCCGCCTATGCCCAGGATGTCTATGTCGATGATCGCACGATCGACAGCCATATCAAGCGGTTGCGCAAGAAATTTCGAGCCGTGGATCATGATTTCAAATCGATCGAAACGCTCTATGGCGTTGGATATCGTTTCAACGAGGAATGATGTGGCACCGGGACCAACGCGGCCATGACGGCGGCCCCCGATCTGGCCGAAATGCAGGAATGGCGGCGCGGGCTCGGCTTTGGCTCGCTCAGGGCGCGTATCTTTGCCGTCAACCTGATCGCCATCATCGTCCTGATCATCATGCTGCTCTATCTCGATACGGTTCGATCACGCCTGCTCGATGAACGCAGCGCGGCGCTGGCCGCGCAGGCGACGACCCTCGCCGATTTTGTCGACAGCCTGCCGGCCATGCCCGATCGGTTGAATGGCTTTGGCTTTCCACGCGGCACCCGCATCAGGCTTTACGATGGGCAAGGCAGCCTGATTGCCGATAACTGGCGCGGCCTGGAAACGCCGCGCTATCGGATCGAGGACCCTTTGCAACAAAGCTGGCGCCGGCGATCGGCGCGGGTCATCGACCGCGCCATGGAACGCATCGCTTCGTTCCGCCCGCTGCCAACATATGCCGAAACACTGCCCGACCGGGCCGGCAATTGGCCCGAAATCGCCGCTGCAACCGCCGGCAAGGCGCCGGCAACGATGGTGCGCCGCGCCGCCGATGGCGATTTCGTCCTGTCGGCCGCTGCTGCAACCACCGCCGGTGCCAGCGTCCATGTCACCGACAATGCCGCCGATTTGACGCAAATCCTGCGCGACGAACGCCTGACCTCATTCTGGCTGTTGCTGGCGGTCATCGCTATCACGCTATTCTTGTCGATCTATCTCGCCAATACAATCGTGCGGCCCTTGCGGCTGCTCGCCATCGCGGCGCATCGGGTGCGGCTTGGCCGGTCGCGCGAAGTCGTGGTGCCGCGCCTGCCCGACCGGCGGGACGAAATCGGGGCGCTGGCCCGGGCGGTATCGGACATGTCGCTGGCGCTGCGCTTGCAGATCGATGCGACCGAAGCCTTTGCCGCCGATGTCGCGCATGAATTGAAAAACCCGCTGGCGTCGTTGCGCAGCGCCGTCGACACGCTGGAAAGCGTTAGACAACCCGAGCTGCGGGAACGCTTGCTGGTGGTAATCCGAGATGATGTGGCGCGGCTCGATCGCTTGATAACCGATATCTCGGACGCCAGCCGGCTTGATGCCGAATTGTCGCGATCGCGGTTCCAGCCGGTCGATGCCGGCGCCCTCGCCGCAGGCCTGGTCGCTGCCTATCGGGTAACGGGGCTGCCGGCGGGGCGCGACATCGTCTATTCGCCGCCAACCGCCGGCGCTGCAAAGGTCATCGGCGATCCCGGTCGGTTGGCCCAGGTGCTGCGCAATCTGATCGACAATGCGATTTCATTTTCGCCAATTGGCGGTGCTGTGCTGGTTTCGGCCGAAACCCGCCCCGGCCGGATCATCCTGAAGGTCGAGGATGATGGCCCCGGCGTGCCATTTGCCAACCAGGCCGATGTCTTTCGGCGATTTTATTCGGAACGGCCGGCGGGCGAGGATTTCGGCCGGCATTCCGGGCTGGGGCTGTCGATTGCCGATTCGATCGTCCGCGCCCATGGCGGCAGCATCAGGGTCAGCGACCGGGTTGAACGCAATGGCGCTGCCTTTGTCGTTGAATTGCCATCGGCATGATTCGCATCCACGCCACCGCCGTTGCTCTGGCCGGCCGGGCGGTGTTGTTGCTGGGGCCATCGGGATCGGGAAAATCGGATCTCGCCTTGCGCCTGATCGATCGCGGCTGGCAGCTTGTTGCCGATGATCAGGTTGAATTGCGGCGCGAAGGTGATGCGTTATGGGCGACCGCGCCAGTGCGTCTTGCCGGGCTGATCGAAGTGCGCGGCGTCGGCATTTGTAGCGAATCGGCCGTGGCGGCGCCGGTGGCGCTGGCCATCGATCTGGCGGGAACGCCTGATCGCCTGCCCGATCCGGTGCCCGGAACCTGGCTTGATGTCGCGATTCCAACGCTTTGCCTTACTGCCAGCGCCGCGTCGGCGGCTTTGCAGGTCGAGCGGGCTTTGCGCGCCCATGGACTAGCGATAAAGGCTGTCGGCATGGTCGATTGCCCTTCTGTCCCGCCTCCGGCGGCGGCCCCGATGCTGGTCGTTTCGGGCATGTCGGGCGCGGGCAAATCGACCGCGCTTAAGGCGCTGGAGGACCTTCAATACGAAGCTGTCGACAATCTGCCGCTGGGGCTGGTGGATGCGCTGCTGGCATCGTCCGAAGACGGCGACCGGCTGCTGGTGCGGCCTTTGGCCTTTGGTATCGATACGCGCACCCGCGCCTTTGATGCAGAAGCGCTGGTGGAACGGCTGCGAGCCCTGCGCGCCGAAGGAGTCGATGTGCGGCTGCTGTATCTCGATTGTGCCGATGATGAATTGACGCGGCGTTTTTCCGAAACCCGGCGGCGTCACCCGCTGGCGGCCGACCGGCCCGCCGCCGATGGCATCGGCCGCGAACGGGCGCTGACCGCGCCGCTGCGCCGCTGGGCCGACATGATCATCGACACGACCGAATTGTCGGTCAGTGATTTGCGCCGGCGCATCGCGGAACAATTGGGGCGCAGCGGTGCCGACATGCTCAACATCACCCTGCAAAGCTTCGGGTTTGCGAAAGGCCTGCCGCGCGATGCCGATTTGGTCTTTGACATGCGGTTTCTGGCCAATCCGCACTGGAATATCGCGCTGCGGCCGCTGACAGGCGAAGACCCCGCCGTCGCCGCCTTTGTCGCCGGCGACCCCGCCTATGCGCCCGCACTTGATCGTATCGCCGACCTGTTGATCACCCTCCTCCCCGGCTATGTCCGCGAGGGCAAGGCCTATCTGACCGTGGCCATCGGCTGTACCGGCGGCCGCCATCGCAGCGTCGCTGTGGCAAGGGATCTGGCCGAGCGCTTGATGGCCGCCGGCCATGCGCCGTTACTGATGCACCGGGACGTTGCCAGCCGTGGCAGCGATGCCGCCATATCGCCAGACACATTGACACCCGCATTGACACCTTCATTGACTCTGGGCCCCAAGTCGGGTGAGCAGGATCGCGCATGATCGGATTGGTTCTCGTAACGCATGGTGGCCTGGCGGCAGAATTTCTGGCTGCGACCGAACATGTCGTTGGCCCTCAATTGCAGGTGCGTGCGATCTGTATCGCCGCCGACGATGACATGGAATTGCGACGCCGCGATATTGCCGATGCCTTGAATGACTGTAATTCGGGCGAGGGCGTGATCGTTTTGACCGACATGTTCGGGGGCACGCCATCCAATCTTGCCATATCGCTGATGGGCCCGAACATCGAAGTCATCGCCGGCGTCAATCTGCCGATGCTGATCAAATTGAACACCGTCCGCCGCACCTTGCCGCTGGCACGCGCCGTCGTCGCAGCGCAAGAGGCGGGGTGCAAATATATCATCGTCGCCTCGCGCATGCTGGGCGAAGCGGCTTGACCGTCGGCGACGCCGGGCGCGTCGGCCCGGTGACTGTCGCCATTACCAATCGACGCGGGCTACATGCCCGGGCCAGCGCCAAATTCGTTACCCTCGCCAGCGATTTCGATGCCCAGATCACAGTTTCCCATGATGGCAGCAGCGTCACGGGTACGTCGATCCTGGGGTTGATGATGCTCGCCGCCGGCATGGGGGACAGCATCACGATTTCCGCCATCGGCCCCGATGCAGCGGCGGCGGTTGCCAAGCTGGAAGGGCTGGTCCTTGATCGTTTCGGCGAGGATTGAGCTTTTTGGTTCAAATGGAGTCGGCACCGGTCCGCGCCCCCGCCCGACCACCCAATTCCAGTTTGGCGACGTTCAGCGTCCAGATTGGCG
>JBBRIC010000004.1:0-57522 GCA_038221665.1 Sphingomonadales bacterium
GTCGTCCTATAATCGCATCACACCGCGCGCGGCGACGCAGTTGCTGGGCTGGATCGCGCAACAGCCCTGGGGCGCGGAATGGCGGGCCAGCCTGCCGATCGCGGGGCAGGACGGCACGCTGCGCAATCGTTTCAAGGGCAGCGATTTGCAACAGAAACTCTTTGCCAAAACCGGCTCGCTCAACGCGGCACGGGCGCTATCGGGCTATTTCATCGCCAAAAGCGGCCGCATGATGCTATTTTCAGCGATCGCCAACGATATGCCCGAGGGCGCCGACGCCGATGCCAGCGCCGTCATCGACAAGGCGATGGTCATGATTGCCGGCGCGCTGTAGCAATCGGGACCAGATCAGCCCGGCGTCAACAGCATCCGGCTCGCCGCATTGGCATCGACGGCGGCCTTGCTGAACCACAAGGGCTGCATCGCCCCCGCCAGCCAGCGCGCATAAAAATCCCGATAGTGCGGCGATCGCGGGTCAGCCGATTGGCCGGGCAGCAATAGGAAGCGACTGTTATCCCAGGCGCCGACATCGGCGACCAGCAGATAGCTGGCGCCGTGCGTCACGCCGAAACCGCGTCTGGCGTTGAACCCGCGCGCCATCACCGTCTGGCCATCCCCGCCCGAGCGCCCGCCGTCGATTTCGGGAAAGGCGGCTGCAATTCCCGGCCGGGCCGATAGTGGGTGCTGGAGGACGACGCGGTGGAGATCGCCCCAGCGCCACAGCGCGGCATTGCTGCCGCCATGCTGCAAGGCCTTTTTCCAGCCCGCCGCCAGCGCCCGGTCAAGCAGGCCATCGCGCGCGGCAAGCGGCTGCGACCCGAGCCGCGCGTCCAACGCCGTCAGCCGGTCGAGCATGTCATGCAGATTTACCGACGGCACCAGCGCCCGCGCCGCCGCCGGCACCATCAGTGCGTGATAAGCCGCCAGCAATTCGGGCATGACCATTTCATACAGCAGCGCCGCCGCGCTATCGGCGGCGATCCCGCCATCCCAGCGGCTGAGCATGGCGGCGGCCGGCGCTGCCTCTGTCGATGGAGCCTTGGGGAGCATCGCCAGCAAGGCCCGCGCCGGCAATGACTGGATATCATGCTGGAGCGCGATACTGTCTTCGATACGGTGTTTTGGCTGACCGCGCAGCACCTCGGCAATGCGGTTGTACCGGAACGGATCGCTCCATTCAAAACCGATGATCCGATCCGCATGCGGATAGGTTTCGGGCAGGTTCAACTGATTGGCCGAAGCGAACCAGCCGGCTTGCGGGTTATACAGTGACGGCATTGCCGCAACGGGCAGGATGCCGGCCCAGTCATGATCGCCGTCCCCCGGCGCTGGAAACAGCCCGTCATGTTTTGGCCGGCGCGGGGCATGGCCGATGATCTGCCAGCCGATATTGCCAGCGACATCGGCATAGTGAAAATTCGTCGGGGAGACATGCAGTTTGAACGCCTGTTGCAGCGACGCCCAATCACGCGCGAGATTGATGGCAACAAGTGCAAAGCGCATCAGCGCGCCGGGCAACATGCCGACCGTCGCAAAGGCGACCGCGCGTTGCCGGGCCGGATCGGCCGAGACGATGGGCCGGCCATTGGCATAACGCTGGCGGACCCGGCGCGAGGCTGCGCCCTTGATGGCGATGTCGTCTTCAAAAACCTCAAAAGGCCGCCATTCGCCCTTGTGCCAGTAACGCTCGGGGTCATCGGGCGCGGTGCGCAGGATGAACAGATCGGTCTGGTCGATATGCGAATTTGTGCGGCCAAAGGCAAAGCGATCGGTATGACCTTGCATGATTCCCGGCTGGCCCGGCGCACCGGCGCCGATCACATCAAGGCCCGGTGCGGTCAGATGGACGATGTGGCGCGGGCCAAAACCGCCGATGCCCAGATGCGGATCATTGGCCAGGATCGCCCGGCCCGTGGCGCTGCGCGACGGCGCAATCGTCCAGGCGTTGCTGCCTTGGCCCAGGCGATCGCTGCGCCTTTGCTCGGGGGTCAGCGCCGCTTCGTTCATCAGGTCAAAGGGCAGCGGCCGCGCGGCGGGGGCCAATATGCCGAGATCGGCCTCAA
Organism: Sphingomonadales bacterium; assembly: GCA_038221665.1. GTDB lineage: Bacteria > Pseudomonadota > Alphaproteobacteria > Sphingomonadales > Sphingomonadaceae > Sandarakinorhabdus. The sequence goes on from JBBRIC010000004.1 coordinate 2,064, forward strand.
GGACCGCAGCCACATCGAGCCCGTCGGGCAGCTTGAAATTCCAGGCTGGCCGCAACGGCGCCTGCAAACGGTCGATTTCGAGCAGCCCCATGGTCTGCAGCCTTGCGCGCCGCACCTCATCATCGGCATCGCCCATTTCGGCCCCCCGGATGCGCGCCAGATCGCGCAGATCCCAGCGCAGGGGCAGCAGCTTCATAATCCCATATTCCAGCGGCAGCAGCGTCGGATCGGCCGCCAGTTCTGCAATGCGGGCGTTGATACCGGCGACATAGCCCCTGACGCCATCGAGCACGGCGGGCGGCACCATCGCCAGTTCGGCGTCGATATCGCCCCGATAATGGAACAGCCGGGCAGCGGTATCGGCGGCGACAAAGCCGCTGCCAAAGGCTTCCGCCAGGCGGCCGAGTTCCCGACGATATTCAAGATCGATCTGGAACAGCCGGTCGCGCGCCACGAGGTAACCCTGGCCGAAATAGGCGTCATGAATGGATTGCGCCCGAACATGCGGCACCCCCAGCACATCCTCGATGATCTCGATCGGCGCGCCGGCGCCCTTTGCCGGGATCAGGCGGGCCGGGCCAGCGGCGGCGTGCAGCCGCACCGGCAACGACAACGCCGCCACCGAGGCCAGCAGAAACGCCCGACGTTCGATCATGAATCCCCCTGCTGCCATTTCATCCCCCCATCCGGCCCCGCTTTTTGTACCAATCACCGCCCGCTGCGGCCGACGGGATCGGACCATCGCTCTGCCCTCAACTTATCGTTTTAAGCCGATAATCCAACAGCGATACTATTGACCAGCGAACCGCAGACTGTAAGTTTCCTGTCAGGGGAATGTCATATTTCGTTTCGACCGGGCGATGGCGGCTAATACCAAGGGGGTTTGCAATGCGGAATTTCAGACAGTTTTGTCGAACGACAGGGCATTCCAGCCGGCTGGCAATGGCCATGGCCGCGCTCGGCTTTGCGGCGCCGGCGATGGCCGTCGATGCTGCGCCCGCCGCTGCGCCGGCAGCGACCCCCGCTGCAACACCCGCTTCAGATGCTGTTGCCGCCGAACAGATCATCGTGACCGGCTCGCGGGTCGCTCGCAGCGGCTTCAAATCGCCGACGCCGCTGACGGTTTTTTCGCAGCAGGAAATTCTCAGCCAGTCGCCGACCAACAATATCGCCGATTTCGTCAACCAGATTCCAGCCCTGGCCGGCAGCTCCCGCCCGGCCAATTCCCGGCTGGCGATCAGTTCGGGTCTGGCCGGCGTCAATACATTGAACCTGCGCAATCTGGGTGAAGTCCGCACCCTGGTGCTGCTCGATGGCCGCCGCTCGGTCGGCTCGACGATCACCGGGCTGGTCGATATCAATACATTCCCGCAGTCGCTCATTAAAAGCGTTGAAATCGTCACCGGCGGTGCGTCTGCTGCCTATGGGTCCGATGCTGTGGCGGGCGTTGCCAATTTCATTCTCGACAAGAAATATACCGGCATCAAATTCGACGCCGACAGCGGCCTGACCACCCAGGGCGATGGCCAGAACTACAGTTTTTCCGGCGCCATTGGCCTGCCCTTTGCCGATGGCCGCGGCCATGCACTGCTGGCCGGCGAATATTTCCATCGCGACGGCATTTTTGAAGTGACAAGGGACTGGAACCAGCTTGGCTACCGCACCCTGACCAACCCCGCCTATACCCCGACCAACGGCCTGCCCGCCAACCTCGTCGTGCGCGGCGCCGGCACCTGGAATTCGACGCCCGGCAGCATCATCCGCACGCAGGTCGGTGGCGGCACGTCGCTGCGCGCGACCTATTTCGGGGCTGGCGGCACGCCACGCGCCTATCAGTTCGGCAGCCTGACCGATGCCTCTCAGACGGTTGGCGGCGATTATGCGCTCAACGATACGTCGCGGCGCATCGGCCTTGATGCGACCGATGATCGGCGCGGCGTCTTTGGCCGTGTCAGCTATGAATTGACCGATTGGCTGGAGGTCTATGGCGAAGCCTCGTATAATTGGAACAAGTCGCTGTTCAATTCGGGGCCACAGGCCTCGACCTTCACGCTGACCCGCGACAATGCCTATCTTGTCCAGGCGCTGGGCGCGGCGGCGCTGACCAATGTGACATCGGTGACGCTGGGCACCTCGGCGCTCGACCTGCCCTATCGCAAGAACAACAGCGATCGCAGTGTGCAGCGTTACACGCTTGGCGCCGGCGGTGATTTTCAACTGTTCGGCAACAAGGCGATCTGGAGCGCCTATGGCCAATATGGCCAGACCAACACCCATGAACAGTTGCGCGATGTGATGAACAATGCGCGCATGTCGATGGCGACCGATGCGGTATTTGCGCCGGCGGGCAATGCGCTGGGCGTCGCGGCGGGCACCATCGTCTGCCGATCGACGCTGACGGCGCCGACCAATGGCTGTATCCCGCTCAATCGGCTCGGCATCGGCGTCGCCAACCCGGCCGCCATCACCTATGTGCTCGGCGATCCATTCCGCGAGCAGAAATTCAAACAGACGGTTGCCGGCGTCAACCTGTCGGTCATCCCGTTTGCGACCTGGGCCGGCGATGTCAGCGTCGCTGTCGGCGGTGAATATCGCAAGGAAGAAGTATCGGGCCAGGTCCCGGTCGAATTTCGAACCGGCTGGTCGGTGGGGAATTTCCTGCCGACGTTCGGGAACTATAATGTCAAGGAAGCCTATCTCGAAACCGTTGTGCCGCTGGGCCTGGGCTTTGAATTCAACGGGGCGGTGCGCGCCACCGATTATTCGACATCGGGCTATGTGACGACCTGGAAGGCCGGGATGACCTGGCAATTGATCGACGATATCCGGCTGCGCGGTGTCGTGTCCCGCGATATTCGGGCCCCCAATCTCAATGAATTGTTCCAGTCGGGAACCTCCCGGACCAATACTTTCAGCACCAATTCGGGGCTCGGCCAATATGCCGGCCGGAATTTCCGGGAGGTGACCACAGGCAATCTGGCGCTGCGGCCGGAAAAATCCGATTCCGTAACGCTTGGCGGCGTCTTGCAGCCCCGCTTCATCCCTGGCCTGTCGTTTTCAGCGGACTGGTTCCGGTTCAAGGTCAAGGATGCCATCAGCCAGCTGTTTTCGGATGATATTGCGCTGCGCTGCAACGAAGGCCGGCAGGATTTCTGCAACGCCATCGTCGTCGATTCAACCGGGGTCCGCGATTTTGTGGTTTCCGCCAGCCCCTTCAACTTTGCCGAGATCAAGGTCCGCGGCATCGATTTCGAAGCCAGCTATGCCGTACCGCTGGCCCGGATTTTCGATGGCAGCAGCTCTGGCCTGGTGCTGCGCGGCACCGCCACAAACTATCTTGAAAACACCGTCAACAACGGGATTTCGAAACCCGTCGATACCGTCGGCCAGAACAGTGGCCAAAACAGCGGCACGCCGGACTGGATTTTCCGTTTTTCCGCCACCTTCGATACGCCGAGCTATGCAATCACCGCCGTTGGCCGCGGCGTCAGTTCCGGCACCATCAACAACACCTTCATCGTCTGCACGACCGCCTGCCCGACCAGCACGTCGACCAATCCGACAATCGACAGCAACAGCATCAATGGCACTTTTTATACCGATCTGAACTTTACCGCCAAGATCAAGGTCGGCAATTCCGACGGGCAATTATTCTTCAATATCACCAATGTGTTCGACAAGGACCCTATCCTGCTGCCCGAAACCGGCCTGTCCGCCAACGGGACGTTCAGCGATCTGCTGGGCCGGTCATTCCGGGTCGGCGTCCGGTTCCGCACCAAATAGGCGGGGCGTGTGATCGAGAAAGGTAACGAGACACGATTGCGCTGATGTTCTTTCGTCATCCCGGGCTTGACCCGGGATCGAGTTTCATTTGCGCCGGGAACGAACAACTGGGTCCCGGGTCAAGCCCGGCGTGACAAACCACAGTTCAGGCACAGCCCGGCGGCTTTGGCCGCAATAACGCGCGGCCCGCCACGGCACCCGTCGCCCGGCTGTCATCGACAGCCAGTGCGCCATTGACGAACAATTTCCTTACCCCGAGGCTGAGTTCGCGAGGGTGCACGTAATCGGCGCGCGGCGCATAGCTTGCGGGGTCGATGATGGCGACATCGGCATGATAGCCGGGCCGCAGATAGCCGCGCTGGTCAAGCTTGTAGATATCCGCCGTCAGGCCCGTCGATTGGCGGATGAAGGTCGCCAGCGTGATGACCGGGCGGTCTTTCACATAACGCCGGTATTTTTCCGGGAATGTCGCGAACATGCGCGGGTGCCCGTCCGATCCGTCGGACGATGTGACCAGCCAGGGCTGCTGCATGAACAGATCGACATCGGGCTGCGCCATGTTGAACGATGCGACCGCCGTGCCGCGCCCTGCATGCCCCGCCTCCCGCGCGGCAAAGCTGGCGCGGATGATGCGCAGCGCCGCATCGCGCGGATCGAACCGCCACTGTTCCGCCATCGCCGCCAGCGTCTTCCCCGTCCAGTCATAACCCGGCGCGATCAGCAGCAGCGATCCGGCGCCGCCGCGCCGCCGCATATTTTCGGCCATTTCGGTGCGGATGCGCGCCAGTTGGGCTGGATCGTCCAGCCGTTTCAGCAGCGCCGGCGCCCCGCCATCCACCGCCCAGCGCGGCAGCAGCGCTGCATCAAGGCTCGATCCCGACGCCAGCCAGGGGTATTGATCGGCGGTGATGTCCTGCCCCTTCGCCCGCGCCGCATCGATCATGTCGATGACGGCCTGGGCCTGGCCCTGCACATCGACCCCCAATGCCTTGATATGGGCAAAATGCACCGGCATTCCGGCCTCGCGGCCAATGGCGATGGTTTCAGCGACGGATGCCAGCAGGCCGATGCTATAGCTTGATTCATCGCGTTGATGGGTATCGTAAAGTCCGCCGCGCGTTGCCGCTTCGCGCGCTACGGCGATGACTTCGGCGGTTTTGGCAAAGCTTTGCGGGGCATAGAACAGCCCGGTCGACAGGCCGGTCGCCCCCTCGCACATGGCCGTGGCGACAAGCGCCTTCATGCGCGCCAGCTCGGCGGCATCGGGGGCGCGGGCATCGTCGCCCAGCACGCGCTGGCGCACCGCGCCAAAGCCCACGAAAGGGATGATGTTGGTGCCGATGCCCGATGCCACCAGCTTGCCGGTGTCGCTGGCCACATCGGGGGTGCCGCCGCCATCGACGCCGATGACGACGCTGCTGACACCCTGGTTCAACCAGGCGGCATTGACCCGGACGGCGGCATCGGCGGACCGGATGAAGGTGTCGGCATGGGTATGGGCATCGATAAAGCCGGGCGCGACGATCATGCCGCTGGCATCGATGGTGCGCGCTGCCTTTGTCGTCGTGTGCGGGCCGACATAGGTTATGCGGTCATCCGTCAGCAGCACATCGCCGACATAGGGCTTCCCGGTGCTGCCGTCATAAATCATGCCGCCCCGGATCAACACATCGGCGCCATCCGCTGGCGGTGCCACCCCGCCAAGCGCCATCGCAACAGCGCCGAGGCCGCCCGTCAGCAAAAACCGGCGAAGCGTCGAACGCGGCGGACTGTTGGGCATCGGACAATCGATCTTTCCTGATGGCGGGCAGGCAATGCCTGACCGACAAGACACGCTGGAGGCGATGGCGTCCAGAGCGATTGTTGCGCAAGACAGGCCCCAATGGCATAGATCGGCCGCATGATCGCCACGCCTTATCTTCTGTATCTCGGCCATTCGAACGACGAGATCGGCATCAAGACATCGCGCGGCCTCGCCGTATTCCGCCCCGAAATCTGCGTTGCTGAATTTCGCCATGACGATTGCGGGCTGACGCTCGGCCTGCCGCGGCTGGGCTTTGCCGCGGCGCATGCGGCGGGTGCCCGCACGCTGGTGCTCGGCATCGCCAACGCCGGTGGCCGGCTGGGCGCCGACCTTGTCGACGATGCGCTGGCGGCGCTGGCAGCGGGGCTCGATATCGCTTCGGGGTTGCACCAGCGGCTGAATGATGAACCGCGTCTGGTTGCCGCCGCAACGCAGCTTGGCCGCAGGCTCCACGATGTCCGCGACCCACGGCCCGACATTCCCGTCGGCAACGGCCGCCGCCGCGCCGGCAAGCGATTATTGACGGTCGGCACCGATTGTTCGGTCGGCAAGATGTATACGACGTTGTGCCTGGCGCGCGGGCTGCAGGCGCGCGGGCTTACCGCCGATTTTCGCGCCACCGGCCAGACCGGCATCCTGATCGCCGGGGCCGGCGTGCCGATGGACGCCGTCGTCGCGGATTTCATGGCCGGGGCCATCGAACAGCTTTCACCCGATCGGCACGATGGCGGCTGGGATCTGATCGAGGGCCAGGGCTCGCTGTTCCACCCGTCCTTTGCCGGTGTTTCGACCGCGCTGCTGCACGGCGCCCAGCCCGACGCCATCATCCTCTGCCATGATCCGCTGCGCCGCCAGATGCGCGGCCTGCCGGACTATAGCCCGCCGGGGCTGGCCGAATGCCTCGCCGCCAACCTTGGCGTCGCGCGGCTGACCAACCCGCAGGTCCGGGCCATAGGCATCGCGCTGAACACCGCCGCTTTGCCCGCCGCCGAAGCGCAAGCCCTGTGCGCCCAAACCGAAGCCGAACTCGACCTGCCCTGCACCGACCCTTATCGTTTCGGCGTTGAAACGATCATCGACCGGCTGGCCGCTGAATTCCCCTGAAATTTGGCAAAGGGCCACCGACGGACGCGGCCTCAGGCCCTGCCCGCCGGAGGCCATTTACGCATTCGATCGACCTTAGAAAAAATGGCCGCTCAGGGGACTTTACCGCCGCCGGTCAACCCGAACTGGTCAAGGATAAACGCATATTCCTCGGCGGTTTCCTGCAGGGCGGTAAAGCGCCCCGATTTGCCGCCATGACCTGCCCCCATGTTGGTTTTCAGCATCAGCACATTATTGTCGGTTTTATGGGCGCGCAGTTTGGCGGCCCATTTCGCCGGTTCCCAATAGGTAACGCGCGGATCGTTCAGCCCGGCCGTCAACAGCAGCGGCGGATAGGCCTGGGCGCGGACATTGTCATAGGGGCTATAGCTTTTGATGAGGTCATAATCGGCCTTGCTGGCAATCGGGTTGCCCCATTCCGGCCATTCCCCGGGCGTCAGCGGCAGGCTGTCATCGAGCATGGTGTTGAGCACATCGACAAAGGGCACATGGGCGGCGACGGCGCGCCATAACGCCGGGTCGGAATTGACGATGGCCCCCATCAATTCACCGCCGGCAGAGCCGCCACTGGCCGATATATTGCCCTTTTGCGCCCAGCCGGCAGCGACCAGGCCCTTGGCCACATCGACGAAATCATTGAAGCTGTTGGTGCGTTTCTGGAGCTTGCCATCCAGATACCATTGATAGCCAAGATCATCGCCGCCGCGGATATGGGCGATGGCAAAGGCCATGCCACGATCGAGGAGGCTGAGGCGATTGGCCGAAAAACTCGGCGGCACGGCGATACCATAGGCGCCATAACCATAGAGATGGACCTTGCCGCTGCCATCGCGCGGGAACCCCTTTTTATAAACGATGGAGACCGGCACCTTTGCCCCGTCACGCGCCGTCATGACCAGCCGTTCGGTTGCATATTGGCTTGCGTCATAGCCCGATGGCACCGACTGGACCTTGCGGGTGACAAGTTTTCCAGCCGCGACATCATAGTCGAACACCGTCGCCGGCGTCACCATCGAGCTATAGTTCAGCCGCAGCAGGGGCGCGTCGGGCTCGGGATTGGCACCTTGCGAAACGGTGAAGGACGCCTCGGCAAAGGGCACGAGCGTTTCGCTGCCATCGTCACGGCGCAGCCGAATGCGATCGAGCCCGTCGCGACGGCCGGCGATGGCGAGATAGGCAGCAAAGGGCGTGAACCCGGTGATATAATCCCGATCGGAACCGGCAATCAGTTCATGCCAGTCACCCGCTGATTGGAGGCTCGCCGTGGCCAGCCTGAAATTGGGGTGGCTATCATTGGCGCGGATAAACAAGGTTTCGCCGCGCACATCGAGTTCATATTGGACGCCCGGTCTGCGCTCGCGCACCAAAATCGGCGACGTGGCGGGATTATCGGTCGGCACCAGACGGATTTCGCTGGTGACATTGTCCGACGTTGCAATGATGAACCAGCGCCGGTCCTGGCTGCGCTGGACGCTGACGCCAAAGCCCTTGTCGGCGGTTTCTTCAAACAGGATCGCGTCGTCACCGCTCTGGCCGAGCCGGTGCAGGCGGATGCGGATGCGCCGCCAATTGTCATTCACCTCGGTCCAGGCCAGCGCCTTTGAATCGCTCGCCCAGACGGGTGTCCCGACGCTTTTGGCGGTGATGGTCGCCACGTCGCTGCCGCTGGCCAGATCGCGAACTTTCAAGGTAAAGCGTTCATCGCCCGATGTGTCGGCGGCATAGGCCAGCAATTTGCCATCGGGGCTGACGCTGGTGCCGGCGAGGCGGAAATAATCATGGCCGGCGGCCAGCGCCGATTCATCGAGGATCACCTGTTCGGCGCCGCCGGCAAGCGGCCGCCGCAACCAGCTGCGATATTGGGCGCCGGGTTCAAACCGCCACCAATATTCAAAATCGCCATCCTTGACGGGGACGCTGGCATCATCCTGCTTCACCCGGCCCTTCAGTTCGGCGAGGATGGTGTCGGTCAGCCCTTGCAGCGGCGCCATTTTGGCTTCGAAATAGGCGTTTTCGGCTTTGACATAGGCGAGCACATCCGGATCATCGACCTTTGGATAGCCCTGATCCTTCAACCAGAAATAATCGTCGCTGAGAGTTTCGCCGTGCCAGACCCGGCTGTGCGGGCGCTTTGCTGCAACGGGCGGCGTGACGCTGGTATCGGCAGTCATTCGGGCGTGGCTTTCAACAGGGGCGACAATGAGCGCGAGCGCAAGGACGGGGATGAGGCTGAAACGGGACAATATGGGCTCCTGCACTGGCTGGCATCGCGGCGACAGCCAGCCTATGACGGAATTCACAAATTAGAGCGAGTGCCGCCAATGTCCACCATCAAGGATCGTCTCGACGCGCTGAAGGCGCAGCTTGCCAGCGATCGGCTGACCGGTTTTGTGGTGCCGCTGACCGATGAACATATGAGCGAATATGTCGGCGCCTATGCCCAGAGGCTGGCCTGGCTGACGGGCTTTGAAGGCTCGGCAGGCTCGGCTGCCGTTCTCGGGCAAAAGGCGGCGATCTTTACCGATGGCCGATACACGGTGCAGGTCCGCGAACAGGTGCCCGGCGATATTTTCGATTATCAGGATGTACCGCAAACCAGCGCGGCACAATGGCTGGCGGCCCATGCCGACGCCGGCGATCGCATCGGCTATGATGCCTGGCTGCACACCAGCGGCTGGGTCGCCGATACCCGCCGCCTGCTGGCGGCACGGGGTGCCGATCTGGTCGCCGTCAGCGCCAACCCCATCGATAATATCTGGGCCGATCGCCCGGCCCCCAGCAAGGCGCGGCTGGTCATCCAGCTTGATGAACATGCCGGCCAGACGGCGGCATCGAAACGCGCCGCAGTCGCCAAATTCCTGACAGCGATGGACGCCGATGCCGTCATCATCACGGCGCTCGATTCGATCGCCTGGTTGCTGAACATCCGCGGCGCCGATGTCAGCCGCACTCCGGTGGCGCTGGCCTTTGCGATTGTCCATGCCGACGCCGGCGTTGACCTGTTCGTGGCACCGGAAAAGCTCGATGATGCGCTGCGCAGCCATTTTGGGGACGGCGTCAGGACCCATGCCCGGATGGATTTTGCGCCGGCGCTGGCGCGCTTTGGCGGCAAGACCGTGGTTGCCGATCCGGCCAGCGCTGTCGCGGCGATTTTTGCGGAATTGCAAGCCGGCGGCGCGACGATCATCGAAGCCCGCGACCCCTGCCTGTTGCCAAAGGCTGTCAAGAACCCGGTCGAAATCGCCGGCACCATCGCCGCGCACCGCCGCGACGGGGCGGCGCTGACCCGCTTTTTGCGCTGGTTCGACAGCGAAGCCCCCAGGGGCGCGCTGACCGAGATCAGCGCGGCGGCAAAGCTCCAGCAGTTCCGGGAGCAGACCAATGTGCTCGAAGATCTGAGTTTCGATACGATTTCGGGCGCTGGCCCCAACGCTGCCTTGCCGCATTACCGCGTTTCGGCGGCCAGCAGCCGGGCCATCGCCATGGACGAAATTTATCTGGTCGATTCAGGCGGGCAATATCGCGATGGCACCACCGATGTGACGCGGACCTTGATCGTCGGGACGCCGACAGCGGAAATGCAGGATCGCTTCACCCGCGTGCTGAAAGGCCATATCGCGCTGGCCCGCGCCGTGTTTCCGGTCGGCACGCGCGGTGTGCAACTCGATGCGCTCGCCCGCCAGCATCTCTGGGCGGCGGGGCTGGATTATAATCATGGCACCGGGCATGGCGTCGGCAGTTTCCTGTCGGTCCATGAAGGGCCGCAGCGCATCGCCGCCGCCTGGAGCAGCCAGCCGGGCAATGATGAACCGCTGGTCGCCGGCATGATCCTGTCGAACGAGCCCGGCTATTACAAGACCGGCGCCTATGGCATCCGGGTCGAAAATCTGGTGCTCGTCGAACCCCGCGAGGTGCGGGGTGCGGAAAAACAGCTGCTCGGGTTTCGTGAATTGACGCTGGCGCCAATCGATCGCCGGCTCATCGCTGTCGATCTGCTTGATTCTGTCGAGCGCGACTGGCTGAACACCTATCACGCCCGGGTCATGGCCGAAATCGGGCCGCAGCTCGATGACGATGGTCAGGCCTGGCTGGCCGAGGCGACTGCAGCGCTATGATCGCCGTGCGGCAGAACGTCCTTGTGTCGGTTGTGCTGGCTTTGTGGTACGGGCCTTTGAAAGGGAGATAATGCCATGCTGAAATCAATTTTTGTTGCCACCACCGGGATCATCGCTGGCATCATGCTGGTGGCTGCCACGCCGGCGCCGCAATCGGCCTATGATTTCACCATGAAGACGATCGACGGCAAGCCGATGCCGTTTTCCCAGTACAAGGGCAAGGTGCTGCTGGTGGTCAATACCGCCAGCATGTGTGGGTTTACCCCGCAATATGAAGGCCTGCAGCAATTGCAGGACGCCTACAAGACCAAGGGTTTTACCGTCATCGGCATCCCGTCGGGCGATTTCGGCGGCCAGGAATTTGGCACAGCCGGTGAGATCAAGACATTTTGCGAATCAAAGTTCGGCATCAAATTCCCGATGTCTGAAAAATCCATCGTCAAGGGCGACAAGGCAGCGCCTTTTTACCGCTGGGCGGCAACGACATTGGGCGATGACAAGACACCGCAATGGAATTTCCACAAATATCTGGTTGGCCGCGATGGCAAGCTGATCGCTGCCTATCCATCCAAGGTAACGCCGATGTCGCCCGAACTGACGGGTGCGGTGACGGCGGCGATTGCGGCGCAATAATATCGTCACCGCGGGGCTTGACCCGGGGCGCGGTTTTTCTCTCGCGCGCACGAACGACTGGGTCCCGGGTCAAGCCCCGGAATTGGAACCTGGTGCCGTTACGAGAATTCGGCTCCGCTGAAATTCACCCCGAGCACCGCCCCCAGCGCTGCCAGCGCCTGCGCTTCGTCGCTGTCCTTGATGGCGTGCATGCCAAGCGCCGCCGCCGGTTTGCAGTTGATGCCAAGATCATCCAGGTAAACGCAATCGGCGGGTGCGACCGCCAGCGTTTCGCACATCAATTCGTAAATGCGCGGATCGGGCTTGCGCAAACCGACCTTTGAACTTTCGATAACGGCATCGAAACGCGCCAGGATGGCGGCAACAGCGGCGGCCTTTCCGGCATCGGCGGTCATCCCCGGGCCTTCGCCGACACGGGCATTGTTGGTGATGCAACCAAGTTTGAGGCCAAGGTCGCGGCAGCGATCGATCGCTGCGACCATGTTGGGCCGCACATCGCCGGCCAGCAGCCCGAGCACCACCGAGCCTGCAAGGTCATGGCCGAGCGCGGCCGCTTCGGCGGCGAACAGCCGGTCAAACGTCGCCGCATCGATCTCGCTGCGTTCCAGCTGTGCCCAGGCATTGCCATCGGGGTCACGGGCGTTGATCCGGCGGATGATATTGGCCGGCAGGCCGTGTTCAGCCTCATATCGGTTGAAGGCGGCAAAGGGCGAGGTGGTGATGACCCCGCCAAAATCCCATAATATCGCTGCGATCGCCATGGCCCTGATCCTGTCTGTTCGGCTTTGTCGTAAAGCCGCGACGGCCGTTGGGAAAGGCTGCGCCAGTTGCGCCTGCTGCGGCAAACAGGCAGGACTATGGTCCATGGACCTCGCTCGCTTCCCCCGCCGCCGCTACACGCCCGCTTTCACGCCGCTGGAGCCGTTGCCGCGCCTGTCGCGGGCGCTGGGCGGGCCGGAAATCTGGATCAAGCGCGATGACCTGCTCGGGCTGGCGGGCGGCGGCAACAAGACGCGCAAGCTCGAATTCCTGGTCGCGGAAGCGCTGGCACAAGGCGCCGATACGCTGATCACCGTCGGGGCACCACAATCGAACCATTGCCGGCTGACATTGGCGGCAGCCGCCAGGGAAGGCCTCAAGTGCCGCCTGATCATCGAGGAACGCGTCGCCGGCAGCTATGCGGAGACGGCGCTGGGCAATAATCTGCTGTTCGACCTGATGGGGGTCGAGGCCTTGCGTGTCGTGCCGCTGGGCGCCGACCTAGGTGCCGAACTGGCGGCGGATGCCGATCTGGTGCGCGCCGCGGGGGGCACGCCCTATGTGATTGTCGGCGGCGGCTCGACCCCGCTTGGTGCGCTTGGCTATGCCGCCTGCGCCGCTGAAATCATGGCGCAAAGTTTTGAACTCGGGGCTGGTTTTGATCGCATCATCGTCGCCAGCGGCAGTGCCGGCACCCATGCCGGCCTGCTCGCGGGTCTGGCGGCGCTGCATGCCCAAATTCCCGTCACCGGCATCAATGTACGGCGGGCCCGGGCCGAACAGGAGGGCAATGTCCACCGGCTGGCCGTGGCGACTGCCGCCTTGCTGGGCACCCCGGCGCCGGCGCGCGAAGCCATTGTCTGCCTCGATCAATGGGTTGGCCCCGGCTATTCGCTGCCAACGCCCGAGATGGTCGAGGCAGTGCGGCTATTGGCCAGCGCCGAAGGCATATTGCTCGATCCGGTCTATTCCGGAAAGGCCATGGCGGGCTTGATCGGCCTTGTTCGCAGCGGCGAAATCATAGCCGGCGAACGCGTAATTTTCCTCCACACCGGTGGCAGCGCTGCGCTGCACGCCTATGCTGGCGATCTCCGCGACTGATGTCGGCCGCGCGCGCCATCGGCATCATCGGCGGCATGGGGCCGGCAGCGACGGCGGATTTTCTGGCCCGATTGGTGGCCGCGACAGCAGCAACAGGCGATGCCGGTCACCCGCGTGTTTTCATCGATTCAAACCCCGATGTGCCCGATCGCAATGCCGCGCGGGCCGGCAGCGGGCCGTCACCCGGGCCGGTGCTGGCGGCAATGGCACGCGGGCTGGTGGCGCAAGGCGCGGAAATCATCGCCATGCCCTGCAACGCCGCGCACGGCTGGGCGGCCTTCATCGTCGCGGCCGTCGATGTGCCGTTCATCAGCATGATCGATGCCGCCGTCGCTGAAACCCTGGCGCACCGCCCGGCCCTTGTCGGCATTCTGGCCATCGGCGCCACCCTTGACGCGCAATTATACCAGGATCGTCTGGCGGCGGCGGGCGTTCCCAGCATCGGCTCAGACCGCGAGATCGTGCAGCCGCTGGTGATGGCCATAAAGGCCGGTGACACCGGACCTGCGATTTGCGCCGGCATGGCCGATGAGGCCCGGCGCCTCATCGACGCCGGTGCCGATGTCATCATTGCGGCCTGTAGCGAAATCCCGCTGGTGCTTGGCGCCGCTGACGTGACGACGCCATTTGTCGATGCAACGGCCGCGCTGGTTCGCGCCGTACAGGTGGCCAGCCGGTTGCATTGACCGACGTCCTGGCTGTTCCGGCCTGTCCACCCTAAACACAACAGGCGCCCGCTTGCCGCGGACGCCTGCCATGTCGACAGGATCAAAAGATCAGAAGCGCACAGTGCCTTCGACGCCGAAGGTACGCGGGGCGTTGAAGTTACCATAATCGCCGAGCACATTGCCGACATTGCCAACCGAGACGCTGGAGGTTGGCGCCGACGGCAGGCTGTTCGACGGATCGCGGCGGAAGATGAACTGGTTGTCGAACAGGTTGCGGCTCCAGACGCTGATATTCAGCTTCTGCTTGCCTTCACCCAGCTTGATTTCGGTCAGCGAAATGCGGCCATTGACGAGGAATGATGAATCATTCTTGGTCGCAAACTGATCGAATGCCTGGGTCGATTGCGAATAGGCCGCATCGAGATGGAAGCGCAGCGCGGTTTCGTTCTTGATCGGGATGGAATAGTCCGCTGCCACGCTAAAGGCATTGCGCGGCGTGTAGACGATATAGAATTGCTGGTTGACCCGGCTGCTGGTGATAACCGGCGGCGTGCCGCTAGAGGCCGAGGCTATGATCAGCACCGGCGGAATGCTGGTGTATGTATAAGCATAGGCAGCATTCAGCGTCAGACCTTCCACCGGGTTGACGGTCAGATCGGCTTCGATACCGCGGATCTTGGTGTTGCCGGGCGCGTTGATGGTGACAAGATTGTTGAACGAACCGGTCGCAGTGAACTGGACGGAGCTGATGTCGACCTGGCTGTCCTTCCTGTCCATGATGTAACCGGCGAGGTTGAAGCGGGCGCGGTGATCGAACAGGTCGGTTTTCAGGCCGATTTCATAGGATTTGACGTCTTCAGGATTGAATGCCTGATAGTTCGACGTCCGCGAGCTGGCACCACCGGCGCGATAGCCGGTTGCGTATTTGGCATAGGCGTAAATGTCCTTGTTGACCTGATAGGCCGCCGTCACGGTCGGATTGAAGCGATCCCAGGTTTCATTCAACGGCCGGTAGCCATTGGCGGCAGCCGTTGCTGGATTGTTGATGTAATTGATATTGCGCGAGAAAACCAGCTGGCCCTGTTTTTTGTCCTTGGTATAGCGGCCGCCGGCGATCAGCGTCAGCGCATCGGTGACATGCCAGGTTGCCTGGCCATAGGCGGCATAGCTGCGCGACCGCACGATCGAGGCGCGATCGATCGACCTGAAACCAGGCTCTGAACCGGCGGGCTGTGGCACGCCGGCAGAATTATTGATGGTCAGGCGCGGATCGAGCACAAGATAGCCGATCCCGGTCGTCTGGCCGGCGGTAGTATATCCCGAAATCTGCAATGAATTTGGCGTTGCCGCATCATCGCTCACTCTTTCGATGAAATAGTACAGCCCGCCGACATAATCCACGGGGCCGATGGTGCCCACGGCCTGGAATTCCTGGCTGAACTGGTTCTGACGCAGATTGGCAAGGCTGTAGCGGCTGAAATTACAGGCATTGCCAACGCAGCCCGGAGCGACAACGGGCGGGCGATGCGCGCCGCCGCTATTATCCCATTGCGTCGATGTGACACCGCGCCAGGCGGTGATCGAGCGCAGTTCCAGATCCGGCGTTGCCTTGTACTTCAACGTGTTGGTGAAGCCATGGGTGTTATCGACGCTCGGCTGCTGCGGCACGCCGATATCGGCAATTTTCTGACGCTCGGTGCCATTGATGATGACGCCTGGCAGCACCGGGCGGATGGTGCCCTGGAGGCCGGTGTAGGCGGTGCCGGGCAAATAGCAATTTGGCGCCGAGGACGCAGCGATCGGCACGGCCGTCGTGCCACCGGTCGGGCAATTATTGGGGTTGTAGTTCAGCAACTGGCTGTAGAATGGCGTCGTTTCGCTGTGCGCGACATCATAGGAGAAATCATTGGTCAGCCCGTCGATCGGCTTCCAGCGGACGGCAAGGCGCAGGCCGTTGCGGTCGGCGAGGTTGAAGCCCGATTGGCCGGCGAGGCGATTTTTGGTGGTGGCATCCTGATGCTGGATGACGCCATCGACCTTGGCGCTGAAATTATGGAATTCCGGCAGATCGACGTGGATTTCCGAATTATAGGAACCATAATTGCCGACGCCGCCGCTGATCCGGCCGCCGAATTCACCCGTTGGCGCGCGGTTGACGATCGACAGGGCGCCACCTTCGGTATTGCGACCGAACAGCGAGCCTTGCGGACCCTTCAACACTTCGACGCGCTCGACATCGAACAAGGATGTGTTCACGCCGTGCTGGCGGCCAAGATAAACGCCGTCGATATAGATACCGACGCCCTGTTCGCGCGCTGGCTGATTGGCATCGAGCGGCACGATCCCGCGGATACCGATGGTCAGCGCGTTCTGGCGCGCTTCGAACGGCGCGACGCGCAGCGACGGCACGCTGCCATCGGCAAGATCATAAAGGCTGAGGACGCGGCGCTGTTTCAGCGAATCACCGCCAAGCACGGTGATCGAGATCGGCGTGCGCTGTGCATTGGTTTCGCGCTTGGTGGCCGTGACGACGATTTCTTCAATGCCGTCGTCGGTCGCGACATCGGCCGCTGCGGTGACAGCGGCTGCCTGCTGGGCATGGGCCGCATTGGCGATGAACAGGCTGGCCGCGGCAAGCGCCAGGATCGATGTCGATGTCTTCATGAAATAACCCTTTGGTGTGGCAAGCGCGCCGGTGCCGATGGAAAGGGTCCTTATTTTCGGAGTGTGACATCGAGTATGCAGTTTTGTTACAGTTTTCGGGCAAAGCGTTGCGCGATCCGCTGAATTGGCTGCCACAATGCTAAAATATAGCGCCTATTCAACAGCCTATCCAAATCCAGGCGAACCCGCAGCTTGGCATCGCCGCTTGGCCCAATACGAAAATGCCCGTGTAGCGGTGCCTTTTGGCCACACTGCCCTGAAACGAGCGATGTCGCGGCTTGTTTCCCCCGAGGCTGCCCCCGCACCGGTCTGCTTTTCACTTTGCGC
Source organism: Sphingomonadales bacterium (assembly GCA_038221665.1). Lineage (GTDB taxonomy): Bacteria > Pseudomonadota > Alphaproteobacteria > Sphingomonadales > Sphingomonadaceae > Sandarakinorhabdus. Next base: position 19,022 of record JBBRIC010000004.1, read on the forward strand.
CAGCCGCGTCGCCGCCTATGCGAATTCGCAATGCAAATCACCGCCGCCCTGTTGGAAGCCACCGGTGCCGCCCGGCCGTTCGCGCAGTCGCTGCCGCTGCGGCTGGCGAGTCTGGAGCTTGCCGCGCCGCAAGCTGGCGAAATGCTGGTGCGCATCGAAGCGGCGGGGCTTTGCCATTCCGATCTGTCCGTCGTCAACGGCGACCGGCCAAGACCGGTGCCGATGGCGCTGGGCCATGAAGCCTGCGCGACCGTGGTCAGCACCGGCCCCGCATGTCGATTTCAGCCCGGCGACCGGGTAGTTCTCGCCTTCCTCCCCGCCTGTGGCCATTGCGAACCCTGTCTTTCGGGCAAAGGCTGGCTATGTCCCAACGGCGCAGCCGCCAATGGCAGGGGCGAATTGCTTGGCGGTGGCCGGCGGTTGAGCGATGGCGGCCATGAAGTCCACCACCATCTGGGCCTGTCGGCCTTTGCCGATCATGCCGTTATCGATCAACGTTCGGCGGTCCGCATCGATGCCGATATTCCGGCCGATATCGCTGCCCTGTTCGGCTGCGCGGTGCTGACGGGGGTTGGCGCCGTGTTCAACACGGCGCAGGTGCGGCCGGGCGAAAGCGTCGCCATCTGGGGCCTGGGCGGGGTTGGCCTGGCGGCGCTGCTCGGCGCTGTTGCCGCCGGCGCCGTGCCGGTCATCGCCATCGACCCGGTCGCTGAAAAACGCAGCCTGGCTCTGGAACTGGGTGCCAGCGTCGCCGTCCACGCCGATGCGGCCGAAGCAGCGCTCGCCGATATCGGCGGCAATATGGTCGCCATCGAGAGCGTTGGTTCGGGCAAGGTTCTGGCCGAGGCCTATCGCTTGACCGCGCGCGGCGGGCGTGTCGTCACGGTCGGCCTGCCCAATCCCGCCGAGCCCTTGACCATAACCGCCGTCAGCCTGGTCGCCGAAGCCAAGACCCTGATGGGCAGCTATATGGGCTCGGCAATCCCGGCGCGTGACATCCCGCGTTATATCGCGCTGTGGCGGGCCGGGCGGTTGCCGGTCGAACGGCTGTTGTCGGGCCAGCGCCCCATGCGTGAGATCAATGCCGCGCTCGATGATCTCGCCAGCGGCAAGGCCATCCGGCAGATTCTCATTCCGGGCTAAAGCTGGGCCGAGCTTGCGTAACGCCGCGCTGCCGGCTTGACTTTGCAGCGCATTTCGCTGATACGGGATGCGGCTTCAGCGCTGGGATTGCCCCGCTGCCAACGCCGGGCGCGTGATCGAGCAAATTGCTCCAGGCCCGGATGTTCAGAGGCCAGCCCAAAGGGCCACCCCATCACGCGGGTTGTCAAAACCCGCTTGCCCTGTCGCTTTTCGTTGCCACAGGCAGGTTTGCGATTCCATCGCATGACTATTTTGAGATATATCATGACCTATTTTGCTGACTTCGGCCTCGCCGAGCCCATCTCCCGCGCTTTGGCCGACAAGGGCTATACCGAACCCCCCCCCATCCAGGTGCAGGCGATTCCGCCCGTGCTCGAAGGCCGCGACATTTGCGGGATCGCCCAGACCGGCACCGGCAAGACTGCGGCGTTTGCGCTGCCGATGCTGCACCGCCTCTCGGCCAATCCCAAACACCGGCTGAAATGCGCCACCCGCGCGCTGGTGCTGGCGCCAACACGCGAGCTGGTTTCGCAAATCGCCCAGTCGTTTACCGATTACGGCAAATATATGCGGCTGAGCGTCACCACTGTCTTTGGTGGCGTGCCGATTCCGCGCCAGGAACGCGCCATCATGCACGGCGTCGACGTGATCGTCGCAACGCCGGGCCGGTTGCTCGACCTGGTCCAGCGCGGCGCGCTCGATCTGAAACAGGTCGAAATCCTGGTGCTCGACGAAGCCGATCAGATGCTCGATCTGGGCTTCATCCATGATCTGCGCCGGATCGTCGGGTTGTTGCCCCGCCAGCGCCAGACGCTGTTTTTCTCGGCAACCATGCCAAAGGCCATCGAGGAACTGGCGTCACGCTATCTGACAAACCCGGTCAAGGTCGCGGTCAAGCCCGCAGCCACCACCGCCGAGCGCGTCGATCAGGCCGTCATCCATGTCAATCAGGCCGAAAAACCGGCGCTGTTGCAACTTGTGCTGCGCGACACAGCCGTCGATCGCGCGCTTGTATTCAGCCGCACCAAACATGGCGCCGATCGCGTTGTCCGCCAATTGGGCAATGCCGGCATCGTGGCCGAGGCCATTCACGGCAATAAAAGCCAGCCGCAGCGCGAACGGGCGCTGGCCGCCTTCAAGGCCGGCACCTGCCGGGTGCTGGTGGCGACCGATATCGCAGCGCGCGGCATCGATGTGACGGGCGTTTCGCACGTCATCAATTATGAACTTCCCAATGTGCCTGAATCCTATGTGCACCGTATCGGGCGCACCGCCCGCGCTGGCGCCGCCGGGCAGGCGATTGCCTTTTGCGCCGAAGACGAACGCCCCTTCCTGCGGGATATCGAAAAGCTGATCCGCCAGAAAATCACCGTGCTGGCCCTGCCCGCCGATTTCCGGGCCGCCGTGGTCGCGGCCCAAAAGGTCGAACGCGCTGCCCCCCCGGCACCGCGCGAGGAACCCGGCCGCGAAGACCGGCGTGATTTTGCACGCCGGCCAGCCGGCGGTGGCCGCCCCGGCCGCGATTCGCGCGCCCAGGTCCGGCCAGCGCGCAGTGGCGGCGGCGGTGGCGGTGCCGGCGGTCGCCCGGCGCGCGCCGGTGGTGGCGGCGGCAACAGCAACGGCAATGGCGGCGGTTATCGCGGCCGCTGACGGCTCAGGTCGATTTCAATATCGCACTATCAAAACTGTCATCCCGGGCTTGACCCGGGATGACAATTCAACCGGTGCAAATTCGATCGCGACGCCGATAGTGATCAACGGCTGCGTTCTCAACGCGGCTGCATGTCAAAGGCGACCGTCAGCCGGGCGGTCCGGCTTTCGAACGGCGCGGTGCCATGCCAGAAATAGGATGGAAACACCGCCAGCCGGCCGGGTTCCGGAACGATGATGCGGCGCGGCGTGAGATCAAGGCCCAATGCCGCATCGGGCACACCGAATTGCAGCGTCCCGGCAAGATCATTGGCGCCGATTTCGGCCGGGACCTCGACATAGAAAGCCGAACTCAACCAGCCTTGCTGGTGGATATGGCTGATGTGAAAACCCTCTGATCGCAGCCGCACCGACCATGATCCAGCCATGCTGACCCGGCCATTGTTACGGCGCAGAAACGGCTGGCGCGGGTCGGTTGGCAGCCGGCGAAGACTGTGTTCGACACTGGCGATGAGGCTCGATTGCAGCCCGAGCAACACGGGATCGACCGTATCGAACAGCCCCCCCCGCGTCTGGGTGCCACCCCGCAGCGATTGTTCGGCAGGCGCCTGCAGCATGACATGGCGGCGCGCCAGCACGGCAGCCAGATCGCCCAGAAAACTTGCCAGATCGCGCCAGCCCTTTGGCGGCTCGATCGTCTCGACGATCAGCAGCCGGTCATAATCCGCCAGCCATTGTTCGCGCGGATCGCCCAGCAGCCGCCAGATCAGCGTCAGCAGCGACCAGGGGGATTGATCGTCACCGCCCAGCGTTGCCGCCTTGATCGCATAGGGTTCGGCGGCCCTTGCATCACCCGATTGCAACAGCAAAAAGCCGCAATAATTGGCAATCCCGCCGATCGTCGGAAATCGCCTGTCGGCCGCAATCGCCGCTGCAAGCGCGGCATGCCGGTCACCCGCCAGCAGCATCGCCGCCAGTCGCGCCATGACCCAATCGGGATGTTCGCCAAAACCCGTTTCAGCGGCATCGGCCCAAGCGCGCAACCGCCCGGCATCCTTGACAGATTTTGCCGCCTTCAGCGCTGAAACCCAGAGTTCACGCGGCGCATCCGCCTTCAGGACATGGTGATAGCCCGACAGCGCCTGCGCCGTCTGTCCCAGTTGCGGCAGCAGCTCGGACAGCGCCTCCAGCGCCGGGATATTGGCGGGATCACCGGCCAGCACCGCTGCAAATTCGGCAATCCCGGCCTCGAACCGCCCCGTATCGGCAAATATATCCCCGGCCAGCAATCGCGATTGGGCCGCCGTCAGCCCCTGCAGCGCCGCCAACGCTTCGTCATGGCGATCGAGCGCGCGCAAGGCCGCGCCAAGATTATGGCGGCTGCGCGTATCACCGGGATTGACGGCAAGCGCAGCGGCATAGGCGGCGGCAGCGGCCGGCATATCCCCCTGGCCCTGTTCGACAAGGCCAAGGCTGGCCAGCGCCCGGGGCTCGGCCGGCGCCAGGGCCAGCGCCCGGCGCAGCGCGGTTTCGGCCTCTGGCCAGTCCTCGATCTGAATGGCGGCAAGGCCAAGATTGATCCAGGTTGCGACAGCGTCGGGCGTCAGCGCCAGCGCCCGCCGATAGGCCGTGATCGCCGCCGCCGCATCGCCCAGATCGCCGAGCAGATTGGCATAGCTGTTCCAGATACCGGGATGACCGGGCGCAGCGCCAAGCGCCGCTTCAAACCTTGCCCGCGCCGCTGGCAGATCGCCCCGCGCCCGCGCCGCCAGTGCCGCGAGCATCAGCGCATCGGGATGGCCATGCAATGCCGCCGGCAATCCGGCGAGCACAGCCTCGGCTGCGGCGCCATCGCCCGCCTGCACCAGGCCATGCGCCTGTTGCAGCCGGGCGATATCGGCGGCGCTGAGCGATGCTGCGATCAGGCGGCCATGGCCTTGACGATCTTGCCCGGCGTCCGCGGTGGTTCGCCCTTGGGCAGGGCATCGACATGTTGCATGCCCGATGTGACCTGCCCCCAGACCGTATATTGCTTGTCGAGAAAGCCTGCATCGTCAAAACAGATGAAAAACTGGCTGTTGGCGCTGTTGGGGGCGGACGACCGGGCCATCGAACAGGTGCCGCGAACATGTTTTTCGGCGCTGAATTCGGCCTTCAGATCGGCCTGTTTCGATCCGCCCATGCCGGTGCCGGTCGGATCGCCGCCCTGCGCCATGAACCCCGGGATGACGCGGTGAAAAACAACGCCATCGTAAAAGCCCGAATTGGCGAGGGCAGCGATGCGCTCGACATGGCCGGGTGCCAGATCGGGGCGCAATTGGATGACGACATCGCCGCCTGAATCAAGGCTGAGCGTCAGGGTGGTCGGCTGGTCGGTCATGCGTTTCTCTCCAAAAAAATCGTCTGTTTAAAAGGCTGGTTTTCGCCCGGTTGGAATCGAGCCAGCGTCTCGGTCGCTGGTGATATCGGTCATCCCGGGCTTGACCCGGGGTGACGCGCACACGCCTGCGATCGCCAAGAACCCCCTAGCCGTTCAGCGCAAAAGCCTCAAGCCGGGCGCGCAGATCGTCGGGGAGCGGCGCCGCCCCTGCGGTACCGCGATGCACCAGCACCGTATCGGACAAGGCGATGCAATGGCCGGATTGAAACATCCCCATCAGGCAGCGAAAACTGCTGCGGCCGATCGCCCCGATGGCATAGGTCATCAACAGCGGCTGCGGATAGCTGCCTTCGCCAAGGAAATCGACCGCGACATGGGCGACCAGATAGCGGGGCCGGACATCGCCTGTATCGCCCGCGAACAGGCCCCAATTGAACCGGATCCGGGTTTCTTCAAAAAACCGCGTGATGGCGACATTATTCAGGTGGCGGTTGACATCCATATCGGCAAATCGCGTCTGCAATTCGATCGACCAGGGGTAGTTGGCGGCCAGCAGCCGGCGCGGATCGTCCTTCATTCAAGGCTGTAGCGGATGGGCAGGGTTTTTAGCCCCGAAACGAAATTGGCGATCGAATTTCGCGGCGTCCCGGCCAGTTCGATGGACCCGAGGCGCGGCAGCAATTCGGCGAACAACAGCCGCAGTTCCAGCCGCGCCAGATGCAGGCCAAGGCAAAGATGCACGCCATTGCCAAAGGCGGTCTGCGGATTGGGCTGGCGATCGACCCTGAAGGCAAAGGGATCGGCAAAGGCGCGTTCATCGCGATTGCCCGACCAGTAAAACAGGCAAAGCCCATCGCCGGCACGGATATCCTGGCCGCCGAGCCGGCAATCCTTGGTCGCAGTACGCATGAAATGCTTGACCGGCGTTACCCAGCGAATCATTTCTTCGACGGCGCCGGGCAGCAGGCTCATATCGGCCTGCAGCCGCGCCATTTGTTCGGGGTTGCGGATCAATTGCTCAAGCCCGCCGGCCGCGGTCGAGCTGGTCGTGTCATGGCCCGCGGTTGCGACAATGACATAATAGCTCATCGCCTCGCGGTCGCCGATGGGGGCGCCATCGACCATGCCATTGGCGATAATGGTCGACAGATCGTCGCGCGGATTGGCCCGGCGATCGGCAGTGATGGCACCGAAATAGGCAAAATATTCCTGCGCCAATTGGAAAAGATCGACCTGGGCATTGCCGCTGCCGGCCTGCATGCCAGCGCCGGTCGTGATCAATTTCGATCGCGCCACGACATCGGGGTCGCCGGCGCCGAACATTTCCTGCGTCATCCGCAGCATCATCGCTTCATCGGATTGCGGCACGCCCAGGATGCGCATGATGACACGCAGCGGGTAGAACAGCGCAACCTCGTTGACGAAATCGCAGGCCCCGCCCAGCGCCGCCATGCGATCGACATGGTCCCTCGCCACGGCCGAAATCATCGGCTCCAGCTTTTTGAGATTGGCCGGCAGGAACCAGTCATGCGTCAGCTTGCGCAGTTTCATGTGCAGCGGATCGTCAAGATCGACAAGGCTGCGAAACAGATGCGTGTCGCCAACCGTATCGAGCGTCCATTTTTCGGCTTCGGCGGGCGCCAGATAAGTACGCCGCGAATTGCAGAACAGGCTGTTGGCCTTGCTGACGCTGGTGATATCGGCATGGCGTGTCACCGCCCAAAACGGCCGAAAACCCGTCGGCGCGCACCAATGCACCGGGGCGTCGGCGCGCAGGCGGTCATAAATATCATGGACGCTGCCATCCGCCGTCGCTTCGGGGTTGACGAGGATATTGTCGGCGCTGGCCCGATCGAACCCTGGAAATGGCATGATCGGGTCGGCAAAAGCTGTGGCCATGGCGAATTTCCCCTTTATTGGCTGCGGCCGCGCGCCTGCACAACGGCGCGCGCGGCCTCGACATCGGCGGCCGAAACCTGGCCATTGGCGGCAATCGAGCGTGCCGCCTCCAGCGCCATGCCATCGGCAAGGCTCAGCGCATAACCATCGCCGATCAGGCGTTTATAGGCGGCGCTAAAGCCCGGATCGATGCTCGCCATATCGGCCGCCAGCCGCTGCGCGACGGGCAGCAGATCAGCGGCGGCGACCACCCGGTTGACAAGGCCCCAGCTGGCCGCGGTGGCCGCATCGAGGAAATTTCCCGTCAATGATAACTCCCGGGCGCGATAGGGCCCGATCAGCCGGCTGAGTTTCTGGCTCAACCCCCAGCCCGGCATGATGCCGACCCGGGCATGGGTATCGGCAAAGCGGGCGTTTTCGGACGCGATCAGCACATCGCAGGCCAGCGCGACCTCGAACCCGCCGGTGATGGCAACGCCGTTGATGGCACCGATACAGGGTTTGGACAATTGCTCGATCGCCATGACCGGGTTTTCAGCCGCTGTGTCGGCATTGGCGGCGCCCAGCCCGTCGCTGCCCAATTCCTTCAGATCAAGCCCTGCGGTAAAGGCTTTGGTGCCGGCGCCGGTCAGAATGACGACGCGGACGCCAGGATCGACCTCCAGCGCCAGCATCGCGGCGGCAAGATCGTGGCGCATAGCCAGCGACAGGGCATTCATCGCCGCCGGGCGATTGAGCGTAACCGTTGCTACCCCGGCAGCGATGGCAACCAGCACGACAGCATCCGTCAACGAAAATCTCCCCCGGCATCCGGCCATCGTTGACCATAACGAAAATCCATGGATTTTACCCTGACGTTGCAAAGAGGGTCGACCTATTCATCCTCCAGCAGACGCAGCGCCATGGCTTCGTCACGGGCCGCGAGCACGCGGCGTGCGACAGCAAAATCATGCCCGCCGCGCGCCATGGCAGCGAGGTCGCGCCGCTGCCGGGCGGGATCGCTGCTGATCTCGCGGGCAAAAGGCCCAAGGCGTTTGCGCCGGGCAAATTCGATGGCGCTGGCATAGGGGTTGGCGGGTTCGACTGCTTCGGGGTGGAGGGCCGCCGCTGCATCCTCGCGGCCGACACCCGCCGCCGCCAGCGCGCCGGCGACCCGGCGGGTGCCAAGGCCGCGCCCGGCCATCGCGCGCGCCTTCAACGTCGCAAAGGCCCGGTCATTCACATAGCCAAGCTCGGTGATGCGGGCGATCAGGGCGTCGATATCGGGGGCCTCGGCGGGCGTCCATTGGCGATCGCGCAGCTTTGTCGCCAGATAGCGCCGCAGCTTTGCCGCGGTTGTCGCATAGCGCGCGGCATAGCCCAATGCGAGTTCCTGCAAGCCCGCCGCATCGATCGGCCGGGGTTCGCGGGGGGCATATTCGCGGCGCTTGCTGCGGCGCGGGCCATGGTCATCCCGGACATCATCAGCGTCACTATCTTTGGTCATGCCTTGTTTGTGCCATGATCGGGCCGGAATTTGAACTAGCCGTTGCGGCAATAAAGATCGGCAATCAGGATGAACGCGGTCCAGATGCCGAAAAACCGGCGCGGGCATGAGGGACAAGATGGGCAAGGGAGACACGGCTTGGACATTGGCCCGGCATTGACACCAACGGCAACATTTGATGACCTGGCCTATCGCCGGGCGTCTTTTGCGACGCTGGGTGAAGCGCTGGATTATGCAGCGCTTGGTCAGAAGGGCTTGAATTTTCACGATGCCCGTGCCGATCTGATGCGCGCCTATCCCTATGCCGAGCTTGCCCGGGACGCGCGCCAACAGGCCCGGCAACTGGTTGCCATGGGCCTTGTTCCGGGTGATCGCGTGGCGCTGATCGCTGAAACCGGCGCCGATTTTGCAGCCGCGTTTTTTGCCGCCATCTACGCCGGCGCCTATCCGGTGCCGCTACCGCTGCCGACCAGCTTTGGTGGCCGCGACAGCTATATCGAGCAGATTGCGACCCAGTTGCGCAGTTGCGAGCCAAAATTGGTGCTGTCACCGACCGGGCTGTTCGCCATGGTGGCGGAGGCCGCGACCGACCTGTGCCCGGCGCAGGATTGGGCAACCTGGTTTGCCGATGCCCCGGCCACCGCGGCGCCGCTGCCCGATGCCCAACCGACCGACATTGCCTATCTCCAATATTCATCGGGCAGCACGCGGTTTCCACATGGCGTTGCGGTAACGCACGAAGCGCTGCTGGCCAATCTTGCCGGCCACGCGCATTGCATGGAAGCCGGCCATGGCGACCGGGTGATTTCGTGGCTGCCCTGGTATCATGACATGGGCCTTGTCGGCTGCATGCTGGCGCCGCTCGCCAACCAGATTTCGGCCGATTATCTGGCCACCGAAGATTTTGCCCGGCGGCCGCTCAGCTGGCTGACGCTGATCAGCCGCAACCCCGACAATACACTCAGCTATTCGCCGACCTTTGGCTATGAAATCTGCGCCCGGCGCATTTCGGCATCGATCGATGTAGAGGCGCGTTTCGATCTGGCGCGCTGGCGCGTCGCCGGCAATGGCGCCGACATGATCCGGCCCGAAGTCATGCAGGCCTTTGTCGATGTCTTTGCCGCCGCCGGCTTCAGGGCCAGCGCCTTTTTGCCAAGCTATGGCCTTGCCGAGGCAACGCTGGCGGTGTCGATCATGCCGCTTGGCGAAGGCATTGTTTCCGACCTGATCGATGAACGCACATTGTCGGGCTCCACCGGCCGCAGCGACGCCCGCCGCCCGACGCGCTATCGCGCCATCGTCAACTGCGGCAAGGCGGTACCCGGCCTGACCATGGAAATCCGCGACGCAGACGGCGGCGTGCTCGCCGATCGCAAGATCGGGCGGGTGTTCGTCAAGGGCCTTGGCGTCATGGCCGGCTATTTCCGCGATCCGGAGGCGACCGCTGCGGCATTGTCTGCCGATGGCTGGCTCGATACGGGCGACATGGGCTATCTGTCGAACGGGTCGATCTTCATCGTCGGCCGGGCCAAGGACATGATCATCATCAACGGCAAAAACCATTGGCCGCAGGATATCGAATGGGCGATCGAACAGCTTCCAGGCTTCAAGGCCGGCGACATCGCCGCCTTTGCCATCACGACGCCGTCGGGCGAGGAAGCGCCGGCGGTGCTCGTCCAATGTCGGACATCCGATGCCGGCGAGCGCAGCAGCCTGCGCGACGCCATTCGCAGCAAGGTGCGCGCCATCACCGGCATGACCTGTGTGGTCGAACTGGTCCCACCTCGCACTTTGCCCAAAACGTCATCGGGGAAATTGTCGCGGTCACGGGCGCGGTCGCAATATCTGTCGGGCGAAATCCAGCCTTTCGATATCGCCGCCTGACGCTGAAATTCCGGTTGCGCACGGCATCATGAAGCTGGCGGTTACCGGCGGCAGCGGCTTTGTCGGGCGCCGCGTGCTTGGTCTCTACAAGGCGCCGGTGACGGCGCTGGCGCGGCAAAAACAACCCGATTTTCCGGGCATCGCCTGGGTGTCGGGCGATCTCGCCAATGCCACCGCCTTGTCGCGGCTATGCCATGGCAATGACACGCTGATTCACATAGCCGGCACCGTCAATGCGCCCGACCGCGCCGGTTTTGCCGCCGGCAATATCGCCGGCACCGCCGCCATCATCAAGGCTGCACAGGCCGCCGGCATCAGGCGTTTCGTGCATGTCTCCAGCCTTGCCGCCCGCGAACCCGGCCTGTCGATGTATGGCGCGTCAAAGGCCGCTGGCGAGGCGCTGGTCAAGGCCAGTGCCCTGCCGCATTGGGTGATCGTCAGGCCGCCCGCTGTCTATGGCCCGGGTGACAGCGAATTGCTGGGGTTTTTCCGGCTGGCCCGCTATGGCATCGGCATTGCGCCCGGCGAGGGGCGAATTTCGATCATCCATGTCGATGATCTGGCCCGGGCGCTGCTGGCGCTGGCATTGGATGGCCCGTCGGGCGAAACGCTCGAACTCGATGACGGCCGCGGCGATGCCGTCGATGGCTATACCCATCCCGAATTTCTGGGCGCCATCGGCCAGGCGCTGGGCCGTGAAAGGCTGCGCATCATCATGGCGCCGGTGTCGCTGCTGCCCGCCGCTGCGACCCTTGCCGGCTGGGCAGCGCGGCTGACCGGCAATCAGCCAAAGCTGACCCGGGATCGCGCTGCCTATATCGCCCACCCGGATTGGGTGGCGCGTGGCGGCAATGCGGCGCTGGCGGGGCTGTGGGCGCCGCGTTTCGATGCGCCGGCGGGGCTGGCCGACACCGTGGCCGGCTATCGCCAACAGGGCTGGCTGTAGCAGCGACCGGCTTTGGCCCCGCTTTGGCCATGTTTTTATAGGAAAGCTGCTGGCATCAAAGGAGCTGCAATGACCGACCGTGCCGGGATTTACGCCCGTATCATCGAACTGATCGAGCCGTTGAACGCCAAAAAACTGCCGCTGGTCGAAAGCAGCAGCTTTGCCGGCGATCTGGAGATGGATTCCCTCACCGTCATGGATCTGGTCGCCAGCATGGAGGATGAATGGGATATCGTCATTCCGCTGAACATGCTGCCCGACCTTGAAACCATCGGCGAAGTTGCCGACGCCGTGACGCTGTTGGCGACAAAAAAGACCGGCCGATGAGCGACCTGTTCTCCAAATTCGATGCGCTGATCGCGGAACGCGCCGGCGTCCTTGCAACCGGCGTGCGTGACCCTTTTTCGATCGTCATGTCGGCGGTCTTGTCGCCAACCATCGCCATCATCGATGGCAAGGAAACCATCCTGCTTGGCACCTATAATTACATGGGGATGACCTTTGATCCCGATGTCATCGCGGCAGGTATCGATGCGCTGACCCGCTTTGGCGCCGGCACCACCGGCAGCCGGGTGCTGAACGGCACCTATCAGGGCCATAAGGAATGCGAAGACGCGCTGATGGAATTCTATGGCCTTGACCACGCCATGGTATTTTCAACCGGCTATCAGGCCAATCTGGGCATGGTGTCGACGCTGGCCGGCAAGGGCGATTTCATCATCCTCGACGCCGACAGCCATGCGTCGATCTATGATGGCTGTTATCTTGGCAATGCCGATATCGTGCGGTTCAAGCATAATAGCGCCGAGGATCTGGAAAAACGCCTGCGCCGCCTGCCGCCGGAAGCCGGGAAACTGGTCATCCTCGAAGGCGTGTATTCGATGCTGGGCGATATCGCGCCGCTGCAGGAACTCGTCGCCATTGCAAAGGCGCATGGCTGTATGGTGCTGGTCGATGAAGCGCATGGCATGGGTTTTTTCGGGGAAAACGGCCGCGGCGTTTACGAGGCAGCGGGCGTTGCCGATGATGTCGATTTCATTGTCGGCACTTTTTCCAAATCGGTGGGCACCGTCGGTGGTTTTTGCGTTTCGAATCACCCGAAATTCGAAATCCTGCGGCTGGTCTGCCGGCCCTATACCTTCACGGCCTCGCTGCCGCCCGCCGTCGTTGCCTCGGCGACAACCAGCATCCGCAAACTGATGCACAGTCACGACAAACGCCGGCATCTGTGGGAAAATACCCGGCGTCTGCACGCAGGGCTAAAGGCGCGTGGCTTTCACCTCGCCACCGAAACACCTGAAAGCGCCATTATTTCGGTGCTGATGCCCGATCAGGAAACCACTGTCCGGATGTGGCAGGCGATGCTGGAAACGGGCGTTTACGTAAACATGTCGCGGCCGCCGGCCACACCCGCCGGGGTGTTCCTGCTGCGCTGCTCGCTTTGCGCCGAACATTCGGTTGCCCAGGTCGATACCGTATTGGGCCGGTTCGAAGCAGCGGCGGCAGCGGTGCAACTGTTCGCGCAAGCCGCCGAATAATTCGCCGTCGGCGCCGGGATCGTTGCGCCCGATTTGAGGTCATCCAGGGCTTGGCCCGGGATGCCTTTTACATTTAGAGCATGATGACATCAGGTAGCATCACCATGATTGCCCTTTGGGCAACCCCTGCGGGGCGGTGTCGCTTTTGGCGCATGGCGGCGTCACTTGTCGGCAGCGATGCGCTGCATCGCTGCTTTCCGCGCTCCTTGCCACGCACCAAAATCACCACCGTCCTGGCAATCCTACCTAATGTCATCACGCTCTAGTGCGTTCAAATCGACTGACAACATGACGCGCTGCCACATAAAAAAACTGCCTGCCGGTGTCGGCAGGCAGTTTTTGATTGGCCCTATCGGCGGGTTCAACCCTTCGCGTCGATCTTCTTGATCGTTGCCAGGTGGTTACGCACGGCCAGCACGGTTTTGGCAGCAAAGCCTTTCAAGGCGGCATTGGCACCATCATCGGCATAGCTTTTGTGCAGCGTCAGGGCTTCTTCATGCGCCGCGGTCTGCTGGTCGATATAGACGGTGTCGAAATCGGCCGGCGCTGCTGCCTTCAGATTGTCGATATTGCCCTGGCGGCGGCTGTCGAGCACGGTCGGCGTCGTCGCTGCAATCTTGTCGGCAGCAATCAGTTTTTTCAATTCGGCGCTGGTCTGTTTGTGATCGGTGATCATCATCGCTGCGAATTTCTTGACCGCGGCGGATTTTGACCGCTGCAAGGCCAATTCGGCGGCTTCGCGTTCGTACATGTCGCCGATCGCAGCGCCGGTGACATAACCTTCGGTGCTGTCTGTAACGACGGCGCTGGCCTTGCCAACCATACTGCCGACGGCATCCTGCACGTCATTGACGGGCTTTGACTGGCCGATATCATTGGCCGCATCGGCCGCTGCGGTCGCGGTCGCTGTGCCCGCATCCGATACGGCGGTGCCGGTGGTTTCGGTGGCCGTTGTCGTGGTCGTTTCGGTCTTTTTTTCGCCACAGGCAAAAAGTGCCAGGGCCGTCGAGGTAATGAGAATCAGGCGAATGTTCATGATGGGGTGCTCCTTCGCCCCTTAAACACCAGGCGTGCGACTTCGTTCCCCGGCCTTAATTTCCCAGTTTTGAAAACCGTGCGATGAAAAATCCATCCATGCCGCCATCGGCCGCCAGCATCCCCGGCAGGGTGCGCAGCCAGCCATCTTCGGTTGGCATGAGGCCAAGCGGCAGGCCCGCTGCCTCGAATGGCAGCCGGCGCAGCGTTGCGACCACCCGTTCGGCAATGCGTTCGCCCTCACGCGGGTCGAGCGAGCAGGTCGCGAAAACCAGCGTCCCGCCGGGTTTCAGCCAGGCCGTCGCGCGGCGCAGCAGGGCGGCCTGCAACAGGGTCAGCGGTGTCAGGTCCCGCGAGCCTTTCAGATGCAGCACATCGGGGTGGCGGCGAAAAATGCCGGTTGCCGAGCATGGCGCATCGAGAAGAATGCGATCGAACAGCCGGCCCGGTTCCCAACGCAACGCATCGCCGACCGCCAGAGTCGCTGACAAGCCGGTGCGGGCGAGGTTTTCGCGCACCCGGTCGAGCCGCGCATCGGAGACGTCGACGGCGGTGACATCGGCGCCGAGCGCCGCGAGTTGCAGCGTCTTGCCACCCGGCGCTGCACACAGATCGAGCACTGCATCACCCCGTTCAACGCCCAGCAACCGCACCGGCAACGAGGCGGCAAGATCCTGCACCCACCAGGCGCCGTCGGCAAAGCCCGGCCATTCGGTGACATTGCCGCCGCGTTCCTTTGATCGCGGCACGCGGACATGGCCGGGCAACAGGGAGACCCCGCCCAGCGCCGTCACCCAATGATCGGTCTCGGACGCATCGCGCAGCGTCAGGTCGGTTGCGGGTTCATCGGCAAGCGAGGCTGCGGCGGCATCGGCAACCGCGTCGCCCCAATCCATCGCCCAGCGGATGGCGAACAGATCGGGCAGATGCGGCGCGGCCGGCAGCGTCGCAGGCCGGCGCATCAAATTACCGAGCACGCCATGTACCAGACGCCGCGGCCCACCTTCGACAAGGGGCAAGGCCGTCGCAACGGCGGCATGTTCGGGGGTGCCGAGCCGCAACCAGCCGGCCAGCGCGATCCGCAGCACATGGCGGGCGCGCGCATCATCGGGCAGCGGCTTTGGCGTTGCCGAATCGATGATGGCATCAAGATCGGGCAGCCAGCGCAGCACCGTCGCGGCCAGATTGCGCGCCAGTGCCCGGTCATTGGCCAGCGCAATGCCATCAAGCGCCGATTCAAGCGCCAGTTCCAGCGGCGTGCCACGGCCCAGCACCGCCATCAACAGCCGCAGCGCGCCGCGCCGTGCCGCCACGCCCGTCACCGCCTGTTGCGGCGCCGCTACCCTAGCGATTGCCGCCTCCTGCAAAGGCGCCGATGCGGCGGAAGTAGCTGATCGGGAACAGTCGCGTCATCCAGTCGATGAAGCGCGCATCCTTGCCGATGAGGATTCGATGCTGGCGGCGTTCCATGCCGGCGATGATCGTGGCGGCAGCCTCGGCCGGGGTAGATTTTGCAGCCTTTTCAAAATCGGCCACCGGGTCGCCGGGCGGGATATCGCCGACGAAATGCGCATTTTTGACGACATTGGTTTTGACGCCGCCGGGGTGGACGCGGATGACGCAAATGCCGGGATCGGAGCGTTGCAATTCAAGATACAAAGCTTCGGTAAGGCCCCGGACTGCGAATTTGGAGGCATTATAGGCGCTTTGGCCCGGATAGCCCATCATGCCGAAAATCGATGAAATATTGACCAGCCAGGCGCTGCCGGTCATCTGGCTGGCGTGTTTCAGATGCGGCAGGGCGGCGCGGCAGCCTTCGACGACGCCGCCGAAATTCACTGCCATCACGCGATCGAAATCATCGCGCGGGGTTTGCGCAAAGGATCCACCAACGGTCAGCCCGGCATTGTTGATGATGCCATCCAGCCGCCCGAATTCGATTGCAGCGCCATCCACCCAGGCCGTCAATGCCGGGGTGTCGGTTACATCCAGCACCGTTGTGCTGGCCGGCCGGTTGCCGAGCAGACGCCGGGTTTCGGCAAGGCCATCGGCGTCGCGGTCGGCCAGCGCCAGCACGGCGCCCTTGTCCGCCAGCCCCAGTGCCAGCGCCCGGCCGATACCGCTGCCCGCGCCGGTGATGGCGATCACCCGCTGATCGAATGTGTCGGCCATGATGCCGCGTGCCCTTTCCCGTCGCGCCCGAAGCGCCTAATCGCGAACCATTAGTGTAACCCAGCCAAATTCGGAAATAGCCAGATGACCGACAGACCTGAACCAGCCGATCAGCCCCCTGAAACAGCCCCGCCGGTAACGCCGCCGCCGGTCGAAATCGGCGGTCGCGAGGGGCTTGACCCGGTTCGCTATGGCGATTGGGAAAAAAACGGCATTGCCGTCGATTTCTGAGCCGTCGATTTCTGAGCCGTCGATTTCCGATGTGGCCCGCCGGGCCTTTGACGCGGCGGCGGCTGGCCGGCGAACTGGCCGATCTTGGTCTTTTGCCGGGCGATATGGTCATGGTCCACGCCGCCATGGGCCGGGTCGGGGAAATTCTGGGCGGCCCCGACAGCCTGATCGCGGCGCTGGGCGATGCGATCGGCGGCGATGGCACGATCATGGCCTATACGGGCTGCGACGGGCGCTATGAAGATTTGCTCGATGCCGATGGCCGCGTCCCCGACGTCTGGCGCGCTGCGGTGCCCGGATTTGATGCTGCCGCTTCGCGTGCCGTGCGCGACAATGGCGTGCTGCCGGAGTTCTTGCGCACCACGCCCGGCGCCCGACGCAGCGCCAATCCGGGCGCTTCGATGGCGGCGCTTGGCGCCCGGGCCGATTGGCTGACCGCCGATCACCCCTGGCATTATGGCTATGGCGCCGGATCGCCGCTGGCGCGGCTGGTTGCGGCGGGTGGCAAGGTGCTGATGCTTGGCGCCCCGCTCGATACGATGACGCTGCTGCATCACGCCGAACATCTGGCCGATATTCCGGGGAAAATTATCCGCCGCCATGAGGTCCCGCTGGCCGATGTCGATGGCACCATCTGGCGGATGATCGAGGAGTTTGAGACGGCCGATCCATGTTCCGATCGCTTGCCTGAAAACTTCATCGAACAGATCGTCGAGGCGTTTCTGGCGACGGGCGCGGGCCGACGGGGCCGGATCGGCGCCGCGCCAGCCGTGTTGGTCGATGCAGCGGCCATTTGCGCGTTTGCGATCGGCTGGATCGAGGCTGTAGCTGGATGAGCAGATATCGGCGGCCTTGATGCCTGAAGGCCGCTGCCGCTGCGGCGCGTTTCCGGACAATATCGATGGTGACCTGCTGCCGCCCGACGCCTGCCATCGCAGACTGGTTATGCAAGCACAACGACAGGCGCATCCATCGCATGGCCGCGAATGATACCCGCGCCGGAGGGAAGCGGACCTTGTCCGGTCAGTCGGCAATGTTGCTGACGCGTTCGACAATACTCTCGCCGAGCCGAGCATTGGCCTTTACAAGGCCGCAGCGCACCACGAGGCAACGCAAGCAAGGTTTTGATTCGCTTGCATTGCTCAAACGAACTGGCCTTCCGAATAGCCGGGATGCTTCAAAATCGATTTCTGGAAGGTTGGATATGTTCAAATTATCGTTCGTGACGCTCATGGCTGCGGCCGCATTGTCGGCCGTTCCGGCGGCTGCCGTTTCGGTGGTTGGTGCAACGCGTGTTGTCGTGACCAACGCTCTGCCGGATTGGTTGCAGGTCGCTGAGCTGCAGGCGTTTGATTTCGGCGCTAACAACGTCGCGCTGGCCGGTATCGCATCGGCATCTTCGGTTTACCAGAACGGCCCGGCGACGCCCGACAAGGCTAATGACGGTTCGACCAATGGTACTTATCCCAATATCTTTCACAGCGGCACGCCTGGTGCCGGTGAATTTTTGCAGATCGATTTTGCCGCCGCGACGAATCTCTCGAGCCTGACCCTGTTCGGGCGTACTGACTGCTGCAGCGAACGCGATTTGTTCAACGTCAGCATTTACAACGCCAACAACACGCTGTTGTATTCGGGTCAGCTCGATACGCGCAGCGCGCTGTCGGCAAGCGTCACCTTTGACCGTGCGGTTGGCGGTGTTCCGGAAGCCGCAACCTGGGCAATGCTGATCGCCGGTTTCGGCCTCACTGGCGCAACGCTGCGCCGTCGTCGGACGATGGCCGTTTCAGCCTAAATCATTAGATTTTTCAACGCCGTCGGGGGTAACTCCGGCGGCGTTACTATATTCAATTCGGCTATGGCTGCGTCACCCACGCGAGAGCGTGATTACACCGGATAGCGCCGCCGCCGTCAGCCCTGGTGACCGCTCCAGCGGCTGAAAATCGCTGTTGGCAACAGCAGCCCGCGCGGGCTGGCTTCGCGGATGGCCATGTCACCCGACGTGATGCTGCCGCCTGCCCCCGCCATCGCTTCCACCATCAAGGCATCCAGCGCCAGCGCCGACATGCGGATAGCATAGACGGTCAGTACCAGAAACGCCGCCTCATCGCTGAGCAATTGCCGCGCCAGTTGGACGAGTTCGGGCAGATCGCGTTCCAGCGACCAGATTTCGCCATCCGGCCCGCGGCCATATTTGGGCGGATCGAGGAGGATGCCGTCATAGCGGCTGCCACGCCGGGCCTCGCGGCGCATGAATTTCAAGGCGTCATCAACCAGCCAGCGCACTGGCGCTGCCGATAGCCCCGACAGCGCCGCATTGTCGCGGGCCGCTGCCACTGCCTTTTTGCTTGCATCCACATGCGTGACCTCGGCCCCTGCCTCGGCCGCGATCAGGCTCGCAACGCCGGTATAGCCGAACATGTTGAGGATGCGGGCGCGGGGCCTCGTGCGTTCGCGCAGCCAATCCCATTGCGCGGCCATGTCCGGGAAAAACCCGAGATGGCGAAACGGCGTGTTGGTGGCATGGAATTTGACCGGGCCGCGCGCCAGCACCCAGCGTTCGGGTACGTTGGGCCCCAGATCCCAGCGACCGCCGCCTTCATCATCGCGGCCGCCGGTGAATTCGCCATCGGCGGCCCAGTCGCTTGTTGCCGGCTGCCACAGCGCCTGGACTTCCGGCCGGATAAAGCAATAGGGTCCATAGCGTTCGAATTTTCGCCCGGCGCCTGAATCGAGCAGCGCATAATCCGGCCAGCCGTCACTGACGAGGACGCTGAGATCGGTCACGCCGCCTTGCCGCCAGCGTTGCCCGTTCTCCTGCCTGCTGCCTTTATGACGGCACCGATTTCGGCCCGGGCCGGCGGGGTGGCCAGCATGGCACGGCCGGCGGCGCGCGCGGCATCGACGCCGACCGCTTCGATCCGCGCTACGACTTCGGCCGGCGGCACCCAGCGGCCATGGACAAGCAGCTGCCGGGCAACATAATCGCCCTGCCCCTGCGGGCTTTCCAGCGCCATCAACAATCCCGCCACCGCCTGCGCCCGCGCCCGCGCCAGTTCATCGCGTTCCAACCCTTGGGCGGTTTCGGCAAGCACCCGATCGATCAGGTCGCGCGCCCGGGCCGCGTCCTTTCGCGCCGTTGCGGCATGGACGCTCATCAACCCGCCGTCGGCATAGGGTGTTGTCGCGGCGCTGATCGAATAGGCCAGCCCGCGCGCCTCGCGCACCTCCTGAAACAGCCGCGACGACATGCCACCGCCGGCCGCCAGCGTGAACAGCGCCGCAGCATCATGGGCGGCATCGTAATGGCCGGGCGAGGCATAGCCGCTGGTCAATTGCGCCTGTTCGAACCGGCGCGGATCGCTGAACTGGCCGGGGGCGAAATGCGCTGCCTCGGGCGCCACGATCGCCGGGCCGTCGCCGGGCAAAAAGGCCGCCTCGGCAAGGCGCATGACGTCGTCATGATCAAATTTGCCGGCCACGACCAGCGTCAGCCGGTCATTGCGATAATGCATATCGCGCCAATCCCGCAGATCCGCGCTGGTCAGCCGGGCAAGGCTTGCCTCGCTGCCCAGGATCGAGCGGCCCAGCGCCTGGAGCGGAAACGCCGCATCCTGCAGATGATCGAAAACAATATCGTCGGGCGTGTCGCGCGCCTCCCCAAGCTCTTGCAACACAACATCTTTTTCGCGCGCCAGATCATCGTCATCGAAACGCGGCGCCGTCACCAGATCGGCGATGATGGCGATCCCGAGCGGCAGGTCGCGCGCCAGCAGCCGGGCGTGGAACACCGTCGTGTCGCGCGATGTCCAGGCGTTGAGGCTGCCGCCGACATCCTCCACCTGTTCGGCAATGGCGCGGGCCGATCGCGTGGCTGTGCCCTTGAACACCATATGTTCGAACAAATGCGCAAGGCCGTTGTGATCGGCGGGTTCATGGCGCGCGCCGGTTTCGGCGTGAAGCGCGACGGCAATGGTTTCCACCCCCGGCGCCTGGCAGGTGGCAACGCGCAGGCCATGGCGGGTATGGGCGATGATCGGCGGGATCATGCGGCCGGCCGTGCGTGATCGGCGATATAGGCGGTGATGGCTGCAAACTCTGCCGGCAGCGTCTGATAGCGTTCCTCGCGATCAAACAGCCCTTGCGCCCGCAGCGGCAACCCGGGGCGTATACCGCAGGCGCGTTCAACGGCATCACGAAATTTGCCCGGATGCGCCGTTGCCAGCGTCACCACCGGCGCTGCGGCGGCGGTGGCGCGCGCCGCAGCGACGCCGATGGCGGTGTGCGGATCGATGATCTGGCCGCAACGATCCCGCGCCCAGCGGATGGTCGTTGCCATATCGTCGCTGTCGATCCGGGCGCTGTCGAAACTTTGCGCCGCCGCCGCGCGTTGATCGGCTGGAATGGCAAGTTGTCTTGTCGTTTCAAAGCTGTGCATCGCCGCCGCCGTCGCATCGCCATCGCGGCCCGACAGGTCGAACAGCAGCCGTTCAAAATTGCTCGATATCTGGATGTCCATCGATGGCGAAGCCGTGGCTTCAACGCTGCGCGCCGAATAATCGCCGCTGGCAAGGGCGCGGTGCAGAATGTCGTTTTCGTTCGTCGCAACGATCAGCCGGTCGATCGGCAAGCCCATCCGGCGCGCCGCATAACCGGCAAAGGCATCGCCGAAATTACCCGTTGGCACGGCAAAGCTGACGCTGCGCTCGGGCGCCCCCAGCCGGACCGCTGCGTAGAAATAATAGACGATCTGCAACATCAACCGCGCCCAATTGATCGAATTGACCGCCGACAGTGCAAAACGCCCCGAAAATTCAGCATCGTTGAACATCGCCTTGACCAGCGCCTGGGCGTCGTCAAAATTGCCGGTGATGGCGATATTATGAATATTGGGCGCCAGCACCGTTGTCATCTGGCGGCGCTGCACATCCGAGACGAGACCCTTTGGGTGGAGCATGAACACATCGACACCGTCACGCCCGGCCAGCGCGTTGATCGCTGCTGACCCGGTATCCCCCGATGTCGCCCCGATGATCGTTACATGGCGATCGCCGCGCGCCAGAAAGTTTTCAAAAAACAGGCCCAGCGCCTGCATCGCGACATCCTTGAACGCCAGCGTCGGGCCATGAAACAGTTCGAGCAGCCAGAGCCTGTCGTCGAGTTGCACCAGCGGCGTCACCGCATCATGGCTGAATTCCGCATAGGCACGGGCCAGCAGATCGCGCAATGCAGCCTCGGTCAAAGCGGTCCCGATGAACGGCAGGCAGACCCTGACGGCGGTTTCGACATAGGATAATCCGGCCATGGCGGCGATGGCCGGCCGGTCGAATTGCGGCCAGCTTTCGGGCATGTACAGCCCGCCATCGCTGGCCAGACCGGCCAGCGTAACCGCTTCGAAATCGAGAATGGGGGCCCGGCCCCTGGTGCTGATGTAACGCATAGCCGTTTGGATTAGGGCCGTTGCCCCGCATCGGCAACCATTTCGGCCAACAGGCGGCGGCGCAGCCAGATCGCATAGATGACCGCCAGCGTTAGGGCAAAGGCAAACCATTGCAGCGCATAGGATAAATGATTGTCGGGGATGCTATCCGGTGTCGGCATCCGGGACACCGCCAGCGGTGGCACCGCCGTGTCGGGGATGAGCATGAACTGCGGCCGCCCTGTCGCTTTGCCATAAGGACGTTCGATGATCAGGCCGCGAAATACCGTATCGACCGTTACCGGCACCGCCACGGCATCGGGCCGCTGCGTCCAGCCGGCAACCGCCACAATATCGGGCGGTTTCCGGTTGGGCCGGCACGATACCAGCACCAGATAGCCACTGTCGCCGGCGCTGCTGCTGCCGCCCTTCAGATCATAGGGCAGCACCGTGCCGGGCGAACAGGGCAGTTCGGCGCGGCGATACTGGACACTGCGCTTGCCGATCATCGCCTCGTAAAAATCGCCAGGTTCAAGCAGCGGCAGGCCCGGCGCCGCCTGCAATTGCGTGACCAGTTCAGCCTTCCAGGCCCGCCGCTGCAATTGCCAGACGCCGAGCGAAATCAGCATCGCCAACATGACGAGGGTCAGAAACGCCGAAAGCGGCGGCACCCGCCTCATGATCGGCCCTCGCGGGCGGCCTGTTGATATTCGATGGCCAGCAACAGTGCCTTGGCAAAACGCAACAGGCCCAGGGTCAGGACCAGACTGAGCGGCAGCCACAGTGCCACATGCACGTACCAGGGTGGTGACCGGCTGAGTTCCAGCCAGACGGCAAGGCCGACAACGATGGCGCCGATGATCAGGATGAGGAAGCTCGCCGCGCCATCGCCGACATTGAACTGGCTGAAATCCAGCCCGCAGACCCGGCAACGAGGTGCAAATTCGATCAGCCCGCCGAGCGAGCCATCCCATGGCCCCGCGCGAAACAACCGGCCCTGCCCGCAGCGCGGACAACAGGATTTCAGCGCCACGCCGGTAGGTGTCAGCACCGGCAACGGCGGGCCGTCAGCCAATTCGATCGTCACCCAAAGGCATTATGGACAACGGCGGCGCCAAAGCGCGACCCCCAGACATAGATCGAAATGAACAGGAACAGCCAGACGACATCGACGAAATGCCAATACCAGGCCGCCGCTTCAAAACCGAAATGCTGGCGCGGCGTGAAATCGCCGCGATAGGTGCGCGCAAGGCAGACGGCGAGGAAAATCGTGCCGATGATGACGTGGAACCCATGGAAACCCGTCGCCATGAAGAATGCCGCGCCATAAATGCTGCTGCCGATGCCGAATTCGGCATGGTAATATTCAAAGGCCTGGATGCAACTGAACAGGAAGCCCAGCGCAATCGTCACCCACAGACCCTGTTTCAGCCCCTGCCGGTCATCATGGATCAACGCATGATGCGCCCAGGTTACGGTCGTGCCCGACAACAGCAGGATCATCGTGTTTAGCAGCGGAAATACAAAGGGATCGAGCACTTCGACACCCTTTGGCGGCCAGGTACCGCCAACGGCTTCATGGGCGCTCGGATAGAGCGCTGCGCTGAAATAGGCCCAGAACCAGGCGACGAAAAACATCACTTCAGAAGCGATGAACAGGATCATGCCATAGCGATGGTGGAGCTGGACGACGGGCGTATGGTCGCCGGTATTGGCCTCATGCACCACATCTTTCCACCAGAGGTAGAACATCGCCGAGACCAGCGCGAGGCCAGCAAAGAACAGCGGCAGCCCCCAGCCGAATTTATGCATGGCGCCGATACCGCCAGCGGCAAGCACCAGCGTTGCCGCCGCCATGACGATCGGCTTGCTGGATGGATTGAGGATATGGAAATCGTGCGTCTTGCCGGCGGCCATGGTCAGCCCCTGTTATCTGGTCGGTGTTGCGTTGCAGCAGCGTTTAACGGCTTTGGGGCCGGATTGTCCACCGGGAAGAAGGTGTAGCTCAGCGTGATTTCATCGATCTTTTTGGCATCGGGATCATCGAGGATGGCGGGATCGATGAAAAACGTCACTGGCATGTCGACGGTTTCACCGGCCTGCAGCGTTTGTTCGGTGAAACAGAAACATTCGATCTTGCGGAAATAGCGCCCGGCGATATCGGGGGATACGTTGAAACCGGCGCGGCCCGTGGTTGCCGTGCTGGCAAAGGAATGCGCGGTATAGAATGCCAGCTGTTTTTGACCGATCCTGATCGTCACATCATTGGCCTTGGGCCTGAACCGCCAGGCCACATCGGGCGCCACATTGGCATCGAACCGCACCTTGATCGTGCGGCCGCCGAGCGCCTTTAATGCGAACGCATCGGGCAAGGCGGCTGCTTCGGCACGGCCGGTGGTGCCGGCAAAGCCCGTGGCGGCACAAAACATCCGGTACAAGGGCACGCTGGCATAGGCGAGGCCGATCATGGCGATGGCGAGGCCGGCCGAAAATAGGAGCGTGCGGCGCTTGGCACGCGCGACGGCAGCGGTTTCGATCATGGTAAGGGTTGTGCTGCGGGTTGGGCTGCGGGTTGGGCTGCGGGTTGGGCTGCAACGCTGGCCGGAGCGGTTTTTTTGAGGTCGGGATCCATGCGCACGACGGTGATACCAAAGAACAGCAGCGCCAGCGCCCCCAGCACCAGCCCCAATGCGATGTTGCGCGAGCGCCGCCGCGCCGCAAAGGCTTCGCGTTCGGCGGCCGTCCAGCTTGCAGTGGTCTCCTGCGTCATGGCAACAGCAATTTATCAGCCACCAGCGCACCGAACAGGCAGGCGAGATACAAAAGGCTGAATTTGAACAGGCGTTTTTCGGGCACCATGTCGACCGCAAGATCGGCGGTATTGCGGTAGACGTTAAATGCCATGGCAAGGAAAATCACGCCAAGCGTCACAGCCGTGCCGCCATAGACCCAATCGGTCAGACCAAGCAGCGCCGGCGCGATGCTGACCGGCACCAGCAGCAGGGAATACAGCAGGATTTGACCGCGCGTATGGCGCAGGCCATGCGTCACCGGCAGCATGGGCACGCCGGCCTTTGAATAATCCGCCTCCATGAACAGCGCCAGCGCCCAGAAATGCGGCGGCGTCCAAAGAAAGATGATCCCGAACAACAGCCAGGGCAGCAACGTTACATCGCCCGTCACCGCGGCCCAGCCGACGATCACCGGAAATGCCCCGGCCGCCCCGCCGATGACGATATTCTGCGGCGTCCGGCGTTTCAGCCAGACGGTATAGACCAGCACGTAAAACAGCACCGATATTGCCAGCCAGAGCGCCGCCACCCAATTGACGGCAACCCCCATGACGGCAACCGAGCCGACCGCGAGCGCCACGCCAAAGGCCAAAGCCTCTCCGGCGGCCATCTTGCCCGCCGGCAGCGGGCGATTGGCCGTCCGCTTCATCATCGCGTCGATATCAGCCTCATACCATTGGTTGAGCGCGCCGGACGCGCCGGCCGCGACCGCGATGCAGAGGATGGCTACAAAGCCGATGAAGGGATGCAGGCCGCCCGGCGCCGCCAGCATCGCGCAAAATGCCGTGAACACCACCAGCGTCATCACCCGGGGTTTCAGCAGTGCGAAATAATCGCGCCATTGCGCAAAGGCCGTTTCAGGCGCTGCAGCAATCGGGAGGGCAGTCTTGGTCATCTAAAATTCCTCCCCTGCCGACTGAGCGGCAGGGGTGCGACGCTTTATTTGATGATGGGCAGGGTTTCGAACTGATGGAACGGCGGCGGCGATGACAGGGTCCATTCCAGCGTCGTTGCGCCTTCGCCCCAATAATTGCCGGCAACGCGTTTCTTGCTCGACAAGCTGACGATCAGATTGACGAAGAAGATCAGCATGCCGATCGCCATGATGGCGTAACCATAGCTCGCCATCTTGTTGTAATAGGTCAGCGCGACGGGATAATCCGGCACCCGGCGCGGCATGCCCTGCTGGCCAAGGAAATGCATCGGGAAGAACATCACATTGACGCCGATGAAGAACACCCAGAAATGCAGCTTGCCGAGCAATTCATTATAGGGCCGCCCGGTCATCTTGCCGAACCAGTAATAAAATCCCGCAAAGATCGCGAACACCGCGCCCAGCGACAGCACATAATGGAAATGCGCCACGACATAATAGGTGTTGTGGAAATAGGTATCGAGCCCCGCGTTCGACAGCATGACACCGGTGACACCGCCGACCGTGAACATGAAGATGAAGCCGATGGCCCAGAGCATCGGCGTTTCAAAACTCAACGACCCGCCCCACATCGTCGCGATCCAGCTGAAAATCTTGATGCCTGTCGGCACCGCAATGATCATCGTCGCGGCGGTGAAATACATTTTTGTATTCACATCGAGACCGCTGGTGAACATGTGATGCGCCCAGACGAGAAAGCCGATGAAGCCGATGGCAACCATTGCATAGGCCATGCCGAGATAGCCAAAGACCGGCTTTTTCGAAAAGGTCGAGATGATCTGGCTGATCATGCCAAAGCCCGGCAAGATCAGGATATAGACTTCGGGATGGCCAAAAAACCAGAACAGATGCTGGTAGAGAATTGGATCACCACCGCCATCGGCGGTGAAAAAATGCGTGCCGAAATTGCGATCGGTCAGCAACATGGTGATGGCGCCGGCCAGCACCGGCAGCGACAGCAGCAAAAGGAACGCCGTCACCAGCACCGACCAGACAAACAGCGGCATTTTATGGAGCGTCATGCCCGGCGCGCGCATGTTGAGGATGGTGGTGATGAAATTGATCGCCCCCAAAATCGATGACGCACCGGCAAGATGCAGCGACAGGATCGCCATATCGACCGCGGGTCCCGGATGGCCTTGCGTCGACAGCGGCGGATAGACCGTCCAGCCCGTGCCGGCACCGTTGAACCCCGCCGGCCCTTCGACAAACATCGACCCGACAAGCAGCGCGAACGACGGCACCAGCAGCCAGAACGAAATATTGTTCATGCGCGGAAAGGCCATGTCGGGCGCACCGATCATGATCGGCACGAACCAGTTGCCAAAGCCACCGATCATCGCCGGCATCACCGTGAAAAACACCATGATCAGGCCATGCGCAGTGATGAAGACGTTCCACAGATGATAGGAAGCGTCGAGATTGCCCTGGGTAAAAAAGGTCAGATATTGAATGCCGGGCGAGGCCAGTTCCAGCCGCATGATGCCCGAAATCGCGCCGCCGATGGTGCCGGCGATGATCGCAAAGATCAGATAAAGTGTGCCGATATCCTTGTGATTGGTCGAAAACAGCCAGCGTTGGGCAAAGCTTAACTTATGATCGGCATGATCATCATGGGCATGTTCGGCATGACCGACGAGAGCGCTTTGGGTTGCCATGGGTCAGGTCCCTCTGTCAGGCGGCGGGGGCGGCGGGCGCGGCGACAGCGACCGGGGTCGAAGTCGGGACGGCGGCGGCAGGAATTGCGGCGGCGGCGGCGGTTGCAGCGGGCACTGCAATACCGTTTTCCTGCTGTTTTGCAGCGATCCATTCGGCATAGCGGGCCTTTGAAACGATCTCGACCGCGATCGGCATGAAGCCATGTTTTGTGCCGCAAAGCTGGAAACACTGGCCGAAATAAACGCCGGGGCGTTCGGCCTTGAACCAGGTTTCGTTGACGCGGCCGGGGACGGCATCCATCTGCACCCAGAAACTGGGGATCGCAAAGGCGTGAATGACATCGGCGGCAGTCGTCAGCACCCGCACCGTGGCACCTACCGGCAGCACAATACGATTGTCGACATCGAGCAAATTCGGCGAGCCACGCTTTTCCGCTTCGGCGGGCGTCAGCATCACCGAGTCAAAACTGAAACCGCCGGCATCTGGGTATTCATATTCCCAATACCATTGATGCCCGGTTGCCTTGATGGTGATATCGGCCTTGGGCGGTGTATATTGATTGGCCAGCAGACGGAACGACGGGACCGCGATCCAGACAAGGATCAACACCGGCAGCAACGTCCAGACGACTTCGATAGTCGTATTGTGGCTGGTTTTGGAGGCAATGGGGTTGGCGGCAGCGCGATAGCGGAACACCGTCCATCCGAGCAGCAACAACACAAAGATGCTGACGACGAACATCACCGGGTTGACAACGCCAAGCACCAGAGACTGCGCCTCGCGGCCGATCGGCGTTACGGACGTCTGCAGTGCGATACCGTTGGGGGCTGGCTGGCCGATACCGGGTTCGGGCGTCAAAAACTGCGGCTGGGCGGTCGGGATGGCGGTGGTTGCAACCGCCGGCACCGGGGCAGCCGCCGGGGCATCGACCTGGGCCATTGCCGGCAGCGGCGCCAAGGCAATCAGAAACGGTAGTAACAGGCGCTCAAAAATGCGCATCACGGCCCCATGACAAAAAACAGCCGGAACAATTGCCCGGCCAAGGAATGCGCCCCTATGACGCGATGCAGCGCAAGGGGCAAGTGTCGTGGTGTCGCGCCGGCCAGTTTTCAAAGCCGCTATTGCCGGTCGTCAGGCCGATAAATCGGCAAAACGCACCTGTTCCCGGGCGATCTGGGCCTTGACGGCATTTGGCACATCCTCGCCCTGCAACATGGCGGCGTTCCAGACCGCGACATATTCCAGCCCCTGTTCGATGCTCTGGCTGCGGCCTTCATTGAGGATTTGTTTGATGCCGGCGATGGCAAGCGGGGATTTCCCGGCGATGTCAGCGGCCATGGCGGCGGCGGCGGCCAAGGCAGCCGCATGATCGGCATGGACCGCGTTGACAAAGCCATATTGCCTTGCCTCGGCGGCGGCAAAGCGCCGCCCGGTATAGGCCAGTTCCCGGATCAGGCCTTGTGGCAACAGGTGCGGAATGCGCTGCAAGGTGCCCACATCGGCGACAATGGCGATATTGATCTCCTGCACGGTGAAATAAGCGTTTTCGGTGCAGAGGCGGATATCGCAAGCCGTCACCAGATCGACGCCGCCGCCAATACAGGCGCCCTGCACGACTGCGATCACCGGCACGCGGCAGCGATCGACGACATTGAAGGTTTCCTGCATCGCCTTGACGTGCCGGCGGAAGGATTCGCGCGCCCGGCCTCGGTCGCCCGCCTCCCCCACCAGCGCGGTTGCCGCCATGCCAAGGTCGAGCCCTGCTGTAAAATGCTTGCCGGTCGAGGCGATGATGACGGCGCGGATGGTCGGATCGCCATCAATGGCATCGAAAACGCTGATCAATTCGGTCCAGAACGCCTTGTTCATGGTATTGAGTTCGGCGGGGCGGTTCAGCGTCACATGGGCGATACTGGCCTTGACGGCGTAATCGAGGGTCGTCAGTTCCATCGGGCGATCCTTTGGGCTATCACACACATCGATGACCAGATTCACCGTCAACGGCAACCCTGTGCATTTCAAGATGCCACCCGAAACGCCGCTGTTATGGGCGCTGCGCGATGGCGCCAATCTGACAGGCACCAAATATGGCTGCGGCGCCGGGCTGTGTGGCGCCTGCACGGTGCATATCGATGGCAAGGCAATGCGCAGTTGCCAGGTGGCCATCGGCGGTATCGAAGGCACGTTTGTGACGACAATCGAGGGCCTCAGCGATGACCGCAGCCACCGGGTGCAACAGGCCTGGATCGCGGAACAGGTACCGCAATGCGGCTATTGCCAATCTGGCATGATCATGGCGGTAGCGGCCCTGTTAAAGGAAAATCCGCGGCCCAGCGATGCCGATATCAACGCGACAATCACCAATCTCTGCCGCTGCGGCACCTATCCGCGCATTCGCAAGGCCATCCACCGCGCCGCCGCCGGGCCGGTCGATTCGGGCGTGCCGGGCCCGGGCACTACTGCTGATGAAGCCTCCGCGATTGTCCCCGGCCTCAAGACAAGTTGAAAATCCGCCAAGCGTAGACCCGAAAGCGGTTTCGGCTTTGTTGGCGCGGCGGCCCGGTGTTGCCGCGTCGGTGTCGTCGCGTGCTTTTGCGCCCATCAACACGCATATGGCCAAGCCTGTGGGTCGGGCCTCGATCGCCAACGCTTGCCAGCCCCTGTACCAACGCCTAGATTTGGGTGCTACTCAATTCCAGGGGGTTCCATGCTGATCAATTTTCCACTGACAACACTTGCCATCTTGCTGGCGGTGATTGTTTTCCTGGTGCTCGGCGTCATCGTTGGCCAGGCGCGCACCAAATTCAACGTGCCGGCACCGGCAACGAGCGGAAACCTTGAATTCGACAAACGCTATCGCGTGCAGATGAACACGCTTGAACAATTGGCCATGTTTGTGCCCGCAGCGATGCTGGCGGCGCCGGTGCTGGGCGATGCCGTAACCGCCGGGCTCGGGCTGCTCTGGTCGATCGGCCGCATCGTCTTTGCCAGGGCCTATTTTGGCGACCCGTCAAAACGCTCCCTCGGCTTTGCGCTGACCGCCCTGCCAACGCTCGTGCTGATCATCGCGGCGGCCTGGGGCGCCATCAGCCATTTGTGATGGTGACGCCCGATCCCGTTGCTCCCGGTCAGGAAAGCGTCTGGGATTATCCGCGTCCGCCGCGGCTGGAGCCGGCACTGGCGCGGGTCCGGATCGTGCATGCAGGGTGTGTGCTGGCAGATAGCGTCAAGGCCCTGCGGCTGCTCGAAACCAGCCATCCGCCAAGCTACTATATCCCACCGGCCGATATCGACATGGGGCGGCTGCGTCCTGCCGGCGGCGGCTCATTTTGCGAATGGAAGGGCAAGGCGCGTTATTGGGATGTGCTGGCGGGGCCGGCGCCTTTGCTGCAAATCGGCTGGAGCTATCCCGACCCGACCTTCGGTTATGCAGCCCTGCAGGACCATATCGCCTTTTACGCCGGCCCCTTTGATGCCTGTACCGTCGGTGAAGAACAGGTGACGCCGCAACCGGGTGGCTTTTACGGCGGCTGGATCACCGCGGCCATTGCCGGGCCGTTCAAGGGTGTGCCCGGCAGCCAATATTGGTAAATGCGCCTTAGACATGATGACATCAGGTAGCATCACCATGATTGCCCTTTGGGCAACCCCTGCGGGGCGGTGTTGCTTTTGGCGCATGGCGGCGTCGCGAGCCAAAGAACCCTGGGCCACCGATGCGCTGCATCGCTGCTTTCCGCGCTTCTTGCCACGCACCAAAATCAACACCGTCCTGGCAATCCAGCCTGATGTCATCATGCTCTAGGGCTGCGTATGCGCCGGATGCAGCGGCAAGGCTGCCGATTCCCAGCCGCCGCCCAATGCCTTGAACACCGCGATCTGGGCGGTGGTCAGCGCCGCATCGCTTTCAGCCAATGCTGCATCGGCGGTGGCGAGCGTGCGTTCCGCATCGAGCACATTCAGGAAATTTTCGGCGCCGACGCCATAGCGCAAGCGGACGATACGGGCCGCCTCGCCGCTTTGGTCGCGGGCGGCGCGCAGGGCGGCGTTGCGCTCGATCGTGCCGGCATAATCGCTGAGCGCGGTTTCGGTTTCACGCAGCGCCCCCAGCACGACGCCATCGAATGTTGCAAGCGCTGCCTCGGTGCCGGCCTTGGCCTGTTCGATCCGCGCCCGGGCGGCGATGATGTTGGGAAAAGTCCAGCTGATCAACGGCCCGATGCTGAAGCCAAAACCCTGGCTGCTGAACGCCGCACCGGGCGTTGTGCCCTGCGCCGTCAGTGAGCCACCAAGGCTGATTTTTGGATAAAGGTCGGCGATCGCCACGCCGATGCGCGCCGTGGCGGCGGCCAGCTTGCGATCGGCGCTGCGCACATCCGGACGGCGTTTCAGCAGCGCACCGCCATCGCCGGCCGGGATCGGTTGCTTCAACAATGGCGCCGCCGTGCAGGCCATGGCGCGCGGGTCGGCTTCCGCCGGCGGTTTCCCGGTCAGCACCGCCAGACGATAAAGCGCGTCGCGCCGTTCAGCGGCAAAGCCTGGCAGGCTGGCGCGCGTTGTTTCAAGCTGGGATCGCGCCCGCGCCGCATCGAGCGGTGAATCACGGCCGGCAGCGACCCGGCGTTCGGTCAGGTCGAAACTATCGGCCTGAATCTTGACGCTGCGCGTCGCGACGTTCAGCTGCCGGGCCGCCGAACAGGCATCGGCATAGGCACGGGCGGTTTCGGCGGCGACGCTGATCGCAATCGTATCGCGGTTGGCGGCTTCGGCATCGGCATCGGCGCGGGCTGCCTCGATCGTGCGGCCAACGCGGCCATAAAGATCGATTTCATAGCTGGCATCGAAGCCGGCGCGGTAAAATTCGCTTTCAAACGGCCGTGGGCCATTGATGGTGGCGACCGATTGGCGGGCTTTGACGGCGCTGCCGGTGACCGTTGTCGTCGGCAGCCGCGCCCCCCGCGCTTCCGACAGGCTGGCGCGGGCGCGGCGCAGATTGGCGGTGGCGACACGCAAGTCGGTGTTGGCGGCAAAGGCCGTCATGATCAGATCATCGAGCACGGGATCGTCATAGAGCCGCCACCAGGCGTCGGGCGTTGCCGCCGCGCTGGCCGTTGTCGGCAAGGCCGCGACAAAACCTGCCACCGGCGGCGTTGCGGCGGCATGATAATCGGGACCGAGCCTGCAACCGCCAAGGCCCAGCAGCACCGCCAGCAACAGCCCTTGCGCCCTCATGCCGCCGGGCCCGGTAACGCTGTGGTTTTGGACGGGGCGATGCCCGGCGGCTGCTCGCGGCGCATCCGCGCGCTGAGGCCGCTGGCGATCACATAGAATACCGGCGTGAAGATCAAGCCAAAGACCGTCACGCCGGCCATGCCGAAGAATACCGCCGTACCCAAAGCCTGGCGCATTTCAGCGCCGGGGCCAGAGGCGATGACCAGCGGCACGACACCAAGGATGAAGGCAAAGCTGGTCATCAGAATCGGCCGCAGCCGCGTGCGGGCAGCGGCGGCGGCGGCAGCGTATCGGTCTTCGCCGCGGTCTTCGGCCTGTTTGGCGAATTCAACGATCAGAATGGCGTTTTTGGCAGCGAGCCCGACCAGCACGACAAGGCCGATCTGGGTCAGGATATTATTATCGAAACCGCGCAGGTTGACGCCCAAAATCGCCGCCAACAGGCACATCGGCACGATCAGGATAACGGCAAAGGGCAGCACCAGCGATTCATATTGGGCGGCCAGCAGCAGAAAAACGAACACGACGGCGAGCACGAATACGGCGATCGCGGTATTGCCCTGGGTGCGTTCCTGATAGGCAAGTTCGGTCCATTCAAAGGCAAAACCGGCCGGTAATGTCTTCGCTGCCAGCGCCTCCATGGCGCCAAGTGCCTGGCCGGATGAAAAGCCCGGTACGCGGTCACCCTGCAATTCGGCGGCCGTGTAAAGATTATGGCGGACGACCCGATATGGCCCGCTGCTGTCATTGAGCGTTGCCACCGAGCCCAGCGGCACCATGGTGCCGGAACGGGCGCGAACCTTCAGGTTGGTGATATCGGTCGGCCGCCCGCGAAACGGCGCGTCGGCCTGCGCCGTAACCCTGTATGTACGCCCGAACAGATTGAAATCATTGATATAACTTGACCCGAGATAGACTTGCAGGGTCTGGAAGACATCCGAGGGATTGACGCCGAGCAGATCGGCCTTTTCACGGTCGATATCGGCAAACAGCCGCGGCGTGCCGGTGTTGTACAGGCTGAACACGCTGGTCAGGCCCTTGGTCTGGTTGGCCGCCATCATCATCGCAAAGGTCGCCTGTTCCAGCGCGACATAGCCTTTGCCGCCGCGATCCTGGATCATCATCTTGAACCCGCCGCCAGTGCCGATGCCGCGCACCGGTGGCGGCGGAATGACGAGGATATTGGCCCGGTCGATAACCCCGACACGCTTGCGCAACTGACCAAGGATGGCATCGCCCGACAGGCCCTTGGCCAGCCGCACCGGGAAATCATCCAGCGCCACGAACAAGGTGCCGGCATTGGGAGCATTGGAAAAACTCGCGCCATCAAGGCCGGTAATGGCGACGACATGATCGACACCCGGCGTGCCGCGCGCCGTCGCTATCGTCTGCTGGACAACGGCATCGGTGCGTTCGAGGCTGGCACCGGGCGGCATCTGGACGACGGCGATCAGATAGCCCTGGTCCTGCGCCGGGATAAAGCCCGTCGGCGTCGCGGCGAAACGCCAGCCGGCAAGCGCCAGCAACAGCGCATAGACGATCAGCACGACGCCGATGCTGCGCACCGCGCGCGCCGTCAGCCGGCCATAGCGTTCCGACAGCCATTCGAAACCCTGGTTGAAAGCATTGGCGGCCCGCGCCGGATAACGCCGCCAGCCGGTTTCGCGGTGCTGCGCATCATGGGGTTTCAGCAGCAACGCCGCCAGGGCCGGGGACAGGGTCAGTGACACCAGCGCCGAAATCAGCGTCGCCGCCGAAATGGTCAGTGCGAACTGTTTATAAAATTGCCCGGAAATCCCGCTGATAAAGGCCGTTGGCACAAAC
This sequence comes from Sphingomonadales bacterium, assembly GCA_038221665.1. Taxonomy (GTDB): domain Bacteria; phylum Pseudomonadota; class Alphaproteobacteria; order Sphingomonadales; family Sphingomonadaceae; genus Sandarakinorhabdus. The sequence goes on from JBBRIC010000004.1 coordinate 53,243, forward strand.
ACCGCACACAACGTCAGGGCAATGGCGATCAGCGCGCCGCCGACTTCGTCCATGGTGCGATAGGCGGCATCGCGCGGCGAATGCCCCAGTTTCAGTTCGCGTTCGACATTTTCGACAACGACAATCGCATCATCGACAACGATGCCAATGGCCAGCACCAGCCCAAACAGCGACAGATTATTGAGGCTGTAGCCAAAGCCCGCCATGACCGCAAAGGTGCCGACCAGCGACACCGGAATCGCCAGCACCGGAATGATCGCGGCCCGCCAGCTTTGCAGAAAGACCAGCACGACAAGGACGACAAGCAGAATGGCTTCGACCAGCGTCTGTTGCACGCTTTTGATGGAAGCGCGGACATATTCGGTCGGGTTATAGGGGATCGAATAGACGATATCGGCCGGAAAATCCTTTTTTGCCGTCTCCATTGTCGCGATGATGGCATCGGCGGTGGCCAACGCGTTGGACCCCGGCCTCTGGCTGATGGCCATGCCGACACCCGAGACGCCATTGACCCGCATGTTGGTGCCATAATCCTGGGCGCCGATTTCAACCCGCGCCACATCATTGACCCGGGTCAGGTTTTCGCCATCGACCTTGATGACAACGGCGCCGAATTCTTCGGGCGTCGTCAGGCGGCCCTTGGCCTGGACGTTCAATTCAAAGCCCGAGCCGCCGCGATCAAAGGGCGGCGCGCCGATGCTGCCGGCCGCGACCTGCACATTCTGGGCCCGCAGCGCGGCGACGATCTCCCCGGCATTCAGCCCGCGCGCCGCGGCCTTGTCGGGATCGATCCAGATACGCATGGCATAGTCGCGCGCCCCAAAGACATTGATGCCGCCAACGCCATCCAGCCTTGCCAGCTTGTCGCGCAGCTGCAGCGTTGCATAGTTCGAGACATAATCGGTGGCATAGGTGCCCTTGGGCGACGCCAGAAACACCACCATCAAGATGTCGGGCGAATTCTTGCGCGTCGTGACGCCAAGCTGGCGGACGGTATCGGGCAGGCGCGGTTCGGCGGACGCAACCCGGTTTTGCACCAGCACCTGGGCGTTATCGAGCTTGGTGCCCAGCTTGAAAACGATGTTCAGCGTCATCCGGCCATCGCCGGTTGATGACGAGGTCATGTAGATCATGTCCTCGACGCCGTTGATCTCCTGTTCGAGCGGTGCCGCGACGGTTTCGGCCAGCACTTCGGCCGATGCCCCTGGGTAAGAGGCAGTGACGGTGATCGTTGGCGGCGCGATCTCGGGATATTGGGCCACCGGCAGCGATGGATAGGCAACGATGCCGACCAGCACGATCAGGATGGAAATGACGCTGGCAAAGATCGGCCGGTCGATGAAGAAATGCGAAAAGCGCATGTTATTTTTTGATGGCCGACGCGTCGCTGGCGGACGTTGCCGGCGCTTCGATGATCGGCGGTGGCAATGGCCCGGTGCCGGGTGCCGGTGGCACGATGCGGCCGGGTTTGGGATCGACCTTGCTGCCCGGACGGGCACGCTGCACGCCTTCGATGATCACCCGGTCATCGGCTTTCAACCCCGACCGCACGACGCGCAGGCCATCAACGATCGGGCCAAGCTGGACGACGCGCGGCACGACGATATTATCGGCCCCGACAACCAGAGCGACCTTGCGCGTCTGATCGGTGACGACGGCATCTTCGGGGATCAGCATGCCATTATAGCTGCCCGAACCGATCAGGCGCATATGGCCGAACATGCCGGGGGTGAGGATGCCGTCGGGGTTTTTGACCTCGGCACGGCCGCGTATGGTGCCCGACCCCAGATCGAGCGCATTATCGACAAAATCCATGGTGCCGCGCCAGCGATATTCGGTTTCATCGGCCAGCCGGATTTCAACCGGATTGGGCGATACCCGCGATGATGGCCTGGTGCCGGCCTGGTTGGCGCGCTGATATTTCAGATAGATGGCTTCGGAACCAGTGAACACGAACCGTATGGGATTCAACGTCACCAGCGTTGTCAGCGCGGTTTCACCAGCCTTGACAAAGGTGCCGACATCGACTCGCCGGTCGGACAGCCGGCCTGAGATGGGCGCGGTGACGCGGGTGAATTCGACATCCAGTGCCTTGGCGCGGCGGGTCGCGTCGGCCGCTTCAAAGGCCGCCCGGGCCTCGGCCAGGCTGGCCTTGGCGGTGTCGAATTCCTCACGACTGACAGCATTCAGGCCCAGCAATTTGTCGGTGCGGGCAAAATTGCTGCGCGCCAGATCGGCGGTGGCGCGGGCGCGTTCGGCCTCGGCGCGTGCCTGTGCGAGCGTTGCTTCAAAGGGCCGGGGATCGATGACGAATAATAATTGCCCGGATCTGGCGAATTCGCCATCCCGAAAGGCGACCCGCTGGACATAGCCCGAAACGCGCGGCCGCACTTCAACGCTCTGCCTGGCTTCGAACCGCCCGATATAATCATCCCAGTCAACGATCGGCTTGATCAAGGGCGTCGCGACGGTCACCGGCGCCGGCGGGCCACCAAAGCCCGGGGGGCCCGCCGGCCCCGCCTGTTTTTCACCGCAGCCGGCCAGCGCCAGCGCCAGTGACAGCGACAGCAGCAACGCCTGCACAGGCAATGCTGCGGTCTGCATCAAACCAGCCCAGGCATTGCGCAAAACCATCGATCGTCAGCCCTCATCTGTCACCGTTCGAAAAACGCTAGCCGCTGAAATCAATCTGGTAAACACGAGCTGGCGCTTTATCATCAAACTGCAATCTGTTGTCGCACCCGTCGTGCCGGGAGCCAAAAGCGCTTGGTGGTTGCATTGCAGCCGCTGATGCTGGCGGCTTGATGGCCGAGACCGTGCCAAAAAAGCCCGGCCACCGGCAATCAACGGCTTGGCAAGGCGCCATGCCTCCCCCATGCAGCATTCATGCGCTTTGCCATGCCCCGCCGTGAATTTGCCGTGCTGTTTGCCGTCTTGCTGACGGTTGCAGCCGGCAACACCGCGTTGCAGACGGTGCTGCCCGCTATCGCCCGCGTCATCCACATCCCCGACATGCTGGTGGCGATCATCTTTTCATTTTCGGCACTGTTATGGACCTTCACAGCGCCTTATTGGGCCCGCCAATCCGACATTCGCGGCCGCCGCCGCCTGATGGAGGTTGGAGTCATCGGCTTTGGCGTTTCGATGCTGGGCTGCGGGATCGTCATTTTTGCAGGGTTGCAGGGCCTGTTGGTGCCGGTGGCGACCTTTGTGCTGTTCGCAGCGCTGCGGTCCCTGTTCGGGATTTTCGGATCGGCTTCCAATCCGGCGGCACAGGCCTATGTCGCGGCGCGGACCAGCGAGGGGGAACGCACCAATGCACTGGCGTCGCTGTCATCGGCCTTCGGGCTTGGCACCATCATCGGGCCGGCAATCGCGCCGCTGTTCATCATCGGCGTGCTGGGCCTGTCGGGGCCATTGTTCGCTTTTGCCGGCGTCGCCGTCATCGTACTGCTGGCCGTGCGGCGCTGGCTGCCCGATGATGATCCAACGCATTTTCCGGGGATCATCGGCGCCGCAGCCAACGCACCGGCCGATGCGGGCCTGGCCCATGGTGCGCCGGCCAGCGAGCCGACGATTGCCGGCGGCGCCACCGGCGGCAGCCTGCAGGCCGCCGCGTCTGGCCGGGCGCCGCGCCTGTCGTGGCGTGACCCGCGCATCCTGCCGTTCATGATCTTTGGCTTTTGTTCGGGGTCCATCCAGGCAGCCACCGGCCAGGCGCTGGGGTTTCTGGTCATCGACACGCTGGGCGGCACGGCGCTGGAGACCCAGCATGAAATCGCACTGATCTTCATGGCCGGCGCCGGCGCGACGCTGCTCGTGCAATGGGGGCTTATTCCGCTGTTCCGGATGACACCGGCGCTGCTGATGCGCTGGGGCACGATGATCGCTGCGATCGGCACCGCCGGCATTGCCCTCGCGCCAAATTTCTACACGCTGGTCATCGGCTTTGCACTGGCATCGATGGGCTATGGCTTTGCCCGGCCGGGTTTCACCGCCGGCGCCAGCCTGGCTGTCGGGCGGGCCGAACAGGGCGGCGTTGCCGGCGCCGTCACCTCGATCAACGGGTCGTGCTTCATCCTGGCGCCGGCGGTCGGCATCGGGCTTTATCAATTCGGCAGCCATTTGCCGTATATGCTCGGCGCGGCGGCGCTGGTCATCCTGTCCATCTATGTCTGGTCATCAAAGGCCCTGCGCACCGAGCCGCTCATCGAACAGTTTTAGAGCGTGATGACATCAGGTAGGATTGCCAGGACGGTGTTGATTTTGGTGCGTGGCAA
>JBBRIC010000005.1:0-57198 GCA_038221665.1 Sphingomonadales bacterium
GTCCTGGCAATCCTACCTGATGTCATCACGCTCTAGGTATCTTTGGTTATTTGAACGGGCTGGCCTCGTTCAAAAGCGAAACGTCACGCTGGCGGCGGCCGGCATCCACTGCTGGTCAAAGGTCGGGCCGCTGGCGCAACAGCCTTTATAAATATGACACAGGCGGGTTTGGCCCGGCAGAAGCTGCTGGCCTTCGCCAGCATGACGGTTGCGCTGCAACCAAAGTGGAAACGCGTCAAGTGTCCCTGATCTGAAGTTCAGCAGTGCTCAAACCGACTGCCCTGCGGGACACTATCTTTTGTTTTCAGTGCCCTGCTTGTCGCCGCAGCCCGCTGCGACGTGCAACGAGCTTTACGGGGGAGGACATTATTTCAACAGACGTGCCAGCCAGCCCTCTCCCTTTGCCGCCATCGCAACGCGGGGCGAACCATGGGCGACGCATTCGAGGCAGGCCGCCTGCATGGTCGGGCCATTGTTGATCGCCGCAACATCGCCAATCGCCGCAAACAGGCGCAGACGCGAGGCACTTGCGAGCTTGGCAAAGGGATCGCGGGCCACTGAATCTTCAGGGTCTCCACTGCCGATTATGGAGGCAACCAATTGCGTGAACGGCGATAATGGTCGTTCGATGTCGATGGTGCGTGGCACGCCCTTGATGCCGGCACGCCGGGCGGCGGCGGCGACGGCTGCATCAAGGCCACCGATATCGTCGACCAGCCGGAGCTGCTTGGCCGTAGTCCCGGCCCAGACGCGGCCCTGGCCGATGCGGTCAACCTCTGCCACCGGAAGCTTGCGGGCCGTGGCGACGAGCGTCGTGAAACGGCGGTAAATATCCTCGACACCGCTTTGAAGGACCACACGGGTTTCGGGCGACAGGCCGGCGAGAACGTCCGGTTCACCCGAATAAGGCGTTGATTTGACGCCGTCGGTGGCAATCCCCAATTCTGCCAATGACCGGTTGAAGCTTGGGATGATGGCAAAGACACCGATCGAGCCAGTAATCGTTGATGGCTGCGCAAAAATCTGATCGGCGGCCGTTGCCACCCAATAGCCACCCGATGCCGCAACCGGGCCAAAGGACGCGACGATCGGCAGGCCGCCGGCCTTGGCATCGACCAGAGCCTGGCGAATTTCTTCGGATGCGAGCACCGATCCGCCGCCTGAATCGACGCGGACCACCAGCGCCTTGATATCGTCATTGTCGGCGATGGCATCGGCAATGGCCCTGGCAATCGTAGTGCCGCCGGCGGTGCCGCGCGGCGCTTCGCCATCAACGATATTGCCGGTCACGTAAACAATGCCAACGGCACTGCCCGATTCCGGAATCAGCGATGTGGTGGCGGCGAGATAATTGCCCAGCGTTACGCCCTTGTAGGTGCCGAAGCGGCGCTGTTCTTCGCCCTCGCCGACCTGCTTGATCATCGCTGCATTGAAATCGCTGCGCGTGCCGATGGCATCGATGAGTTTTGCATCGAGCGCTGCCTTTGATTGATCGCCCCCAGCGGCGCCGAGCCGTTGCGGCAATTGCGCGATAAAACCCGGCACGTCGGTCGTCGGCCTTGCGGCGTGCACATCGGCCAGCCATGTTCCCCAAAGGCTGTCGACCAGCGCCTGTTCGGCGGCCTTGGCCTCGGGCGATGAACTCGATCGCGTAAACGGTTCGACGGCAGCCTTGTAGGTGCCGACCCGGAAAACATTGACATCGATGTGCAATTTATCAAGAGCTTGCTTGAAATACAGCCCCGATCCACCCGGCCCCGTCAACAGCACGCCGCCCAGGGGGTTGAGCCAGATCCTGTTGGCCCGGGCAGCAAGATAATAGCCTTCATCGGTATAGGCGGTCGCATAGGCACTGACCGGCTTTCCAGCCTTTTTGAAGCGCTGGATGGCGTCGCCGATCGATTGCAGATTGGCCTCACCGGCGCCAACGAACGTATCGAGATCGAGCACCAAGGCCTTGATACGGTCATCCCTGGCGGCAGTATCGATGCCAAGGATGATGTCGCGGACTTGCGATTGCTGGCGCGACGGCGCGCCGCTGATGGCCTGGAGCGGCGATTCCTGCGCCGCCTGATCGACGACAGCCCCGCTGAGATCGAGAACCAGCGCTGCGCCCGATGGTACCGACGGCAACCGCCGACTGGTCAGCGCGGCCCAGAGCGCGCCGAAAAACACCAGCAGCAGGATGATGACCAGCAGATCCTTCACCCCGACAATGATGCGCCAGAAACCCCTAACCAACGTCATCGACAGGCCTTTGCAATTGATCTTGCCCTGTCTTAGCGGGCGAAAGGGGTTTGCCGCAACCGATAGCCCCCAACTGCGTCAGCGACGCCTCAGCCAAAGCTCAGTTCGATGATCGCGGTGGGCGTAGCGCGGCAAAAGACCGGAATGCTGCGTATTTCATCGGGGTAAATTGCCTTTAAAACCATGCGGAAACGAAAACCGCCATTGCCGGCGATAACATCGTCAAAGCGATCGAGGCCGATTTCGGTGCCGCCGGTGGCGCCGATCTGGCGGGCGATTTCGGTGAGGCAGGTCGTAAGCGACGGGCGCGCATCGGGTGTTACCCCGCCGGTTGGTACGTTAATGCGCGCCGGCCGGCCGGCATTTGCAGGCGGCGTCGTTGGCAGCGGTGGCGCGGTGCCGGCTGAACCGGAACCTGCCGCAGGTGCGGATGCGGGTTTTTTGCTGCTGCTGGCAATAATCGCCGCAAGGCCCGCCGCAACGACGACGCCGCCGATGATCAGCGCCGTGTTGTTGCCGCCATTGCTGCTGCCATTATTACCATTGCCATTGAGCAACTGAAAATCAGCCCGGCAGCCATTATTGACCCAAATGACATTGCCCCGCGTGCCCCAGTTGCGACCTTCGGGGCAGCTTCCACCGAGCACCCGGGAAACGCGTACGCCGCCGCGCGTATCGGCGCGGCATTCGGCATATTGGAAATTCCAGGACTCGCAGCGAACAATGTTGCCCGATGCGCCGCCGCCATTCCAGTTGCCGCCGCTGCCGCCACCAAAGCCGCCGGTCTGGAATTCGGCACGGCAACCCCGGTTCACCCAGATCAGGCCGTCGCGCCAGCCCCAGCTCTGGTCTTGCTGGCAATTGCCGCCAATGACGCGGCTGATGCGCACGCCGCCGCGTGTATCGACCCGGCATTCGACATAATTGTTGCGCCGCGATTCGCAGCGAACTGTCTGACCATTATTGCCACTATTCCAGCCGCGATCATCGCCATTTCCCCAGCTGCTGCCAGTTGAAAATCGGCCATCGCGACTTTGTGACTGGGTCTGCGCCATGGCCGGCGCGATGAACGCCAGTTCGCCTGACAACAGGCCAATTATGCAGGCCAGATCGACAATTTTGCGCATGATTGCCTCGATGTGAAACGTGTTGGTTCGCAAGCAGGGGCGATGTTGCAGCCCACCCCGATGTTTGTCGAGCGCGGACTATAATTTCAGGCCTTGGGCACCGGCGCTTTCGACGGTGAATTGCCAGGCGACGCGGCCCGATCGCGCCCCCCGACCGGTGGCCCAGGCCAGCGCCGCCGCCGGATCAAAGGTCAGGCCATGCGCCATGGCATAGGTGCGGGCGATGGCCAGATACGTCGGCTGGTCGCAGGCATGAAACCCCAGCCGCAGCCCAAAGCGATCGGCGAGCGCCAGCTGATCATCGACATTGTCACGTGGATTAACCGATTGATCGTCGGAAAACTGCATCGGGACCAGATTGCGGCGATTGGAGGTAACGGCCAGCCGCACATTATCCGGCCGCGCCATGACGCCGCCGTCGAGCAACGACCGCAGCGCATGGATGGTGGCAGCGCCATCCGGGCTGTCGCCGGCCAGCGTGATGTCGTCCAGAAACAGCGTGAAACGCCGCTGCACCTGCGCGACGCTTTCGAACAGTGCCGGCAGGCTGGCCAGATCGGTCTGTGCCACCTGCACCAGCACCACATCATGGCCCGCGCCAACCAGGCTGGCATGAACAGCCCGTACCAGCGAGCTTTTGCCCATACCGCGCGCACCCCATAGCAGCACATCATGCGCGGGCAGGCCGAGCGCATGACGCCGGGCATTTTCAACAAGCTGCGCCAGCTGGGCATCGACACCCACATAATGCGCCAGCGGCGTGGCGTGTGGCTGCGGTACCGCGGCAAGGCCCTTGATTGTCCAGGAAAACCAATGGCCGATCAGGGGATTGGCAGAAGACCGCAAGGGCGAGAGCCGCTCCAGCGCGATAGCGATACGTTGCAGCGGGTCATCATGGATGTCTGACATTTACCGATGCTAATGATCAACTATGTCGCCTTTCAACCGAAAATTATAGCGATATGTAAAAATTCCGACAATTCAGCGCCGAAAAAATTGCTACCGTGGTTCGCTTGATAGGGCCGCAGCAATGACATTGCTGTGGGGAATTGGGGAGATTTCGCATGCAGAATCGATGGACCTGGCTGATCGCGACGGCTGCGTTGCTGGCGCTGCCGGCGGGCGTTGCGAGCGCGGCCCCGGAGGCTAAAATGGCGCCTGCGGTGGCAGCGGCCGCACCTAGACTGGAACCGGATGCGATCGCAGCGCTCGATCGCATGGGGGCCTATTTGCGCACCCTCAAACGCTTTGAGGTCAAATCGGACAGCACCCAGGAAGAAGTGCTGGGCAATGGCCAGAAACTGCAATTTCTCAACCGCGTGCGCTATGTCGTCGATGCGCCAGGTAATTTATTTGCCGAGCTTCGCAATGACCGGCGTTTTGTCCGCCTGTTTTTTGATGGCAAGGAATTGACCGTCGAAACACCGCTGAAGGGCTATTATGCTCAGGCCCCGATGACCGGCACCATCGCGCAACTATTGACCAGGGCCTATGACCAGTTCGGGATCGATTTTCCACTGCAAGATCTGTTCCGCTGGGGTGATCCTTCGGCGTCGGCGGAGCGGCCGGTTGAAGGCTTTCGCGTAGGCCCCGCGAAACTGGGCGACAATTCAACCATGCACTATGCCTTTCGGCAACAGGGCACCGATTTCCAGATCTGGATCGATGAAGGTGACAAGCCGCTGCCCAGAAAGTTGGTGATCACCACGCTGACCGATCCGGCGCAGCCGCAATATGTGGCCTATTTTACCTGGAACATGGACCCCAAGATTGGCACCAACGGCTTCAGCTTTTTGCCGACAAAGGATTCAATCAAGATTCCGCTCGTCAGCGCCAATGCGGCGGCCAAGTGAGGAGAAACTGACCATGAAAACTTTACAGAGATTCTTCCTCGTTGCAGGCGCTGCAACAATGACGCTGACGGCGTTCCCGGCCGAAGCCCAGAAAGGCAATCGTGGCGGCGGCGGTGGCGGAGCCCGCGCAGCGGCACAGAGTGGCGGCGGCGGCGGCCGTGCCGCGGCGGGCGGTGGCGGCAATGCGGCGGCCAATCGCAACGTCCGTTCGGTCAGCAACTCCAGTGTCAACCGCAACGTCAACCGCAACGTCAATGTGAATAACAACCGCCCGGGCCAAAACAACAACCGCCCCGGCCAGCGGCCCGATGTGGTTGTCGTCAATGGCGGTGGCGGCCGGGGCTACAACAATGGCTATAATAATGGTTATAACAATGGCAATTGGGATAACAATAATGGCGACAGTTTTGGCGAATTTGTCGGCAAAACAGCAGCGGTGACTGCTGGTGCAGCAGTCGTCGCATCGGTAATTAAAAGCGGCAACAATAATAACAACAATACCAACGTCAACGGTCAGGATTGCCAGCAGCAGGTCAGCAACGGCCAGGTCTATGTAAACTGCAACGGCACCTGGTATCAGCCGATGCAGAATGGCACCCAGACCAATTATCAGCAGGTCAACGGCCCGCCGCATTGAGCCGCTGACCGAGCCTACGCGGCCCGCGCAACGCCGCCGCAGCGCAGCGGCTTTGCGCGGGCTCTAGCAACCGGCTATTGGCGGCAGCTTGTCCTCTTTCGGACCAGCGGAAAGCCCTATTTCGATGTTTGAATCTCCGGCCTTTGCCCAGGCTGCAACCGGCGCCGGCGCCGGCTATGCTGGCCTGATCGCCTTTGCGCCTTATATCGCCATCTTCGCGATCTTTTACTTTTTGATGATCAGGCCGCAGCAGCAACGTGCCAAGGCACACCGCGAAATGTTGAACGCCGTTCAAAAGGGCGATGAAGTGGTGACCGGCGGCGGCCTTATCGGCAAGGTTACAAGGGTCATCGATAATGAAGTCGAGATCGAGCTGGCGCCAACTGTCAAGGTACGCGCGCTGAAATCGACGCTGGGCGATGTCCGCAATCGCTCGACCCCGGTTGCGGCCAACGACAGCGCCAAAGTCGGCAAGGTCTGATCGATCGTGCTCGACTTTCCGCCGTGGAAAATCTGGTTGATCGGGGCGACCATTCTTCTGGGTTTTCTGTTCGCAGCGCCCAATTTCCTGTCTGAACGCCAGGCGGCCGCGCTGCCGTCTTTCCTCCCGTCAAAACAGATCAGCCTCGGGCTCGATTTGCGCGGTGGTTCGCATCTGATGCTCGAAGCCAGCACCGAAGATGTGCGCCGGACCAAGCTCGAAAGCCTTGAAGATACCGTCCGCAGTGAATTGCGCGCCGCTACCGGCGGTGCGATCCAGTACACCGATCTGTCGACCGCGGGTGGCAAACTCAGCCTGATTGTCAGCGATCCGACGCGGCTCGATGCCGCCGTTGAGACGCTGCGCACGGTGACTCGGCCGCTGTCGGGCCTGTCCGGCGCGCGCGATGTCGAGGTCACGGTGGTTGACGGTAATCGAATCGTCTTGACCGAAACCGATGAAGGCATCGCCCAATCTGTCGATAATGCCATGGCGCAGGCCGTCGAAGTAATCCGCAAGCGCATCGATGAACTAGGCACCCGCGAACCAACAATCGTGCGTCAGGGTGCCAATCGCATCGTCGTGCAGGTGCCGGGCTTGCAGGATCCAAGCGCGCTGAAAGCGTTGCTGGGCAAAACCGCCAAGCTCGAATTCAAGCTGGTCGATACCAACGCCGATCCCAGCGAAGCCGCCGCCGGACGCGTGCCGCCAGGCAGCCAGATCCTGCCCAGCATCAACGGCGGCCCAACGGTATTGAAACGCCGCGCCGTCATCACCGGCGATCAGCTGGTCGACAGCCAGGTTTCGACCGACCAGAATGGCTCACCCGCGGTCAGTTTTCGTTTTGATTCGACCGGCGGGCGGCGATTTGCTCAGGTAACGCAGGAAAATGTCGGCAAGCCATTTGCCATCATCCTTGATAGCAAGGTCATTTCAGTGGCCAATATCAATGAACCGATTCTTGGCGGCTCGGGTATTATTTCAGGCAACTATACCGTCCAGTCGGCCAATGAACTCGCCATATTGTTGCGCTCGGGCAAGTTACCTGTCGAATTGAAAGTGGTCGAGGAACGCACCGTCGGCCCCGATCTTGGCGCCGATTCGATCCGCTCCGGCGCCATCGCTGCCGGCGTCGCGATCATCGCTGTGTCGCTGTTGATGATTGCAAGCTATGGCCGGTTCGGCATTTATGCGGTGCTGGCGCTGATCATCAATGTCCTCCTCATCCTTGGCGTTATGTCGGCCGGCGGTTTCACGCTGACCTTGCCGGGTATTGCCGGGCTGGTGCTGACGATCGGTGCGGCCGTAGATGCCAATGTGCTGATCAACGAGCGCATCCGCGAAGAACAGCGCAAGGGCAGGGGCGTCATCCCAAGCGTGGAAGTCGGCTTTCGCGACGCAACCCGCACGATCTGGGACGCCAACAGCCTCAACATCATCGTCGCGATCATCATGTTCATCTTTGGCTCGGGGCCGATCAAGGGCTTTGCCGTCGTGCTGTCGATCGGCATCGCTACCTCGGTGTTCACGGCTGTCACAGTCGTCCGCCTGATGGTGGCGCGCTGGCTTGCAAAGGGCCGGCCGGCGGCGTTGACGATTTAGGGACCGGAAAAATGCCGCTGAAACTCGTTCCCGACAATACCAATATCGGCTTTGTCCGGCTGCGCTTCATTGCCTTTGCGCTGACGCTGTTGCTGACCATCGGCTCGATTGGCCTGCTGGCGACGCGTGGCCTCAACCTCGGGGTCGATTTCATCGGCGGCTTGACGATGGAGGTCGAATTCAAGGCGCCACCACCGCTCGACAAATTGCGCAGCAAGGTCGACAGCCTGGGCGTCGGCACTTCCGCCTTGCAGGAGTTTGGCAGCCCCAAAAACATCCTCATTCGACTGCCCTTGCCCGAAGGCGACCAGGCCGCAGTGCAACGCGTTGTTGCAAAGGTGCAGGCCGGGCTAAAGGCCGATTATGGTGAAGTGAATTTCCGGCGCACCGAGTCCGTATCGGGCAAGGTATCGGGCGAATTGATCAAAAGCGGGTTATGGGCGGTCGGCCTGTCGATGTTGTTTGTGGCGCTGTTCACCTGGTTCCGCTTTGAATGGTTCTTTGGCATTTCAACGGTCGTCGCGCTGGTCCATGATGTTGTGGTGACGCTGGGATTTTTCGCGCTGACGCAGCTTGAATTCGATCTGAATGTGGTCGCCGCCGTGCTGACCATCATCGGCTATTCCTTGAACGACAAGGTCGTCATCGATGACCGCATCCGCGAAAATCTGCGCAAATATCGGACGATGGATATCGGCCCGATCATCGATCTGTCGGTCAATGAGACCCTGCCACGCACGGTGATGACCTCGATGACCGTGTTGGCCGCGTTGTTGGCCATGCTGCTGCTAGGCCCTGATGTGATTTTCGGGTTCACCGCCGCCATGGTGCTCGGCATCATCATCGGCACCTATTCGTCGATCTTTGTGTCATCGTCGCTGTTGATTTCATTGGGTGTCAAAAGCCGGGCAGCGCCGGCAATCGAGACCAACGCCGAACGGGTGGTGCGCCGGAAGGCATAATCGCGCGCCGCCACGGCGCGCTGCTGACGTGATCAGACGACCGTACCCAAGCCATCACAGCTCAGATCGAAGGCGGCCATGCCATTTTCAAGATCGGTGCTGAACGTTGGTTGCGCCAGCATCCAGTCGGCTGCGTCGGAAATTTCTTCGACCGCAGCGTCCAGCGCTTCATCCCATTCATTGGCATCGAAATCGCCGCGTCCGACCAGCGCAAGGGCAATGACTTCGGCTTGTTCGTCATCGGCAAGATCATCGATGATGGCGCGCAATTCGGTTTCAGCCGGATTTTCGCCATCATCCTCCAGCGCGTCAGCATTGCCGTCATCCGTCGGATTGGAGCCTTCATCGGGGTCCGTCTCTGGTACCAACGCTTCGAATTCGCGGGCTCTCAGGATGATCCTGCAAAGCGTTTCGATAGCAGTCGACAGGTCCATGGCAATTTGGCCTTAGCTGTTGCACCATCAGTCTACGCTGCTGGTGCAGCGCGGCCAAGCGTTACTGGAGCGGCAGCGCACAAACCCCGAAGTTGACGCAATATTGGCTGGCGAGGCCGACAAGCAGCGCCCCCAGCAGCCATGCCAGACGTCCACGCGCCGTCAATTCACCATTTTGCATCATATTGCCTATCATTCTGCCGCTATCCTCATTGCCAAGTTACCGCCGGTCAACCGGCCTTTGGCGGCATCATATTCGCGGATCAGCCGCGCCACGAGTTCGCCGGCCGGCATCACCGATTTGACGGCGCCAATGCCCTGGCCGCAGCCCCAGATGTCCTTCCAGGCCTTGGCATCGGTGTTGCCGCCGCTGCCAAAATTCATGACGCTGGGGTCGCTGACGGCAAGGTTATCAGGATCCATCCCGGCCTTTTCGATGGATGGGCGCAAATAGTTACCATGGACGCCGGTAAAAAGATTGGAATAGACGATGTCGTTGGCCGCGCTATCGACGATCATGTCCTTGTAACCCGGCACGGCCCGGGCTTCTTCGGTCGCAATAAAGGCACTGCCGATGTAGCCGAAATCGGCGCCCATCGCTTCGGCAGCGAGCACGGCGGCGCCAGTGGCGATACTTCCCGACAGAGCCAGCGGTCCGTTGAACCATTCCCGAATTTCCTGCACCAGCGCGAAAGGCGAGATGGTGCCGGCATGGCCGCCGGCGCCCGCTGCCACCGCGATCAGGCCATCGGCGCCTTTTTCAACAGCCTTTTTCGCGAATTTGTTGCTGATGATGTCGTGCATGACAATGCCGCCATAGCTGTGGATGGCCTGGTTCACATCCTCCCGCGCGCCAAGCGAGGTGATGATCAGCGGCACCTTGTATTTTACGCATAATTCCAGATCGGCCATCAACCGGTCATTGGATTTATGGACAATCAGGTTGACGGCATAGGGCGCGTCCTGGTCGGTCAATTCCGCGCCAAGCCGTTGCAGCCATTCTTCGAACTGCGGCAATGGCCGGGCGTTCAAACTCGGGAAACTTCCGATGATACCAGCCCGGCATTGCGCCATGACCAGTTCCGGCCCCGAGATGATGAACAGCGGCGATCCGATCACAGGGATCGACAGGCGGTTCTGGAATGCGGCTGGCATCGACATGGGGCGAGGATCCTTGGACTGTCCCGCCATTGCCGGGATCGGGTTCGATTTAGCCTTCGTCGGCATAGATTGCCACTAGCGGCTTTGTGGAGGCAGTGACGCAGCCGCGCAGCATTGACAGCGTATTGAACGACCAGCCAAGGCTGCCATCGGCGCCAGCAAAAATCACCCCGCCATCGCCATCAATGCTGCGCAATTCAGCCAGCACCGCATCGGCCGCAAACTGCGGGGTTTCGCCCAGCATCCGGATGCGAGCGCAGATTTCATGGGCAGCGGCCAAGCGGATAAAATCTTCACCAGAGCCTGTGGCTGAAATCGCGACGCTATCATCGTTCGCCCAGGTGCCTGCCCCCAACACAGGCGAATCGCCGATCCGGCCCCAGCGCTTGCCGGTCAATCCGCCAGTCGAGGTAGCCGCTGCGAGATGGCCGACAGTATCGCGCGCCACCGCGCCGACGGTGCCATATTTCAACGTCTTGTCGAACAGCGATTCGCCGCGTGCCGCGGCTGCCTTCATCGCCTGCAGGGCCTGCCAGCGTTCTTCAACGCGAAACCAACCGGTTTCCACCTGTTCCAGCCCCTGTTCCAATGCAAATACATCGGCCCCGTCGCGCGCCAGCAGCACATGCGGGCTGGCTGTCATGACGGCGCGGGCGAGACTGACGGGATTGCGGGTACGGGTCACGCCGGCAACGGCCCCGGCTGCGCGGGTCGCGCCATCCATGATCGCGGCGTCGAGTTCGATACGACCCTCGGCCGTATAGACCGCGCCACGCCCGGCATTATAGGCGGGATCATCCTCTAGTAACCGCACGGCTGTTTCGACAGCATCGACAGCGCTGTCGCCTTGCGCCAACCGGGAGCCGCCCGCCGCCAGCGCGGCTGCCAGCCCGGCGCGATACGCGGCATCGGCCGCCGCGCTGACATTTTCGCGCGTCAGCCGACCCGAGCCGCCATGGACAATCAGCGACCAGGACGGGGGCGGTGCAATAGACACAACCCCCGTCATAAGCGCTCGGGTCGGAATTTCCTATCGACTTGCCGGGATTTCGACAAATCGCCTAGAATTGTAATAGGCGGGGGAATTGATCATGACATTGCAGGTAGTCGGCGCTGGCCTTCGCCGCACCGGCACCATGACGCTGAAGTCGGCGCTGGAAAGCCTGGGGTTCGGGCCGTGCCACCACATGTACGAGGTTTTCGCCAACGCCGCGACGCAAGTGCCCTACTGGGATGCCATATCAAGGGGCGAAACCGTCGATTGGGATGCCGTATTTGCCGGCTATCGCGCCAGTGTCGATTGGCCGAGCGCCCATTATTATCGGGCCCTGGCAGCGCATTTTCCGGACGCCAAAATCATCCTGTCGCGCCGGGACCCGGAACGCTGGTACGAAAGCATGAACGAAACCATCCTGAAGGCCATGGCCGCACAGGCCGGCGCAACCGAACATCCGATGCGATTTGCCTACAGGATCGTCTTTGAACAAACATTTGGCGGCGATGTCAGCAAAGCCAGTGCCATCGCTGCATTCGAGGCGCACAACGCTGCGGTAATCGCTGCCATCGCGCCTGAGCGTTTGCTGATTTTTGAAGCCAGCCAGGGCTGGAAACCGCTCTGCGCGTTTCTGGATGTGCCCGAGCCTGAAACGCCGTTTCCCCGGACCAATTCGCGTGAGGAATTCTGGCAGCATCCCGGCCCCGGCAGACAGCCGCCACCCGCAGCTGTCGCCTGATATGCCGATGACTGGTAGCAGCGGGCAGATTTGAACTGCCGACCTCCGGGTTATGAATCCGGCGCTCTCACCAACTGAGCTACGCTGCCATTCCGCCAATCAACCCTTGGCGCGTGGACGGTTCCTATAGTCGCGTGGTCGGCAAGGGGTCAACAGTTTGCAAGGCGCCGCGCGCAGGGGACGGGCGTGCATTTCATCTGCATATCAGCCGTTGAAAGCGGTTCCGGTGTCGCGCTGGCGATGCTATCAGGGCGGCCATGCGTAACCTGTTTCCCGTTCTCGTGGCGCTTGGCGTCGTGTTTTCTCTGGCACTCGACGCCGATCCCGGCGAGGCAGCGCCAATTCGCGTCGACATTAATTCGGGGATTGCAGCGCCGTTGCCGATCGCGGTGCCCGGCTTTGCAACGCCAGCGGTGCTGCCGACCGCGGCTGGAAGCACGGCCGAGCTTGGCGCGCGGGTGGCGCAGGTCATCGCAGCCGATCTGAAATCTTCGGGGCTGTTCCGGCCGCTCGATCCGGCGGCGTTTACCAGCGTGGTCAACCCCGACGATGTGCTGCGGCCCCAGTTCGCCAGCTGGCGCACGATTGCGGCGCAGGCCCTGGTAACCGGCACCGTTACCGCCAATGCCGATGGCGGGATCACACTTGGCTGCTATGCCTATGATGTTTTTTCAGCCGAAGAACTGGCGCGCCAGGGCTTTGTGACGACCGCAGATGGCTGGCGTCGGGTCGCGCATAAATGTGCCGATCTGGTCTATGCCCGGCTGACGGGCGAAACCGGCTATTTCGACAGCCGCATCGTTTATGTTTCGGAAACCGGGCCCAAGACCCGACGCATCAAACGGCTGGCCGTCATGGATCAGGATGGGGCTGGCCATCGGTTCCTGACATCGGGCCAGAATCTGGTGCTGACGCCGCGCTTTGCGCCCGGGCAACAGACGATCACCTATATGTCGTTTGAAGGGAATCGTCCGCGCGTCTGGCTGTACACGCTCGGGTCCGGCAAACAGCAGGCGATCGGCGATTTTCCCAACATGAGCTTTGCGCCGCGATTTTCGCCAGATGGTTCAAATCTGATATTTTCGATGTCGACGGGGGGCAATACCGACATTTTTCGACTTGAACTCGCCGGTCGCAAGCTGACGCGGCTGACCAACCAGCCAGGCATCGATACCGCGCCCAGCTATTCCCCGGATGGCAGCCGCATTGTTTTCGAAAGCGATCGCGGCGGTTCACAACAGCTTTATGTGATGAACGCCGACGGTTCGGGGCAGCAGCGCATCAGCTTTGGTGACGGTCGCGCGGCAACGCCGGTTTGGAGCCCGCGTGGTGACCTGATCGCCTTCACGCGAATTGGTGGCGGGCGTTTTTCAATCGGCGTGATGAAACCCGATGGCAGTGGCGAGCGTTTGTTGACCAATGCCTATCAGGATGAAGGTCCGACCTGGTCACCCAATGGTCGCGTCATACTGTTTTTCAGGGCAGCACGCGGCGGCCCGGTCGACCTATGGTCGGTCGATCTGTCGGGTCAGAATGAACGCAAGGTGCCAACGCCGCTGGATGGTTCCGATCCGGCCTGGTCGCCATTGTTGCCGTAACGCCAGACTATGTTTGCCCGGGCCCGCGTTCCGGCTAAAAGCACCAAAGGGGAGCGCTCGAATGAAGGAAGCCAAGATGAAGATGCAGCGTTCGGTAATGCTCCCGCTCATTGCTGCCCTTGCGCTCGGCGTCTCGGCCTGCGCTACGAAGAAAAAGGATCTGCCGCCCCCGCCGCCTCCGGCCGGCGGCGTACCGACGACGGCAGTGCCAGTCGACAATGGCAGCGGCGTGCCGCCGGTTGCTGGCGTTGGCAACAGCAGGGTGCCGGGTTCTGTCGCGGATTTCGTCGCCCAATCCGGATCGGACACAGTGTTGTTTCAGTACGACAGCTATGAAATCGATGACGAGGCCCGAACCATATTGGGCAAACAGGCGGAATGGCTGGCGCGTTACCCCGATGTCCGGGTGACTGTCGAAGGCCATGCCGATGAACGCGGTACCCGTGAATATAATCTGGCGCTCGGTGATCGCCGCGCGACGGCCGCCAAGAATTTTCTGGCAGCGCAAGGGGTGGCGACCAGCCGTATGACGACTATCAGCTACGGCAAGGAACGCCCGGTTGCCGAAGCCAGTGATGAAGCGGCCTGGGCCAAAAATCGGCGTGCCGTGACGGTGGTTGCAGCGCGCTGATCGGCGGGGCCAGCGGGCCTTTGCTGCCTATGGCGCTCGATCTGCTATAATATAGCCATGCGCATCATCTTCATGGGAACGCCTGCCTTTGCAGTGCCTGCTTTGCAGGCGCTGATTGCGGCGGGGCACGAGATTATCGCCGTTTACACCCGTGCCCCCCAGCCCGCAGGGCGGGGCAAGCCAATGGCGATCAGCGCGGTGCAGCAGACGGCCGATGCGTTGGGCATTCCGGTCCGGACGCCGCATACTCTGCGTGCCGCGGACGCACAGGCGGCATTTTCGGCGCTTGACGCCGATATCGCGGTGGTGGCGGCCTATGGCCTGATCCTGCCGCAGGCCATACTTGATATGCCAATGCGTGGTTGCCTAAATATCCATGGCTCCCTGTTGCCGCGCTGGCGCGGGGCGGCGCCGGTGCAGCGCGCGATCCTTGCCGGCGACACCGTTACCGGCGTCACCATCATGCAGATGGAGGCCGGGCTGGATTCGGGGCCGATGATCCTGACGGAAACGACTTCCATCGATGCAAAGACCGCCGGCGAATTGACCACAGAGCTGAGCGTCATGGGCGCGCGGTTGATGGTTGCGGCGCTTGCCGGCGACATTGTCGGCACGCCGCAGCCTGTGGATGGCGTCACCCTGGCACCAAAAATCGACAAGGCCGAAGCGCGGCTGGATTTGAGCCAGCCAGCCAAGGTTCTGGAACGCGCCATCCGCGCCTATAATCCGGTGCCGGGCGGTTTTGTCGAAATTGCCGGGATACGCTTGAAAATTCTGGCCGCCGATGTCGTGCCCGGGCTATTTTCTGCCGGTGTTATCGTCGATGACCGGCTGCTGATCGGCACTGGCGATGGCGCGCTGCGACCAACGGTCGTGCAACGTCCCGGCAAACCGGCCATGGCTGTGGCTGCAATGTTGAACGGCTGGTCGGTGCCGGCCGGGACTTTGGTCATTTGACGCGTTGGCGCATCACCATCGAATATGACGGCCGGCCGTTTTTTGGTTGGCAGCGCCAGTCGAACGGCCCCTCGGTCCAGGGCGCCATCGAAACCGCGATCGCGGCGTTCAGCGGCGAAAATCCGGCCGTTCATGGCGCGGGGCGTACCGATGCGGGGGTCCATGCCGCAGCAATGGTCGCGCATTTCGATCTCGATCGACCGATGACCGGGTTTCGCCTGATGGCCGCGATCAACGCGCTGCTGCGGCCGCACCCCATTGCCATCATCGCCTGTACTGAAACAAGCCCGGGCTTTCATGCACGGTTCGATTGCTATGGCCGGGCCTATCGTTATCGGATCATCAATCGGCGGGCAGCTTTGACATGGCAGGCGGGCCTTGCCTGGCAGGTCACGCCGGCGCTGGATGCCGATGCCATGGCGACAGCGGCCAAATTGCTGATCGGCAGCCATGATTTCACGACGTTTCGATCAGCGGCCTGCCAATCACCGTCGCCGATCCGAACGCTCGATCGCCTGTCGGTCACGCGCAGCGGCGATGAGATCATCATCGAGGCGGCGGCGCGGTCATTCCTCCACCATCAGGTCAGATCGATGACCGGCTGCCTGAAGCTGGTCGGCGAAGGCCGTTGGAGCGCCGATGATCTGGCGGCCGCCCTTGCCGCGCGCGATCGAACCCGGCTTGGCCTCAACGCCCCGCCCGATGGCCTGATGTTCATCGCCGCGGTCTATCGCTGAAGAGTGTCGGATATTCTTACAGTCTTGTGACGGCGCAAATTTGACAGCTGATCTATATCAAGAGGTTAGGCAGATGGCACGAATCTTGCTTTAACTTTCGATAGGATCTGCAACACATTAATCAGGGCGCCATACGTAATGCCTCAACGACACGAACCGGCTCGCAAGCGCCTGACCAATTATCGATTGTTCTGGATTGCAGGGCTGGCCATTGGCATAATGTTCGGTGCCACGGCAGCGCTGCGGCTTGCAGCGCCCCAGCAGGTCAGCGATGCAAATCTATCCACAGCCGATGGCCAATCCGGACCGTCGTGACGGATTTATTGCCAGCCAAGTGCTTCGGCAATGACATGAAAAATGACGTTCTGCTCCATTACGCCGCTTACCAACGCTGAACCGGCGCCATCGGCGAACAGCGCGACATCCTCACCGCCATGTGTCTCGCTGTCGGTGCCATGCAGCTTGTCGGCGAGATAATCCTTGTCCGTCGGTGGCAGCAGGCGCGACAGGCCGGGGTAAACAAACGGCCCATTGGCATAGCTGATCGTCGTCATCGGCTGGCCGCGATCATCGAGCGCGATGCCGTCGCGGCTGCCGCCATGCGCTTCATCACCGGGCGCGCTTTTGATAAAGCCAAGGATATCGTTGCCGCGCTGTGGATAGCCGGCAATCGTCATGACATGGCTATGGTCGGCCGTTACCAGCACCAGCGTGTCGTTCAAGTTGACACTGGCCAGCACGGCCGCAACCGTGCGCGAGAATTGCTGGGTTTCAGACAAGGCGCGATAGGGGTTTGTCGCATGATGGGCATGATCGATACGACCGCCCTCGATCATCAGATAATAGCCCTTTGGACTGGCCTTTTGCAGATGGCGTACGGCGAACAGCGCCATTTCTGACAGGCTGGGCTCCTTGCCCCGGTCGCGGTCAGCTTCATAGTTCAGATGATCGTCGTTGAACAATCCAAGCACCGGCCCGGCGGCGCTGGCGTTCAAGGCGGTGAGGCCTTTCTGGTCGACGACATAATGGCCATCGGGGAAACGTGCCTGCCAGCGCGCCACCAGATCGACACCATCGTCGCGCAAGCCGCCGCTTTTCAACGGCAAAAATCGTGCGCGGCCGCCACCCATGGCGAGATCGATCCCGCCGGGCGCGAAATCGATCAATTGTGTCGCCAGATCGGCGCAACCCGCAGCGCGATCGGCCATCGGATAGGCCTTGTCCGCGCCCTCCCAATTGCGGTTCGGCACATGGCCATAGACGGCCGCCGGCGTTGCATGGGTGATGCGCGTTGTTGTCACGACGCCGACGCTCATGCCCTTTGCCTTGGCGATTTCAGCGATGGTGCGCGGCAACAGGCCTTGGGTCTTGCAGGCGTTGGCTTGCTGGTCCTGGCCAAAATTTACGACGCCGATGCGGGTTTTGACGCCGGTGTTCATGGCAGAAGCGGTGCCGGCGCTATCGGGCACCTGGGCATTGCTGTTATAGGTCTTGACCAGTGCGACATGCGGCAGGCGCTCAAAACTCAGGCTGTTTTCCTCACCGCTGCGCCGCGGACTGCCGTCGCCAGGATTTTGCCCATCCCAGATGCGCCCGGCCGTAATCGTCGCGATCCCCATGCCATCGCAATACATCAGGATGACATTTTTGGCGTGTTTCGGGCGATTGACCGCGGCAATGCGAGTCGTCAGAGCCGCGCGGCCCTCGCGCCAATAGCTGTCGCCGGTTTGCGGTGTCGCAAGCGGGGTCGCCGCCAGGCACGGCGATCCCAGCCCGATCATCAATGCCATCAACGGCGCACGCATGATCATTCCCTTTGAAAAAAACCTCAATGGGCCGCGAATGTTACAATAGCTTTATGTCGCGCAGCCGTTCCTGAAGAAATGCATCGGCAGTGATCGGCGGCCAGTCGCTGGGTCCGCCCGGCATCGTCTCGATCCGGTAATCGGGTCGGAAATGCAGAAAAAACGGCGTTGAATATCGCGCAAAAGCGGCGCGTTCAGGTACCGGGTTGATGACCCGGTGGCTGGTGGAGGGCAGGCGGCCACCGCTGAGGCGCTGCAGCATGTCACCGATGTTACAGACAAGGCAATCGGGCGGCACCACGATATCCAGCCATTCGCCAGCCTTGTCCAACAATTGCAGCCCTGGCTCCTCGGCCCCCAGCAACAGGGTGATGACATTGATATCTTCATGCGCGCCAGCCCGGATGGCGCCCGCAATCCCGCCATGGACCGGCGGATAATGCAACAGCCGAAGGATGGAATTGCCATCCGCGATCGCAGGCGCAAAAAAATCCGCGGGCAGCCCCAGATGGACGGCGATGGCGCGCAACAGCCGGCCACCAGCGCTGTCCAGCGCCGCGAACAAAGCCGTCACAGCCGGCAGGAAATCGGCTATTTCGGTTGGCCAGATATTTGCCGGCATTGTCGCTGTCAGCGGATGATCCGCTGGCAAATCCCGGGCCACATGCCAGAATTCCTTCAGATCGGCTGTCGCCGCGCCTTTTGCCGCTTCCCGCCCAAAGGCAGTATGGCCGCGCTGGCCGCCACCGCCGGCAATGACATAATTATGCTTCGTCGCCTCGGGCAGGGCGAAAAAAGCCTTGGTTGCAACCAGCGCCCTCTCGATCACCGGCTGCGGGATGCCATGATCGCTGACGATCGCAAAGCCGGTGCGGGCAAAGGCATCGCCAAAGGCTGAAGCTGCGGCCGGCAGATCGCGCTCGATGAGGCTGAGGGGAACAGGGGCAATGGCAGCGCTTGTCATCAACTGGTTGTGCCCGATTATTACAGGCTGTGACAGCCCGCTTCGATGGGAGGCGCCACCATGCCTGGCGCCGGGCTATTTTGCCAATTGCCGGCTGCAAGGCTCGAAAATCAGATGGTGTTGCGCGTCCACCCCGGTCATTGTTCATATGCAAGGCAAATCGGGGATGAAAATGCTTAAAGCTGGCGCAATGTCTGGGGTATTCATTTTGCTCGCCGGCCCTGCCGTCGCGGCGCCGCTGCCCGATGCGGTTGGCGTCATGATAGATGCCGCCGCCGGCGATGCGGCGTAATTGAAAATAATCGCCGATATCGCCAAAAAGACGAACCCGAATTCCGTCGCCGAAATCGATGCCCGCGTAGCCGCGCTGGCCAAGGCGCAGGCAGCGGCCCGTGAGGAAAAACTAGCCAGCCAGGGCTTCCTCGATGGCTGGAGCGGGACAGGCGAAGCCGGCGGCAATGTCTCGACCGGCAATACCAGCAATACGGGCATTGCGGTGGGTGTGACGGTGACAAAGGAATCAAGGCGCTGGAAGCATAATCTGCGCGGGCTTGTTGATTACCAGCGACAGGACGGCACCACGACGCGCGAACGGTATTTTGCGGGTTATGAAGGCAATTTCAATATCACGCCGCGCTTTTTTGCGCTCGGCACGCTGGCCTGGGAACGTGACACATTTTCGGGCTTTGACAGACGCTTTTCGGAATCCCTTGGCCTTGGCTATCGCCTTGTCGCCGCCCCGACCCTCAGATTGTCCGTCGAAGCCGGCCCGGCGCTGCGCCAGACCAATTTTACCAACGGCGTGACCAGCAATACATTCGCCGGCCGCGCCGCCGGCAATTTCTGGTGGCAAATCCGCTCGGGCCTTGAATTCAGCCAGAATGCGACAGTTTTTTACGACAGTTTCAATACCTCGTTTCAGGCCTTGTCGTCCTTGACGTTTCAATTGACCGGGGCGCTGAAGGCGCGGGCGTCGTTCCAGTTCAATTCCGAAAGCAATCCACCATTGGGCAGTGAAAAGACCGACACGATTTCGCGACTGACGCTGGTTTACGGGTTCTAATGGCTGGATCTGGCCGTCAGGCCATGCTTTCCGGATCAAAGTTGATTTCTACCGACCGCCAGACGTCATAGAGTTTTGGCGGCAATTTCAAGGGCGAACAGCGCAGCACGGCGCGGCGGGCGGTTTCGGCAAATGCCCGGGCATAATCGCCATTGCCGGTGCTGACTCCCGTTTGGCTGACGATGCTGGGGGTGCCGATGACGGCGCCGTCACGGCCGAAATCGGCGCGGATGATAACCGTCATTTTCCTGACATCGGCGCCGCCGATCGGCGGATTCCAGCATGGTGCTACCTGGGCCTGGATGGCCTGGGCAAGGGTAGCAGCGGCGCGCGGGTCGATCCTTGCCTGTTTTGGCGTGGCAGCGGCGATCTGACTGGCAAGCGCTGACGTATCGAGCGGCTTGCTGCGCGCCTTGGGAAGGGCCTTGTCGATCAGATTGCTGAGCTGTGACACATCGAGCGGTTTTGTCTCTGGCTTTGGCTTGATCCCGGTTGGCTTTTGCGGCGCTTCTGGCGGCGTGTCTGGCAATGGTACGGCACTGGCCACGTTTGGTGTAGGCTCCGGCGGGGCAGGGTCGGGAGCCGGTTGCGGGGCGGCATTGTCCTGCGGCGCGGCCTTTATTGATGGCTTTGGCGCTTGGGTGATGCGGGGCGCCTCGGCGATATCGATCAGTTCAACCGGCACGCTCTCATCGGCGACGGTGAGCGGCGTCTGCTGTAACTGCCAGCCGATCGACAAGGCTGCAAACAGCAGGATATGCGCGATGCCGGCACCCAGCAACGCCCTGCGCTCACTGTTCACTGCTCGCCGCTCATCGGGCTTTCAGGTCACGCTTGCTATCCGATACCAGCGCGACTTTCTTGAACCCGGCCGCTGAAATTTCGCCGACGATGGCCATCACCTGGCCATAGGCAAGCCGTTGGTCTGCTCGCACATAGATGCGCGCATCATCTCGGCGGGCGTCACGGATCGCGATGAGCTTTGCGCCAAGGCTGGCGGCGGGTATTTTCATCTGATCGATAAAAAGCTGACCGTCCTTGTCGATGCTGATCTGAATGGGCTTGTCATCGTTTTTGAGCGCCTTGGCCTTGCTGTCGGGCAGGTCGACAGGCACGCCCGCCACCAAAAGCGGTGCCGTTATCATGAAGATGATCAGCAAGACGAGCATGACATCGACAAGCGGCGTGACGTTGATTTCAGCCATCGGCATGGCGCGACCGCGGCGGCGGGGACCTCCCATAGCCATGGCCTATTTGTCCTCCATCCCGTCGAGCTGCCGCGACAACAGGCCCTGGAATTCTTCGGCAAAGGCCGTGAGCCGTGCCTCCAGTCGGCCGACATCATGCAGCAGGCGATTATAACCGATAACGGCGGGAATGGCGGCGAACAGCCCGATGGCGGTAGCGAACAGGGCTTCGGCAATACCCGGCGCGACGACGGCAAGGCTGGTGTTTTGGGAGGCGGCGATTGATGTAAAGCTGCGCATGATGCCCCAGACCGTGCCGAACAGGCCAACAAACGGCGCCACCGCACCTATCGTGGCAAGGACGTTCAGCCTGTCCCCCAGATCATCGATCTCGCGCCCGATGCTGACCTGGATGATGGAGGCGAGCCGCGCCCGCAGGCCATCGCGATCGACCCGGCCGCGCGCCAGACTGCGCCGCCATTCGTTCATGCCGGCGATGAACAGTTTTGCCGATGGATGATTGGCCTTGGCGGCCGGGTCGTACAGGGCATCAAGGCTTTCCGCCTTCCAGAACCAGTCTTCGAATTGTTTTGCCTCGCGATTCATCACCCGCAAGCGACGTGAGCGTTCAAAGATTATCGCCCAGGACCAGATGCTGGCCGCCAGCAGGCCCATCATGACCGCCTTGACGACGATATCGGCTTCCAGAAACAAGGCCCAGGGCGATAGATCGGCAGCGGCTTTGGCAATCGGGTCCATATTTGTCAGGCGGCCTGTTGCATGAGGAGGGTGAAACGGTCGTGCCATTCCCTGGATTGGCGACGCGGCCGGCCGTTCATGTCAAGAAACGCCGCCGTGCAAGTTGCGCTGCACAACAAATGATGGTCCCGCATCACATCATGCGTCAGGCAGGTAGCGGCGGCGCGCACCTTTACCACCCGCGACACGATGGTCAGCCGATCATCCAGCCGCGCCGGGCTATGCCAGACGATGGTCATGTCATGTACCGCATAATATCCGGTACCAGCATTCATCATTTCGGTATGAACAACGCCTGAAAGCCGCAGCATTTCGGTGCGCGCTCGCTCCATATAGCGCAGATAATTCGCGTGGTAGACGATGCCGGTCAGATCGGTATCTTCAAAATAGACTCGCATCGGCATCCGGTGCCGGCCATTGACGATACTGCCTTCGGTAGGGAATTCGCTGGTCACGTCTCCCCATAGGCGAGTGCGTCTGCAGGGGGAAGCGCCGAGCCGCCCCTGTTGAGGGCGCATGGCGCTGGCCGTGCACGCGCCATCGCCGATAGCCAAGTCTGAAACGCTGGTGCAGAACGGGTCATGCGCAAAATCAGCACGATATTCAAAAGCCGCTGGGCCACAGGGTTGGCGGCGATGGGTCTTGTCTGCCTGATGCTGGCCGTCTGGCTTTACATGGGACGACTTGGCAGCACGCCGGCTTTCCGCGATGTCGACGGCGCTGTGGTCAAAGGCAGCATCGCTGAAATGCAGCGCATTCGCCTTGGCGGCGTCGATCAGTCGATCGTTATTCGCGGTCGCGATTCCTCTGCGCCGATCCTCATCTGGCTGCACGGCGGCCCGGGTCAGGATGAGACCGGAATGTGGCGCCATTATAATGCCGCACTGGAAGATCATTTTCTGGTTGTGTATTGGACCCAACGCGGCACGGGCCGGTCGTTTGATGATAATATTTCGCCGGCCTCGATGCGGCTTGGGCAGTTTGTCGCCGATCTCGATGGCCTGATCGCCATGTTGAAAACCCGTTTCCATCGCGACAAGGTTGTGCTTTCCGGTCATAGCTGGGGCACCAGCATCGGCGTTGCCTATGCGCAGGCCCATCCCGGCAACGTCGCGGCCCTGGTCGCCACTGGCCAGGTCGTGAGCGCGGTCGAGGGCGAACGCCGCAGCTATAAATTCACGATGGATGAAGCGCGAAGGCGGGGCAATCAGGCAGCGATCAAGGAACTTATTGCCATCGGGCCGCCACCCTATCCGATAGCGGCGCTGCTGCGGCAACGCGACTGGCTCGATAAATTCGGTGGCGCCTGGCGCACGCCGCACAGTCTGGCCAGCCTGATGCTAACGTCATTTCGAGCACATGAAGTGACAATCTGGGACGGCCTGACGTTTCAGCCCGGCCAGAAATTTTCGCAAGACTTGCTCGCCGGGGATATCGCGAGGGTCGATTGGCTGCATTCGGCAACGCATTTCCAGATGCCGGTCTTCATGGCCGCCGGGCGACATGACCATAATACCGACGCAACACTGCAGAAACTTTATTTCGACCGGCTTGAAGCGCCGTACAAGCAATTCAAATGGTTCGCAAATTCGGCCCATTCGCCGATGTTTGAAGAACCGGCGCTGTTCAACGCTTTCATGATCGATGAGGTTCGGCCACGGATCTTTGCGGACAGACCCGCCTCCGCGCCGGCGCCGCGAGCGCAATCTCAAACCGCAAATTCACGATAATCGCGTAGTACCGGTCATCCCGGGCTTGACCCGGGACCACGTTATTCTCCGGCCGAACAGGAAACCGGATCCCGGGTCAAGCCCGGGATGCCACGTCAAACTGTTCGCAGCGGGGTCTAAAACCCTCAGGCCTGGACTTTTTCGGGCCGCGGCAGGCGCTTTTCGACGATACGCGCCGATTTGCCCGAGCGGCCACGCAGATAATAAAGCTTGGCGCGGCGGACGACGCCCCGACGCACGACTTCAATCGCGTCGATCGAGGGCGAATAGAGCGGGAAAACACGCTCGACGCCTTCACCGAACGAAATCTTTCTGACGGTGAAAGACGAACCCATCCCGCAATTGCTGCGGGCAATGCAGACGCCTTCATAATTCTGGACGCGGGTGCGTTCGCCTTCGACGACCTTCACGCCGACGCGCAGCGTGTCGCCGGCGCGAAATTGCGGAATGGCGCGGACGGCAACGGCTTTGGCGATGTTTTCGGCTTCGATCTGCTGGATGAGATTCATCTCATTCCTCCTTTTTCTGTTGTCGCGCGCCAGAGGGCGACTGATCCGCAGCGTCGGAGTGACGTTGCCAAAGATCGGGCCGCCGTGACCGTGTGTCCTGTTCGGACCGCGCCAATCGCCAGGCGGCAATTTTCGCGTGATCCCCCGATCGCAACACTTCGGGGATCAAATGGCCCTCCCAAACGGGGGGCCGCGTATAGTGCGGATGCTCCAAAAGCCCTTTTTCAAAGCTTTCATCGATACCACTCAAGGCTGCGCCCATTACACCGGGCAACAGCCGGACGCAAGCATCGAGCAACACCTGCGCCGCGACTTCGCCGCCCGACAGGATGTAATCGCCAATGCTGGCCTGTTCGATGGCGCGGGCTTCGAACAACCGCTCGTCAAAGCCCTCAAAACGGCCGCAGAGCAGGGTCACACCGGGGCCGGCGGCAAGCGCTCGAACTTTGGCCTGCGAAAGCGGTGCACCACGCGGGGTGAGGGCGATGACCGGCGAGCCGTTCGCAACACCATCCACGGCCGCGGCAACGACATCGGCGCGCAATACCATGCCGGGCCCACCGCCCGCCGGCGTATCATCGACCGTGCGGTGCCTGTCCGTCGCCCAGTCGCGAATATTGCGTGCATCGCATGACCAGATGCCGTCGGCCAACGCCCGGCCAGCAAGGCTGTGGCCAAGCGTGCCGGGGAACATCTCGGGGTAGAGCGTCAAGATTTTGGCGGCCCAGGTCATGGTTCGAGCGTCGATCGCATCAGAGCGCCCAACTCTCAACCTGCAGCCCCTGCACAGCCGCGAAATCGGCACTGTTCGCCGTTACCAGCGTCAGCCCGAGCGATAGCGCGTGCGCGGCGATCAATTGGTCAAAACTTCCGCGCTGAAATTTCATCGTTGCATAGCTGAGCGCCGCCACTTCATCGAAAGGAAGGACTGGCACTTCGGATATGAACGCATCGAGCAATTGCGCCGGCGGCAGCTTGCCCCGTGCAGAACCAAATGCGAGTTCGGCAAAGACAATCGAGGATATGGTGAGTGATCCGGCATCACATTCAGCGACCCGCTGCGTCAGTAACGGCTTTGAATTTGAAAGCAAATAAATGCAGATATTGGTGTCGAGCATGAACCTCAAGAGGTGCTGCCCGATGCGCCTGGCCAACCGTGCGCTTCCCATACGCGCGGTGAATCCTCGAAATCTTCGCGTGGCAGCGGCTTCAGCCAGGGCGCCTTGCCGGCAAATTTGCTGACGTCGATTTTCTTGGGAACGGTTGCGATAGCTTCGACAATCCAACGACCCTGTTCCTCACGCACTTCAACGACAGTGCCTGGCACAGCGTCGAAACTGGCCGGAAAACGCACCGCGCTGGCGTTGCCGGATTTGAAGATTTTTGTGTGCGCCATGGCAGTAAGTCCTGTGTATACACCACGTATATACTATACCAGCCAATCGGGATCAACCACAACATGATCGCCCCATTCCGGCACCGCAGGCGGACGGAAGGGCACCATGGCAGTCCGGCCATCGCGGCGGGTGATTTCGAGAATATCGCCGGCGTTGAAATTTTCGATGGCCGTGACGGTGCCGATTGCGTCGCCGGTCAACGTCACGGCTGCAAGGCCGATGACATCGGCGTGATAATATTCGCCGTCGGCAAGCGGCGGCAGGCTGTCGCGAGGCACCGTCAGCAAGGTGCCGCGCAAGGCCTCGGCGGCGTTGCGGTCATTGATTTCGGCAAAGCGGGCAACGGCGCCGATCTTGTCGGGACGCAAGGATTTCAGCGTCAATGTGCGGTCGCCGGCAGCAAATATCTTTTGCGCGTTCAGGCTTTCAAGGCCATCGGCGAAAAGTTTCAGCCTGACTTCGCCGGTGATGCCATGCGCGCCGGCCACGGCGGCAAGGGTGACGGGTCTGGTCACCCCTGCCAATCCGCTCAGGCTGCGGTTTCGTCGGTTGTTTCGCCGGCAACGGGTGCGCTTTGGGCAGCCGGCTCGGCGTCAGCGGCGTCTGCAACCACAGCGTCGTCTGCAACTGGCGCTTCGTCGGCGGCAGCTGCTGCTTCGGCAACAGGTTCTGCTGCTGCTGCGGCTTCGGCTTCGGCTGCAGCCTCGGCTTCAGCAGCGGCGGCGGCTGCTTCGGCCTCAGCGGCTTCCTTGGCATCGATGATCGCCTTTGCGGCGGCGGCCTCGGCTTCGGCGGCCTTGTCGATGGCGATTTGGGCGCGTTCTTTGGCCTTTTCGCCCGGCTCACCCTTTTTCAAATTGATCCTTTCGGCGCGCGTGCGGACGCCCGCGGCATCGAGGAAGCGAGCCACCCGGTCCGACGGCTGGGCACCAACGCTCAGCCAATGCGTGGCGCGATCGGTATCGAGCTTGATACGCTCGGCCGAATCCTTGGGCAGCAATGGATTATAGGTCCCGATTTTTTCGATGAACTTGCCATCGCGGGCGTTGCGGGAATCCGTAACGATGATGCGATAGTAAGGGCGCTTTTTCATGCCGCCGCGTGCGAGGCGAATTGCCAATGCCATAGTCTGTTTTCCTTTGTTTAATTGTCAATATTTGAACGTAATATGTTGATTATCAGCGTTTGAATTTATCGAAACCGGGCGGCATGGCGCCACCGCCGCCAAGCAACCCACCAAGGGGGCCGGGACCGCCACCGCCACCCATTTTGGCCATCATGGCTGCCATGCCCTTCATGCCGCCCATTTTGCGCAATTTTTTCATGGCGGTTGCCATGTCGAGCTGCATCTTGATGACTTTGTTGACCTCTTGCACCGTGGTGCCCGAACCCTTGGCGATGCGTATCTTGCGCTTGGCGGTCAAAATTTCGGGCTTGGCGCGTTCCTTTGGCGTCATCGAACCGATCACCGCTTCCATGCGCCCCAGCACCCGTTCATCGATGGCACCGCTCTCCATCGCCTTTTTTGCCTGCGCCATCCCGGGGATCATGCCGGCGAGAGCACCCAGCCCGCCCATGGCCTTCATCTGACGCAATTGCCCGCGCAGATCCTCCATATCGAACTGGCCCTTGGCCAGCTTGGCGGCCATTTTTTCAGCATCGGCCTGCTCGATATTGGCGGCGGCGCGCTCCACGAGCCCGACAATGTCGCCCATGCCAAGAATACGACCGGCAACGCGCTGCGGATCGAAAATTTCCAGCGCATCAAGTTTTTCACCGGTGCCGGCAAATTTGATCGGCCGCTCGGTGATCGCCCGCATCGACAATGCCGCACCCCCACGGGCATCGCCATCCATGCGGGTCAGCACAATACCCGTCAGCGCGACTTCAGCCTTGAAGGCCGACGCGACATTGACAGCATCCTGGCCCGTCAACGCATCGACGACGAGCAGGATTTCATCCGGCCTCGTGGCGCCGGCAATCGCCGCCATTTCCGCCATCAGAGCGACATCGACGTTCAATCGCCCGGCCGTATCGAGCAGCACGACATCAAAGCCTTGCAACCGCGCTGCCTGGCGTGCCCGTTCCGCGATGGCGACAGGTTGCTGGCCGGCGATGATCGGCAGTGTTGCGACGCCGGTCTGTTCGCCAAGCACCCTTAACTGTTCCTGGGCCGCCGGCCGCGCCACATCGAGCGAGGCCATCAGGCATTTCTTGCCCTGTTTTTCGGTCAGGAATTTGGCCAGCTTGCCGGTCGTTGTCGTTTTGCCCGACCCTTGCAGCCCGACCATCATGATCACGGCCGGCGGGGTTACGGCGATGTTCAGCCCTTCGGCCTCACCGCCAAGCAATTCCACCAGGGCATCATTAACGATTTTTACGACCTGCTGGCCGGGCGTCACGGAGCGTACGACTTCGGCGCCGATGGCGCGGGCCGTCACATCGTCGATGAATGTCTTGACCACCGACAGCGCGACGTCGGCCTCCAACAAGGCAATCCGCACTTCGCGCATCGCTGCACGTACATCGAGTTCCGTAAGCGCACCGCGCCCGCGAAGTTTTTCGAAAACGTTGCTAAGACGATCTGAAAGGCTGTCGAACAAGGGCTGTCTGGACTTTGCAGTTAAGGGGAGACGCCGCCAAACGAAACTACGCCGGCGGGCGAAACTCGCCGGCCAGCGTGCATCCATGGACGCGCACCCCCCTGATGGGGAACGAGGATCGCATAGGCAAAACCCGGGCCATGGTCAAGGTGACGGCGTTGCGCAGGCAATCGAGCCGAACTTGCGCGTCCTTGGAGCTTTCTCGAATCGTGCCGATCTACGCCAAATTTTCCACGCGCCAACCCCTCAAGCCGGTTGGAGAGGCGTATCGTCAGAAAACCCGCCCCAGAACGAGATAGATCGCGCCACTGCTGCCGCTGCGGCCATAGCTGAGAAAGACCGGACCCAAAGGTGTGTCGGAACCCACAAAAACACTCGCCGCGGTCCGCAGATTACCAAATGCGATCTGCGATTGCTGATCCCAGACATTGCCGGTTTCAATCGAGCCACCCAGATAAATCGGCAAGTCAAATATCGGCGCAATTTCGCTCATGCGATGATAGCCGACGAGTCTGACCAATAATAGTTGCTGGCCAACCAGCGCATCACGCGGCAGACCCGATAAATTCAAAAAGCCTCCAAGCCGGTTGGTGCCTATGAAGTCAGTGACTGCATTTGAAGTGAGACCGAGGCGACCGGTAGCTAGGAAGGTCGTCCGGCCAAAGCTGACAACCTTGCCAAAGCGCACGTCGATTTCATCGCGACTGAATTTTCCGCCAAGCGTGGTGTTGTGATTGGTGTAACGGGCAAAACCAAATACCCCGTCGGTTGGAAAGGTCGGGCTGTCGAGCGTATCGACGGTGAAACCGACGCGCCAGTTGAAATCGGTATTCCAGCCCGGGGGTACGCCGGTCGACACGGTTGTCGATTCCTTGGGGTTGACCCCACCCAGCCGTACGCCAGCGCGAAATTCGCCCCAATTGCCAAACACCATGCCGCCATCAATGCCGGCGCCGGCGGCAGCCACCTCCAGAATATTCCTGTCCCGGGCTCTGCCGTTCTGAATCAGGATTGATGTAAAGCGTTGATATTCGGCCGTTGGCTCGACAAAAAACCGCCCGAGCTTTTTGTAAAGGCTGACATCGAACTGCAAAACGGACCCGACCCGCGCATAGCCGCGCCATTCAGCGCCGGTGCCCAGAAAATCTCGATCGGTCAGGCCAAGGGCAAGTGCAAAATCCGATGTGCCACCAAAATCGCTGCTTACCACAAACCCGAACTGGGCATATTTGTTGCCGCCGGGCGTGCCATTGGCTTCGATCAACAGTCGCTGGTCCCCCGGGCTGCCATCGATCCGATATTGCACCCGATCGAAGCGATCGAGGGCAAAAATATTGCCAATCTGGTCCTGCAGCGCCTGGCCATCGAGAATATCGCCCGGCCTTGTGGTTACCAGCAGTTCGACATCGCGATCGGGAATTTTTCCGCTATTGGCGATTTCGATGCGATCGATGCGGATCGGCGCCGGGTGGCTGCGCGCAGCGCGTTCGGTGAGATAGGTTGCCCATTGGACATCGCTGACGCTGAGCGCGTCGAGCTGTTTGCTTTTGGCGATGGCGCCCGCCTGGCCGGCTGCAATGCCGATATCCAGCCGGTCGAAGGATGTTACCGACAGCGCAGTGATATCCGGTTCGATCAGCACATCGTTGCCGTGCAATGATGCCAATTGTCGACGGATGACATCCCAGCCGAACAACAGCTGCATCTGATTGAGCACATCGACGGCGTTGTTGATCGATTCGGCCGGGCGCGGTTTGTCGCCGACATTCACCACGATGACGACATCGACCCCCATGGCGCGGGCGATATCGATCGGCAGATTATTGGCGATGCCGCCATCGACCAACAGCTTGCCATCGCGCGCCACCGGCGCAAAGGCCGCTGGAATGGACATGCTGGCGAAAACCGCCGTGGCAAAATCACCATCGCCCATCACCACAACTTCGCCAGTGGCGATATCGGTGGCGACGGCCCGGAACGGGATCGCCAGCGTGTCGAAATCGGTCGTCGCTGCCCAAGGGGCGAGCAGAGCCTGAACGGTCGAAAACAGCCGCTGGCCGCCCAGCACGCCTTTGGGAAGGACAGGCCTGCCATTTTCAATCCCGAAACGGAAATCGAGCAGGATATTGCGATCTTCGATTTTCCGCCTGAACGACAGGTCACGGCGATTCAAACGATCGCTAAATACCCGTTGCCAATCAATGCCATGCGCGATCGCCGCGACATTTTCGGCGTTTTCACCAGTGGCATAGATGCTGCCAACGACAGCCCCCATGCTGGTACCGGTGATGACATCGACCGGGATGTGGCGCCGTTCCAATTCCTTTAAAACGCCGATATGGGCAAAGCCCTTGGCGCCGCCGCCGCCAAGCACCAGTCCGATGCGTGGCCGACCGGCAGTCGTGAAAACCGACGCGACCGGGGTAACGCCGGGCGCAAGAACGGGTTGCTGCGCAGCGCCAAATGTCGATCCGAAGACTATTGATGCGCCGAGCGCCAATCGGATCGCCGATAGACAGAGTTTTGCAATATGCACGCAGCTTCCCTGACGAGCCAGTTTTTCGGCCTTTATGCACTTTAGATGAAGGATTGACGACTGGCCCCGCAAGCTTTCACGCGTCCAAATCAGCAAACGCGGCGCGTTTTGGCCCCAAATAGCCAAACAGGAACGCCGCCACCTTGCGCATCTGTATTTCTTCGCTGCCTTCGGTGATCCGATAGCGGCGATGGTGGCGGTAAATATGCTCGAACGGTTTGTGGCGCGAATAGCCGATGCCGCCATGCACCTGCATGGCCCGGTCGGCAGCTTCGCAAACCAGCCGGTTGGCCCAGTAGTTGCACATGCTGACCTTGTCGGAAATTTCGCGCTCGATCGCCTTATGGTCCATATTATCCATCTGCCAGGCTGTCTTGCGAATGAGCAGTCGCAGCATCTCGATCTGGGTGGCGAGTTCCACCAGGGGCCATTGGATTGCCTGATTGTCGGACAGCGGTTTGCCAAAAGGTTTGCGATCCCGCGCATATTTGACCGATTCCTCGACGCAAAAATGCGCCGCACCCAGCGATGATGCAGCCTGGCGAATGCGGTTCTGGTGCACAAATGACTGCCCAAGCCCCAGCCCTCGACCAATTTCGCCCCAGAAACTGTCTTCGGGCACCCAGACGCTGGTGAAGCTGACGCGGGGGTGGTCAGTGGGCATGTTGAAGGTCCAGAGATATTCCTCGATTTTTACCCCGGGCGCGTCGGCTGGCACGATGAAACAGGTAATACCCGACGCGTCGCCGTCATCGCCGCTGGTGCGGGCAAAGACCATGCAGTGCGTTGCGACGTGCATACCGGTGGACCACATTTTCTCACCGTTGATGCGCCAGCCAGGCCTGCCATCGCGGCTTTCGGCGACGGCACGGGTTTCCATGAACGTCGCGTCGCTGCCGTGATTGGGTTCGGTCAGCCCAAAGGTTGTCCGCATCGCGCCCGACAATAGTTTTTCGGAATCGCGGGCATATTGATCGGGGGTGGCAAAGGCCTTGAACAGCAGCACGAACGGGTTGTTGCCAACGATAGAATGTTCGTTTTGCAGATCATTGTGCAGCCCCAGGCCCTTGGCGGCGAGATGCTCACGAATAACCGCCATGGCAAGGTTGCTGCCGCCCTTGCCGCCCATATCGACAGGCCAGGCAAAGCGATAATGGCCGGCCTTGTCGGCTACGGCGCGGGCCTCGGCGAGCAACGCCTCCCAGTCATGGCGGGGCAGGCCTTCGCGTTCCCAATCCGTGCGGGCGTGTTCGCGGCGATGATCAAAGAAGCGGATATTGTCGTCGCGGTCTTCCATCGGCTTGATTTCGGCTGCGATGAAAGCGTCCAGCTCGGCGAGATAGGCCGTCAGTTCCGGCGACAGATCAAAATTCATGGCATTCCCCGAACAGCTCTGATCGGGTTGTGGGCTGCGCCCCAAGCCCGTGCAAGCTGACGGAATTATAGGGTCAGGCGCAAATAGCCGATCACTCAAACCGCAAGTCTTGTCTTTTTCACGGCGAGATACGCGGGAAGGCGGCCGGCTTCGGGATGAGGCAAGATCGCAGCAACGGCACCGTTTTCCGTAAACTCAACCGTCGTCAGCCTTGCCGAAAGGGCCAATTTTGCATCGCTGGCGTCAACACCAAAGGCTGTGGCGGGATTGGCGGGAAGGGTCGCTGGCGCGATTACCGAACGGCGGCGGTCCTTGCCAATCTCGATAAACGTCCAAATTGTCCATAGCCCGACCAGCGTCACGACGATCGTGGCGGCAATTTCAGCCAGCCGAACCAGACTTTGCCAGCCGCCCAGCCAAACCACCTCCTGCGCCAGGACGCGAAAGCCCAGCAGCCAGCCGCCAACGATGACCAGTGGCATGACGAACCAGGCCCAGCACAGCGCCGACAATAATGTCGCGCCATAGCGTTGCCGCCGGTTCTGCAGGTGCGGCAGATTGATGATCAACGACGTCATGACGGTTGCAGGCCTCTGTCGCTGGCGCCCCAGATGGCGGGTTTTCCACGCTTGCGACCAACTGCGCGAAACACGCCGACCAGATTTGTCGATACGCCGATGGCCCAATAGACGATAGGGTACCAGATAATCCAGAAATAATATCGGCCAAGGCCGCCAGCCCGCGCTTCATAGCGCGAATCAATGAACAGGCTGGCCCCGAATTGCACAAGACAGGTAATCGAAAGCAAAACGCCAAACCAGCGCGGCATCAGATCGACGGCAAGGCCGAAGCGATCGGGCTCGATAGTATGGACGATTGCTGCAATGGTCGCCAGCGCCAGCAGATATGACCAGACGACGCTGACCCAATATTCGGTCCATAATGGCCACAGCCGGCGCGACTGCCAGCGCAATATCTGCGGCGTGTAGCGCAGCATGACTTCCGCGCCGCCCTGCGCCCAGCGCGCCCTCTGCCGCCACAGGCCCTTGACGCTTTCGGGCATCAGCACCCAGCAAAGTGCATTGGGCTCGAAATGGATGCGCCAGCCGGCCAATTGCAGCTTCCAGGAAATGTCGATGTCTTCCGTCACCATGTCGGTCGACCAATAGCCGACATGATGCAGCGCTGACCGGCGGAAGGCCGAAATCACGCCAGATACGGTAAAGATTCGGCCATAGGCTTGTTGCGCCCGCTTGATCATTCCGACAATCGCTGAAAATTCACCGACCTGGATGCGGCCGAGCAGCGTCGTCCGATTGCGCACTCGCGGATTTCCGGTAACGGCGCCAACGCTTTCATCGTCAACGAAATGCCGGACCATCCAGGCGGTGGCTTCGGGCGCCAGCAAACTGTCGCCATCGATGCCCAGAATGATCTCGCTGTCGGACAGCATAGCGGCCGTGCGCAGCCCCATGGCCTTGCCCTGATTGCTTGCCAAATTGATGACGCGCATCCGCGGCGTGCGCTGGGCCAGATCGGTCAATATGGCGAGCGTGTCATCCCGGCTGGCATCGTTGATGGCGATGATTTCGAAGTCCGGATAATTCTGGCGGGCGGCAAAGGCGATGGTATCGCGGACATTGTCGCTTTCATTGTGACATGGAATGACGATGGCGACGGTGGGATAGCGTCCAAGCACCGGCAGCGGTCCAAACACATCGGGCTTGCCGCGTTCGCGTCGCAAATAGAAAATAATGGCGCCGATCATCCAGACATAGGCCATGACCAGCGGGTAATAAAATATCAGCCGCATCGATGTCAGCAGCCAGTGCGCGGCGTTCCGGACAAGATCGAGCAAATTCCCCAAATCTGCGGCAATGATCGTCACGGCTGGGCCGCCAGCGCAAAGTCCTGCTTCAGCATGGCCAGTCGCGGTGTATCGGTGTGACCATCGTCGGGATAATAGCCGATATTGCGTGCGCCTGCCGCCTTCAGCAGTGCTATCTGGGCCGTAAACTCTGCTGCATCGACGGCGCGTTTGCTGCGCCAGTCAACGCTTTGCAATTCGAACACCGCCTTGTCGATGGCGCCCGGCGTTCGCGCAACGGTGGCCACAAGCTGTGTCAGCCAGGCGGCGGCATCGGTGGCTTCCTCCATCTGCGGCATCGCTTCGATGGCGACATAGTCATAGTGTTTGAGGAAAACCGCCAGCGATTGCGCATACCATTCTTCGGCATCGGGCTGCAGAATCGGCCGCGAATAAATGTTGCGCGCGGTCTTGATGGTCGATCGAAAGACCCGCACGCGCGCTGCAAGTTCATCGGTGTAATCGGCCATCAGCTCGTCCTTGTGCCGCGCCCAGGTCAGCCGCGACTGCGGCGTCGCGCGCAGGACGGCAACATCGCTGGACAGCCCCCAATGTTTTTTCCCATAGGCCAAAGCCAGCGGCGATGCGTCCTCATAGTCCGACAATATGCCGTCGTCATGAAACAACAGCCCGTCAAACGCCGCGTATTTGGCAAGATCTTCATATATATCGCCTACCCAACGCCGGGCAGCCGGGTTGAACGGTGACAGGCGGGTATAGATATGGGTCGCAGGCCGGGCGCGGTCGTCGCGCCATTCCTGCACATACCAGTCGGCCGGCACATCGGCCTTGAATGCCATCATCGGCATCCAGGCATAGACTTTCACACCGGCGCGGTTTTTCAATTGCGCCGCGGTATAGCCAAACAAGTCTTCCTTCATCGGCAAATGCCGGTTGGGAAAATACAGCGCATCGGCATTGCCATCGCCATCGGGGTCGGAATAGGCCTGAAGATAGACCGTGGTGGCGCCGCTGTCGGCAACCCGCGCGATCAGCGCGTCAAGATTGCGGCGTTGCTGGGCTCGATCCCTGTCAAAGACATAATCGAGATCGACATGCATGACGCGCTGGGCACGATCGGCGCGCAGCGAGTTTATGATCGCAGCAAATGCCGGCAGCTCTGGATCGTCGGTCAGGATCAGCCGGTCAACAATGGCAAGACTGTCGCGCGCGTCATTCTGGCCATCGGCCAATGCCAGCGTCATCGGCATTCCGGCATTTTTGGCGGCTGCAACGGCCAACGCATTATATTCGCCGAACGGCCAGACCAGCACGCGGGGGCGCTTGCCGGTTTCCAAGGTGATGAAGTCGGCACTTTTGCGCATGCCGCTGGCCAGCCGGTCGGTATACTCCCGATCGGTTTCATAACGGTTCAGTGCTGGCAAATAGCGCCGTGTCGTGACCGCAGCACCGCGACCACCTTCGGGATTGGCATCGACGCCGTGGTGCATGTCGAAACTATGGCTGGCAATTTCGACAAGGCCGGAGGCCTTGATTTCGCGCACCTGGGCCCAGGTCAATACGGGCTTGTCGCCCGGCACATCGGGCCTGGCGCTGCGATCCATCCAGGTGCCTATCAAAGCTTCTACAGCCGGAATGTGCCGGGCCTTCAGAACCGGAAAGACGCGCGTGTAAAAACTTTCAAACCCGTCATCAAAGGTCAGCAGGATGGCCTTTGCCGGCAGTGTTGTCTTGCCGGCATGCGCATCGATAATCTGCTGGATACTAATAAAATTATAGCCGTTAGCGGTAAGCCAATCCAGATGTTCCTCAAAATTGCGCAGTGTGACTGCCACACGGTCGAATGGCGGCGTTTTTTGGCCCTTGGCGGTAATGTCGTGGTAATTCAGGACGATATAGGGCTGCTGCGGCAATGGCGCAGCGATGGCCGTTGCCAGCGGCGTCAGACAGGCGATGGCCAGCGCCGATAGCGAGCGCAGCACAGAAATCGTCATGAACGAACGTGACCTTGAATTAAAAAGCGGCATTTCGGAGCTGAATATATAGCAGCACAAGTCTGAACGGCAGCAAACCAATGTAATGGCTGCGCCATGGCCTGCCATAAGGCGATGGTCAACTGCCAGTCAGCGCCTTTGCAAAATCTTCAGCAGCAAAGGCGCGCAGATCGTCCATGCCTTCGCCAACGCCGATGGCATGGATCGGCAGCCGAAATTTTTCCGCCGCAGCGACCAGCATCCCGCCGCGCGCCGAACCGTCAAGTTTGGTCATGACCAGCCCGGTCACCTTCGCGACATCGCGAAACACCTCGATCTGGTTCAGCACATTTTGCCCGGAGGTGGCATCGAGCACCAGCACCGTATCATGGGGGGCGGCCGGCGACAGTTTCTGGATGACTCGGCGCATTTTAGCCAATTCATCCATCAGCCCGGTCTTGTTCTGCAACCGTCCCGCCGTATCGATGATAAGCACATCGCTGCCAGCGGCGCGGGCCTGCTGCAACGCTGCATAGGCCAACCCCGCTGCATCGGCGCCCTGTTCGCCGGCAACGACCGGCACGCCGATCCGCCCGGCCCAGATGCGCAATTGTTCGACAGCAGCAGCGCGGAATGTATCGCCGGCCGCGAGCATCACGGTATAATCCAATTCGGTAAAGCGCCGCGCCAGCTTGGCAATTGTTGTTGTCTTGCCCGAGCCATTGACGCCGACCACCAGGATTACATGCGGGCGCGGAAAGGCCGTCACCGTCAAAGGTTTTGCAACGGGTTCAAGAACGGCGCTGACTTCGGCGGCAATGGCGGCTTTCAACCCGGCGTCATCGATGCCCTTGGCAAATTTCACATCGGCCAGCCGATCCCGGATACGCGCAGCCACCGCCGGCCCCAGATCGGCAGCGATCAGCGCTTCCTCGATCGCGTCGAGCCGCGCCGCATCAAGCGGCAGGGTGCCCGTCGCCAGCCCGGCCAGACCATCGCCCAATTGCGCCGTGGTGCGGGTCAGGCCGGACTTAAGGCGATCAAGCCAACTCATCAGCAGACCTCGACCATGCCGGTAAACGCGATAATTGCAGGCCCTGCCATGAGCATGTGCCCCGCTTCGTTGCGCTCGATAGACAGCGCACCGCCGGGCAGGGTCACCGTCATTTGCGCGTCCGCCAGCCCCAGCCGCTGTGCCACGGCCACCGCTGCAACCGCGCCGGTGCCACAGGCGCGGGTGAGGCCGGCGCCGCGTTCCCAGACACGTAAAATCAGATGTTTGCGTGAGGCAAGCACTGCGACGCTGACATTGACGCCTACCGGAAATATCGGGTCATGCTCAATTTCTGGTCCCAGCACCTCCAGCGCAATCTGGTCGGGATCTTCGACAAAAAACACCACATGCGGGTTGCCGATGCTGACCGCGCCCGGATGCGCCAGTGGCCCCCAGGCCAGCGGCAGCCGGCTGGTATCCATTGGATAGGCCAGCGGCACATCCGCCCAATCAAAACGCGGCCGGCCCATATCGACCGTCACCAATTCGTTGCTGGCCGTGGCAGTGAGGGTGCCGCCCAGCGTTTCGATCGTGATGGCGCCGCCGATCAGGGCTGCAACCGCCCGGCTGCCATTGCCGCAGGCGGCGACTTCGCCGCCATCGGCATTCCAGAAGCGTGCCCGGACATCGGCATGGTCGCTTGTACCGATGACGATGATCTGGTCGCAGCCGATACCCGTGCGGCGATCGGCCAGGGCCTGAACGTTGGCCGCGGTCAACTGCAGCGGCTGGATACGGGCATCAAAGACCACAAAATCATTGCCAAGGCCGTGCATTTTCCAGAAATGGCGCGCGTCAGCCAAGGATGAATTCGCCTTCGATGACGGTGCGGCATTTGCCGGTCAGGATTGCCCGATCCCCGGCCAGCGTGCAGACCAGCCGACCACCGCGCCGGCTGGCCTGATAGGCGGTGAAGCGCGGCCGCCCCAGTCGTTCCGCCCAATAGGGTGTCATGATCGCATGGGCAGACCCTGTGACACTATCCTCATCGACCCCGGCCTCGGGAACGAAAACGCGGCTTACGACATCGGTATCGCCCACACCGCCAGGGGCCGTTGCGATAATCATGATGTCGTCGCCGCGCTGCAGGTCAATGATGGCCCGAAAATCAGGAGTCAGTGCGCGGACGGCGGCGGCGCTTTCATAAATCGCCAGATAATAGTCGCCCCCGCGCGCCATGATCTGCGTCGGCGGCGCACCGAGAGCGACGGCAAAGGCTTCCCGACGCTCCGCGTCCAGCAAATCCGTCGCTGGCCAGGCCGGCAGCGACAGCCCATAGCCGTCGGGATCGCGCGCCACCGTCAAGACCCCGGCCTTTATGGTCGAAAATCGCACAGCCTGCATCGCCGGCATAGACTGCAATACCATATGGCCGCTGGCGAGCGTGGCGTGTCCACAAAGCGCCACTTCAACGCCCGGCGTGAACCAGCGCAGATCGAAATCGGCGGTGCCGGCATCGGGGCAGGGAACGATAAAGG
The DNA here is from genome assembly GCA_038221665.1 of Sphingomonadales bacterium. GTDB lineage: Bacteria > Pseudomonadota > Alphaproteobacteria > Sphingomonadales > Sphingomonadaceae > Sandarakinorhabdus. The sequence goes on from JBBRIC010000005.1 coordinate 38,422, forward strand.
CAGTTTCGGCAAGGTTATTCTCCTCGGCGATCGCCTGCAGCGTTGCATCGGGAAGCCAGGCCCGCAGCGGCATCACAGCAGCCGGATTGCCGCTGAACGGCGCATCGGCAAAGGCATCGATCTGGGCAAAGGGAATACGCATCACGGGTATAATAATCCCATCGACCATGTTGAGCCGGAGCGCGTAAACAACGTGCGTTCGTGCAGGCGGTTATCGCGATCCTGCCAGAATTCGATGGCGGCAGGAACCACCCGCCAGCCCGACCAGCGCGGCGGACGGGGCACATCTTGCCCGTCGAAACGCGCCCTCACAGTCTCCAGACCGGCATCAAATGTGGCACGGTCGGCCAGCGGCTGCGACTGCGCGGACGCCCAGGCCCCCAATTGTGAATCGCGCGCGCGTGTGGCGAAATAGGCATCGGCCTCAGCATCGGGCACCAAAGCTGCCCGGCCATCGATGCGCACCTGCCGGCGTTGCGACTTCCAGTGAAAATCCAGCTGCACCTGCGGGTTGCCGGCGAGTTCGCGCCCCTTGCGGCTATCAAGATTGGTGTAAAACACAAATCCGCGTTCATCCCAGAATTTCAGCAGCACTATCCGCACCGAGGGCCGGTTATCGCTGCTGACTGTGGCCAGTGCCATGGCATTTGCATCATTCAATTCGGTCGCGTCGGCAGTCGCAAACCATTCGGCAAACAGGACAAAGGGGGAAATCATGGCTCGCCCTAGGCCGGGTTGCGCAAAAATGCCAGCGTCAGAAGCGGCCGACCGCAGATCAGTGCCACGCGCTGTTTTTGCAACATCCTTGCCAATGACGCTGAAAATCGACACGGCAACGATGATGCAAACCATATTTTATGACGCCATCGTCCTTGGCGGGGGCGGCGCCGGGCTGATGTGTGCGGCGACCGCCGGCCAGGGTGGCAGCCGCGTGCTGGTAATCGACCATGCCGATAGCGTCGGCCAGAAAATCCTCATTTCGGGCGGTGGCCGCTGCAATTTCACCAATGTCGATGCGACGCCGGACCGCTATATTTCCGCCAATCCGCACTTCGCCAAAAGCGCGCTCGGCCGCTATCGCCCGGCTGATTTCATCGCGCTCGTTGAAAAACACGGGATTGCGTTTCACGAAAAAACGCTTGGGCAATTATTTTGCGATGGCCGCGCCAGCCAGATCGTCACGATGCTGCTTGACGAATGTGCGGCGGGCGGTGTCCACTTCGGGCTGGGCCAGCCCATCGCCGAGGTCAACCACCGTGATGGCGTCTTTCATGTTCGCTATGGAGACATCGAAGCGAGCGCACCAGCATTGGTTATCGCAACCGGCGGGCCGTCGATCCCCAAATTGGGAGCGACGGATTTCGCCTATGGTCTGGCGCGGCGCTTCGGCCTGTCGGTCATCGAGCCGCGGCCGGCGCTGGTCCCGCTGACGCTGGCGGGCGACGCAGCGTTGTTTCGGGAGATTTCGGGGGTTGCCGCCGATGTCGAGGTGCGCTGCGGCAAGGCGGCGTTTCGTGAGGCAGCGCTGTTCACGCATCGCGGCCTTTCTGGCCCTGCCATCCTGCAGGTTTCCAGCTATTGGCGACACGGCCAGGCCATTGCGGTCGATTTCCTGCCCGATGCGCTGCCGGGATGGCTGGTGGCAGCCAAACGCGCCCGACCAAAGGCCTATTTGCGCAATCAGCTTGCCGCTGTGCTGCCCGACCGGCTCGCCGACATCCTGTGGCAACGCATCGGGCTTTATGGTGATCTCAACAGCCTGTCCGATGCCCGGCTCGGCGATGTCGAGCGGCTGCTCGCGGATTGGCAATTCCAGCCCGACGGCAGCGAAGGTTTCGCCAAGGCAGAAGTAACAGTGGGCGGTATCGCCACCGATGGCCTGTCGTCACGCACCATGTCAGCACGGCGATTACCTGGGCTTTATTGCATCGGCGAGGCCGTTGACGTCACCGGTTGGCTTGGCGGCTATAATTTCCAATGGGCCTGGGCCAGTGGCTGGGCAGCAGGCACGGCGATCGCGGCAAGCGGCTGAATTCTCAACAGCATTTCTTGCCGGCATTGGCGGATAGCGAAGGGCCGGCTGACGAATACCAACCGGCCCTTGCGAGGTTCAAAGATGCGCGTGTCAGCAGGCGACCATCGGTGCCTGGCGCCGCCGCCGCATCGTCGCGCCGGTCAAACCAAAGCCAGCGATCAGCATCGCCCAGCTGGCAGGTTCCGGGACGACCGCCGCGTCAAGACGGACGCCTAGGCTGCCTGGGCAGCTCTGGCCGCAGTCGCTGGTGATGCTGATTGAATAGCTGCCGGGCGTCAGATACTGGGCGATCTTGCTGTAGTTCTCGTTTATCCAGAATAGCCCGTAGGTTGAGCCATCGGCTTGGACGCCGCTTCCAGCAAAGTAGGTTGTTGAACCAAGGACACCAAGATTGGCATCGGTCAACGTGTAGACGTCGCCTGCATCGCAGCAGTCAGTAACGCTAAACACAGCATTTTTGGTCAGTGTGAAAGTCCATGGCGATCTTTCGGTAGGGATACCGAAAATTTTCGCAGTGTCACCCTTCCAACCAGAGCCAAGGACGATCGGTGTGCTGGCGAAAGCTGGTGCGGTAAATGCCATAAGCAAAACGCCGGCGGTGAGTAAAGTTTTTAACATTGCTTTTCTCCTTGAAATGACCGGATAGCACCCGGCTGAAGCAAAATAATTAATGACAAGGCAATATTTCTCATTTCCCGTATTTAATTGATACTGATTTATTTTTTTCTGCGATATCCTATGACATGGGGACGGTGTTGATTTGGAGACCATGGCAGGACGGCTGCGTGCATCGCGAATTTTTGCAAAGCGTCGCTACGCCATGCGCCCGGCAGCTATGCCAAGCGACAGGGGCGTGTTCAAATCGCCCTTGCTACGGCTTTAGCAGGCGATCTCAGAGCGGCGACGACGCGCGCTAAAGCCGACAAGCCCGAACCCGGCGATCAGCATCGACCAGGTCGACGCTTCGGGGACACCTGAGACGGCGACATCGTCGAATTCAAACGAATTTTCCGACGAGTTGAAGGTGATGAACTGCACCGTGTTGGCACCGAAATCAAAATTGACGCGGCGACTATCGGTCCTAATACCCAATGGGCCGACGGACGGTGGCAAAGGGATGGCATCGCCGAAATAACCGCTGACCAGCGTGCCCATCGAATCAAAGAACGCAATCTCGTTATAGGCAGCGATAGACCCCCAATAAAGGCTCAGCGCCTTTGTCGGCGTCGTCAAATGCAGGGTCGTCGTGCGGTTTGCAGCGACGCTCTGGTAATCGGTCGTGTCGAGATAGGGCGCAACATATTGGCCGGCAAGCGATCCATTGACGACAGTGCCGGTGCCGGTGACAAATCCGCCGGTCGGCGCTGCATCAAAGCTGAACACAATATGTTGCCCCGCTGGCAATGGCAGCGTGTCGGGGCCGTAGGTCGATGTGACCGTCGTCGCCATGGCGGCTGTAGCGATGAGAGAAAGCGCTGCGGTAAGAGCCAGTTTGATCATGATATAGCCTTTCAATAGAGTGTGTTGGTTGGAATCACGCAGAAACCGTTGCAAATGTCTGGCGCTGGCGGCGCATGGCGCTGCCCATCATACCGAAGCCGCCGAGCATCAGGGCCCAGGCAGCAGGCTCGGGGACGGCGCCGCGCACGTCATAGGTCAGGATCGCGTTAAAGGTATAAGCGGTGGGGCCGGCGGTGCCATTTGGTCCGCCCGTCAGATCACCGAAAATGCCGGCGCTGGTGTCGTTGATGGTGAACAGCAACTGGTTGAAGCCGGTCAGGAAGCCCGACGTGACGTTGACATTTCGCAGCCCGTCGCCGCGCGGATAAAAATACGGATCGTTGCTGCCGCCCAAAGTGGCCACAAGAAAGCCGTTACCTGGCGCGAACAGCCCGACAGAATCGATGGTCGTGCCGTTAAGGGCGACGATGCCGCGATCATCGATCCCGAAGTCGGTGATCTGGAGATTGGCGTTGATGAAACCGCCCGGCAGATTGAAGCCGGTTGCTGCCGTCCAGAACGAGGGTCCGCCGGTATGGACTTCATGGGCGTTGATATTGACGGAGACAGCAGCGGCAGGCGCAGCAGCGAACCCGGCGGCGGCAATGGCGATTGCGAAGAGGTGACCGCGGTGGAAATGCTTGAACATTACTTTTCTCCCGTTGAACAAGTGATGGCTCTTTGGGCGCGGGCAATGGTTGCGCTAAGATGCAGCGCGATGCGCCGCTTGCTGCACACAGGTGCATTTGAGGTGTGCATCGGTTGCATTTCACTGGCTCGCTGCTAACGATTGGCTATGGAATCGACCTTCGCCGCTCGGCTTTCGCTGGTGTTAAAGGCGCTGTCCCTGAGCCGTGCGAGGCTTGCCGCCGATATCGGCGTCGACAAATCGCGGGTTGGGCGCTGGTGTACCGGCACGGTGCAGCCCTCGGCGCACAGTCTGGCGCGGCTCACCCAATATATCCATTCTCGCCATGCCGGTTTCACATTGCATGATTGGGATGCGTCGCTGGAAAAACTGGCTGATCGGTTCGGCGTCGAGGTGCAGGCCACATCTGCGCTGCCGGGCATCCCGTCGCCCGGTGGCACTGTTACCGCCGACGGCGGCGCCGACTATGAAGGTTTCTGGCGTGTCACTCGCCCGGGCGTCGAAATGAGCGGCTATTTCGTCCATGACACCATCATGGTGCGACGCCGGTCGGACGGAGTGCTTGGATTCCAGCTTGGCTTTACCGATATCCGGTTTACCGGCTGGGTGGTGACGCGGCAGCACCAGATATTTGTGTCGGCGATGAACAATGTGACCGGCACTTTTGTCTTTGGCATTTTCAACGGGGTTGCCCGCTTGCGTGCCGAAGTTGTCGATGGCCTGATCATGACCTGTCTGCGAGATGCGACGAGTACGCCAATGGCCAGCAAATGCCTGCTTACCCGTGTCGGTGATTTGTCGGGTGATTCCATGGAAGACGAGCGTAATTTTGCTGAACATCTGCGGGCCAGTCCGTTTTCAGCAGCGGTTGACGTGCCGGAAGATATTCGTCGCCATCTGACGCGCGATGCCGGCGCTGATGCAGCGGCAAACGATGATCCGATCCTGTTGATGCATCTGGCCCAATCAATGGCGCGCGGGCCATTGTTCAGCCCAGCCTAGGGCCAGTCCCGGCAAACGCGTGCTTTGACACCGCGCCAGCAAGGCAATTGGTCTGGCGCGGAGCCGCAATCAAGGCTTTGACCTCTCCGCGAGGTCATTGATGCCGCCGGCGGCCGGGTCGATATAATCTGCAACGGGGCTGGGCCAGCAGGCAGATCATTGGAAGCGTTCCTACTGAAAATGACAACGGCGGCCGCCGATGCGACCGCCGTTGCTGTAAGATTACCAATTTCAGGCGACGGCAAGGCCTTGGCGACGGCGCATGGTTGCACCGACTAGCCCGAAGCCGACGATCATCAACGCCCAGCTCGCCGGTTCCGGTACCGACGTTGTCACGGAGAAAGAACCGTTATTATCAAAATAATAATCGACATCACCATTGAAACCAAAGGCATCGGGAATACCGAAATAGAATTTTGTCGCGCCGGTTGGCACCAGGAAGTTGCCGCCGACGCCGACCGTAAAGGGGATCGAGCTTGCACCACCGGTGAAAACCCCGGCAAGCGCAAAAGTGGCACCGGAATAATTGCCGATGCCGTTACCAAGGGTATTGGTAATGTTCGAAATGCCGCCCCTGCCGGCTGGCCCATTATATGATGAGCCTGAACAGCAATCGATGCTGCCCGTGGCGGTAACCTTTACCGTCTGGCCCGCCGAAACGTTGATGAAAGACGGCAATGTGCCACCGCCATGTGGCAATATCGGCGCTACGGCATTGCCGGCTGCAAAGATATTGTCAGTCGCAAAAACCGTGAATGTTGCGGCATTTGCCGAGGTGCCAATTGCCAGCGCGGCTGCAATGGCCAGAAATTTAAGCATGTGACCCTCCCGATAGGTTGAAAGCAAAATAGCTAACTTTAATACTCTAGCAAGAAACATGCCAAAACGTTAACGCTTTGAATTCGCGGGGATCGGGTTGAAGACCTGTTACCCGACTGTAAAATTCACCGACACTTTTGCGCTTGCCGCCAAATTCGGTCAGACGCCATTGGCCTTGAAATGCGCCAGCATCCGGGCCCAGCCGTCCTTTGCATCGGTCTCATTATAGCTCTGCCGATAATCGGCGTGAAAGCCATGGTCGGAATTTGGATAGAGCTTGATCTGGCTTTTGCTGCCGTGCAGCGCCGCCTGCATCGCTTCGACATCGGCAACTGGAATGCCTTTGTCGAGTGCGCCATAAAGGCCCAGCACCGGCGCCTGCAGCGATCCCGCCAGTTCCAGCGGATATTTGCGCACATCGGTAATCGGCGCGCCTGGCTTGGGTGGTGCCAGGCGACCATACCAGGCGACGCCGGCGCTCAACTGCGGAAAACGCGCCGCAGCCATCCAGACGACTCCGCCGCCCCAGCAAAATCCGGTTATGGCGAGGCGTTTTGGCGCCACAAAAGCCTGTTTTTGCAGCCATTCGATGGTGGCGAGTACATCGCCCATCACCTGCTCGTTCTTTGCCTCGCCGACGATTTTCTGGATGAACGGGAAATCAAGGCTCTGGGCAAGCTTGCGGTCGGGATCGTTGCGGAAGAAAAATTCGGGCGCAATCGCAACATAGCCAAGCTGTGCCAGCCGGCGGCAGATGTCCTTGATATATTCGTGCAGCCCAAAGACTTCATTGACGACGATCACGGCGGGGTGGCGGCCCTTGCCTGCTGGCCTTGCGACAAAGCCCGGCAAGCCACCGGCCATCATGGCATTTTCGGTGACCAGACCATCGCTTGGCGTGGTAATCGCAGCGGCATCGGCTGTCGTTGCAATGGCGGCGTAACCGGCAGCAATCAGCGCCGCCATGCTGCGACGGTTGACATGGAGATCATGCGGCAGCGTGCCTTCGGGGCGCGTCAAATCAGTCATGGATTGGCTCCGGGGCAATTGCGATGCTTAACAACCTAACGTTTGTCGCCGGCAAGGCAATGCTTTTACGGTATCGTTTGGCTGCTGCGCCGACGCTGACGTTCCAGACCCAGCTTCTGACAGGGCTTTCATGGCGGCGAAAAATTCGGCTAGGTTGCACCCCAAGGGAGAGCCGCCATCGTCAGCCTGTCACCGGATGCGGCACCGTTGGTCCGCCGCCCGATCCATGCCCAGCTTTATGTCCAGGTGCTCACCGCGATCATCGCCGGCGGGCTGATCGGCTATTTTGCACCCGACACCGGCGTCGCGCTGAAACCGCTAGGCGATGCGTTCATCAAACTGGTCAAGATGGTGATCGGGCCCGTCATCTTCCTGACCATCGTCACCGGCATTTCGGGCATGCGCGATGTGGCGAGCGTTGGCCGCGTCGCCGGCAAGGCATTTGTCTATTTCCTTTTCTTTTCAACGCTTGCGCTGATTGTCGGGCTGGTCGTCGGCAATCTCGTTCAGCCTGGCGCCGGGCTGAATATCGATCCTGCAACGCTCGATGCCGGCAAGGTCGGTGACTATGTCGCCAAGGCGCATGATGCGAGCATCGCGGGTTTTTTCAGCAATATCATCCCCGAAACCATCATTGGCGCCTTTGCCGACGGCAATCTGCTGCAGATCTTGTTCATCGCCATCAGCTTTGGCCTTGCCTTGGCGCTGGTCGGGCCAGCCGGGGAGCCACTGCTGCAAGTGCTGCACTCGGCCTCTGCGGCGATGTTCAGGCTGGTGGCGCTGTTCATGCGCGCGGCGCCGATCGGGGCCTTTGGCGCCTTTGCCTTCACCATCGGCAAATATGGCATCGGCAGTATCGCCAATCTCGCGGCGCTGGTCGGCACATTTTACCTGACGGCGCTGATTTTCGTCATCGGCATATTGGGGGTGGTGGCGAGCGTTGCAGGCTTTTCGATCTTGACGCTGATCCGTTATCTGAAGGCAGAATTGTTGCTGGTGCTCGGCACATCATCGTCCGAATCGGCGCTGCCCAGCCTGATGGCGCGGATGGAGGCGGCGGGCTGCCCGAAATCCATTGTCGGGCTGGTGGTGCCGACCGGTTATTCCTTCAATCTGGACGGCACCAACATTTATATGACGTTGGCGGCACTGTTCATTGCCCAGGCCACCAACACACATCTCAGTTGGGGAGAACAGGCATTGTTGCTGGGCGTCGCTATGCTCAGTTCGAAAGGCGCGGCGGGGGTAACTGGCGCGGGCTTCATCACGCTGGCGGCAACGCTGTCGATTGTCCCCAGCCTGCCGGTTGCCGGCATGGCCCTGATCCTTGGCGTCGATCGCTTTATGTCGGAATGCCGGTCGCTGACCAATTTTATCGGTAACGCCGTCGCCTGTATCGTTGTTTCGCGCTGGGAAGGCGGGATCGATGAAGCTAAATTTGCGGCTGTATTCAAGCCTGATCAGATGGACGATCGGCCAGCTGAACTGATTTGACGGGGGAGCCTTTTCACGCCTCGCGGTAGCGGATCAGGCCTTCCTGCATCACGGTCGCGACAACGGCGCCGGCGCGTGTGTAGACAACGCTGCGGTTCATGCCGCGACCGCCGCTGGCAACCGGCGAATCCTGATCGAACAACAGCCAGTCGTTGAGATCAGGGGTGGCATTGAACCAGATGGCATGATCGAGGCTGGCGACCTGCAGCCGCGGGTCGGTCCAGGCAATGCCGTGCGGCAACAGGCAAGTATCGAGCATGGTCATATCGCTGGCATAGGCAAAAAGCGCCCGTGCGACCGGCTCTGCGACGTCAAAGGCCGCTGCCGCCCGGCACCAGTTTTGCGACCGTGGCGGTGTTGCCGCCGGGTGAAAGGGATCTTGCGGATCGGCGGCCCGAAAATCGATCGGGCGTTCGCGGGTCGTCCACATCGTCTTGAACGGTTCGGGCGCGGTCGCGCCGTAAATTTCGGCCCATTGCGCCCCGCTCATCAAGGATTCGGGGTCGGGCGACACTGGTGGCGCAAAGGCATGGACCAGCCCCGGTTCGGGCGCCTGAAAAGACGCCGCCATATTAAAGATCGGGCGGCCTTTTTGAATGGCGATTACGCGCCGTGTTGTAAAACTCTGGCCATCACGATCCCGTTCGACACGATAGACAATCGGATGTTTTGGATCGCCGGGCCGGATGAAATAGGCGTGCAGCGAATGGCACAGCCGACCATCGCCGACGGTGTTCGATGCCGCCATCAGCGCCTGCGCCACCACCTGGCCACCATAAACCCGCATCCAGCCGGCATTTGTCGATTGCCCGCGATAAAGATCATCTTCGAGTTTTTCGACGTTCAAAAGGGCGATGAGGCGGCCCACGCTGCCGGCATGATCGGGGGTATTGGTCATGCTACGTCCCTAACGATGTCGGCGATCACTGTCATCCGGCATCATCGACGCTTGACAGACCGGGGGGGGCTGCCTATCCCGCCGCTTCCTCGCGATGGACTTGCGGGTGTAGCTCAGTTGGTTAGAGCGCCGGCCTGTCACGCCGGAGGTCGCGGGTTCGAGCCCCGTCACTCGCGCCACTCCGGTTCAAATACCGGTCGTGTTCCTGAGGCGATCCCAGTGCGCCAATTCATGGGCAATCGAGGCTTCAACCAATATTTCCCATAAATTTTCGGCAAGGCCATCAGGTAGGCCGGCGGCCCGCGCAGCGTTGGCGGCATTGGCGATGACATCGGCTTTGCGGCGTTCATCGCGGACGGCATTGCGCTCGGGCTTGATGCGGGCGGCGGCGTCCATATAGGCAAATCGGCGGGCAAGCAGCGTGATCAACGCCTGGTCAACAGCATCGACGCCGGCACGTACTTCAGCCATGGTGCGCGTTTCGTCAGCGGGGCATGTCGCAAGCGTCATCTGTCGTCTTTCGGCATTCGCGAGTCATTGTCTGTTGGCATTCGCGAGTCATTGTCTGTTGGCATTCGCCAATGACCGGTATTCATCCACAGAAACAAGGGTCGCAGCGGTGCGATCCAGATGATGCCGGCGACAAGATAGGCGAGCAGCTCCAGGGCTTTGGGCAGCGCAGCAAGGCTTTCGGCAAAGGCCGACACCAAAATTGCATAAAGCGCGATATAAGCGAGCAAGCCCAACATGCCGGCAGGCTTGCGCCAGCTGGGTGCAGCGATTTCGGGTTTCATGGGCGGGCTGCGCCTGCACAGCGTCCAAAACGTCGCTGCACCAGATAGCACCTGTTAGGAGCAGGCGAGACGCTGAAACGCATAGAGAGTGGCCCGCCGCACAATCGTTTTACCATTTTTTCAATATGCGGATTACCGCGGGTTGTCGCACTTGACCAGCCGCGTTGGTGTCGCAATCCAGTCCATCGGCGCATCCCAGGGGTCGGCGGCAAGGGCGTCGGCAATCTGGCTGTCCCAGGCGAGAGCAATGGCTGTCACCTGCCCGGCGGCGCGCAGCCGTGACAGGGCGCGGTCGTAAAAACCACCGCCCTGGCCCAGCCGCACGCCGGACAGGGTAACAGCTATGACCGGGACGAGCACGATGTCTGGTGTGATCTCCGGAGCCATTGTCGACGGTTCCGGAATGCCAAAGCTGCCCTGCTGCAGCGCCGCCCAGCTGCTCAGATAAAAGTGCAATTCCTTGCCGGCAACGCGCGGGAAGGCGTGCGGGCCAAGCTGTTTTTCAATCTGCTGTGGGTCGATTTCATCGCCAACCGCCGCATAGCTGGCCGGCGCCTGACAATGCAGCAACGCGGGAATGGCAAAACGGGCCAGATCGCTTTGCGCAGCTGCGCGCGCAGCATTCGTTAAAGCAGCAACTTCGATATGGCGGCGTTCACGAAACATCTGGCGCAGCGCCGGCTTTGGGTCATTGCGCATCGGACTGGCCTGTGGCTGTAAGGCGGTGTTGGCGGGACCACCATGGGTCGTTGCTGGAGAGATCCTCTGACGCCGTTTACGTCAGGTGGGAACCAGATAGGACAAACCACGGTCTGCCCAGGGCCAGTCCCCTAGGATAGTGAATCGCCTCAGGGATGCTCGTTGCTCGTGCCGGGCAGTACCCGCCAACCCCAATATAGGCCAGCGACCCGCAAAGCTCAATGACCGGCGGGCGACAGTCTTTGCGCCATCGCTTCGGCCCGGGCAACCAGCGCGTCGAGTGCCGGATCGGGCGAGGCGGCGGCAAAATGGCCGGCGCGGGCTTCATGGAGTTCATCAGCGATCAGCAACGCTGTCATCAACAACAGCCGCGATTCGCTCATGGCGCCCAATTGGCCGGTCAGCCGCGCAGCCTTTTCAGCGATGCCGGCGGCAAGACTGCTCAGATGTGGCTCATCGCCGTCACGGCATGACAATGGATAATTGTGACCGCCGATTTCAACAATGACCTGGCCCATGTAGTTTGGTGTCCTTGTCGATCAGGCGCTTGGTGGCAAAATACCGTCCAGCACCGACAATGCCTCGGTGGCAGCGGCTTCGACGCGTCGCAACCGGGCAAGTTCATCCGAAACGACCTCTGCCGCCGCCGTCTGCGGGACAGATTTTTTGGTCAGCGCCGCATCGATGCGGTCCAATGCCAAGGCTAGCCTCGCAACAAGGTCGGATGGCTCGGGAATGGGCTTACTCACGACGATACGATTACATTTGAAACCTACTCTTGGGCGGCAAAGTCGCAAGGGTCAATGCTCGGCCACAGCACCGAACAAGCGCAACGGTTGACGTGTCGCCAACGGTCTGGCCATTGTCCGCGGCGATTCGCCGGGCGCCAGGCCCTCGAACTTTTTCGCCGGCTCGACCGGCCCAGTTAGCAGGTTGACGCCACTGATGACCGATCCTCGTCGCATGGCCAACGCCATCCGGGCCCTTGCCATGGATGCTGTCGAGGCGGCAGGAAATGGCCATCCGGGTATGCCGATGGGCATGGCCGATGCCGCGACCGCGCTATTTTCGCGCCATCTGAAATTCGATGCGCGTGCGCCGAAATGGCCCGACCGCGATCGCTTTGTGTTGTCCGCAGGCCATGGCTCGATGCTCATCTATGCGCTGCTGCATCTGACCGGTTATGACCGGCCGACTATCGAAGATATCCGGAATTTTCGTCAGCTCGGCAGCCCCTGTGCCGGTCATCCTGAAAATTTTGAATTGGAGGGGGTGGAGACCACCACCGGGCCGCTGGGTCAGGGGCTGGCCACCGCGGTCGGCATGGCGATTGCCGAACGGCATCTCAACGCAGTTTTTGGCGATGATCTGGTCGATCATCGCACCTGGGTGATCGCCGGCGATGGCTGCCTGATGGAAGGCGTCAGTCAGGAAGCCATCGGCCTCGCCGGGCATCTGAAACTCGGCCGATTGAACGTGCTTTGGGACGACAACCGGATTTCCATCGACGGACCGACATCCCTGTCGACCTCCGAAGACATGGCCAAGCGTTTCGATGCCGCCGGCTGGCATGTGATTGCTTGTGATGGCATGGATTTCGCTGCCGTCGACAAGGCAGTGGCGGCTGCAAAAGCCGACCCGCGACCATCATTGATCGCCTGTCGCACGACCATCGGCTTTGGCGCGCCGACAAAGGCCGGCACCAGCGGCGCGCATGGCGCGGCATTGGGCGCCAAGGAGATCGCTGGCGCGCGCGAGGCGCTGGAGTGGACGTCGCCGCCATTTGTCATTCCGGACGATATCGCCGCTGCCTGGGCGGCTGTGGGCCGGCGAGGGGCGACGGCGCATGGTGCATGGGCGGCCCGGCTGGCAGGGTCTGCAGAGGCAGCCGAGTTCAGCCGCCGCATGGCCGGCGCATTGCCAGAAGGCGACAGCAGCAGCGCCACTTTCATCGCATCGCTCGTTGCCAACCCGGTCAATGTTGCGACGCGCAAGGCGTCTGAAATGGCGCTGGAGGCGTTGACGGCCGCTATGCCAGAACTGATCGGTGGATCGGCCGACCTGACCGGATCGAACAATACCAAGACCAAAACCACTGCACCCTTCACGGCCATCGATTATAATGGCCGCTATATTTATTATGGCGTTCGCGAGTTCGGCATGGCCGCGGCGATGAACGGCATCGCGCTGCACGGCGGCTGCATACCCTATGGCGGCACGTTCCTGGTCTTTAGCGATTATATGCGAAACGCCATCCGCATGTCGGCGCTGCAACAGGCGAGGGTGATCTATGTGCTGACCCATGACAGCATCGGTCTGGGCGAAGATGGCCCCACCCATCAGCCGGTCGAGCATCTGCTCAGCTTGCGCGCCATCCCAAACCTTGCCGTCTATCGGCCCGCCGATGCGGTGGAAACGGCCGAATGCTGGGCACTGGCACTGGCCGATGCAACCCGGCCATCGGTGCTGGCGCTCAGCCGCCAGAATCTGTCGCAACTTCGTTTGACGCAGAGCGAAAATCTGTCGGCGCGCGGCGGCTATCGTCTGCGCGATGCGGTTGCGGCGCGCCGTGTCGTCATGCTGGCAACGGGTTCCGAAGTGGAGATTGCGCTCGCTGCGGCCGATAATCTGGAGGCCGATGGCATTGGCGCCGATGTCGTGTCGATGCCCTGCTGGGAACGCTTTGATGCGCAATCCGCCGCCTATCGTGCCGATATTCTGCCATCCGACACGTTGATCGTGTCGATCGAGGCCGGTGTGACAATGGGTTGGCAACGCTATACCGGCCACGATGGTTTGAACCTTGGCGTCGATGGTTTCGGGGCTTCGGCACCGATTGCGGCCCTGTATGATCTGTTCGGACTGACAGCATCAAAAATTGCCACCAGCATCCGGGATCGTCTGAAAAGTTAAAAACAACTGCGTCAAGACCGGCGCGAGGAAGGAACTGAGCAATGGCCATCAAGGTCGCCATCAACGGATTTGGCCGTATCGGCCGCAATATTCTGCGCGCCATCATCGAAAGCGGTCGTACCGACATTAGCGTGGTTGCCATCAACGACCTGGGCGATGCCGCCGCCAATGCGCGGCTTCTGAAACGCGATTCGGTCCACGGCATGTTCGCCGCCGACATCAGCGTCGCTGGCGATGACATCATCGTCAATGGCCAGCGCATCCGGGTGACCGCCGAACGCGACCCGGCAAAGCTGCCGCACGCAGCAATGAATATCGATGTCGCGCTCGAATGCACCGGTTTCTTTACTGATGCGGCGAAAGCCGGCGCGCATTTGACCGCCGGCGCCAAACGCGTGCTGATTTCGGCTCCGGGCAAGGGTGTCGACCTGACCGTGGTCTATGGCGTCAACCATCAAAAACTGACATCGGCGCACAAGATTGTCTCCAACGCCAGTTGCACAACCAACTGCCTGGCGCCCGTCGCGATGGTGCTCGATCGCGAATTCGGTATCGTCAAAGGCCTGATGACGACCATCCATGCCTATACCAACGATCAAAAGATCCTTGATCAGATCCATGACGATCCGCGCCGCGCCCGCGCCGCCGGCATGTCAATCATCCCGACCACGACAGGCGCCGCGCGGGCTGTTGGCGAGGTGCTGCCACAGTTGAAAGGCAAGCTTGATGGTTCGGCGGTGCGGGTGCCGACGCCCAATGTCAGTCTTGTCGATCTGACCTTCGAGAGTGGTCGGCCGACGACCAGAGACGAGGTCAACGCCATACTGAAAGCGGCTGCCATGGGCGAATTGACGGGCATTCTTGATTGGACGGATGAGCCTTTGGTGTCGGTCGATCTCAACCATGCGGCGGCATCGTCGACCATCGACAGCCTTGAAACCGCCGTCATCGGCGGCAATCTGGTGCGTGTGGTCAGCTGGTATGACAATGAATGGGGTTTTTCAAACCGCATGGCCGACACGGCCGTCGTCATGGGCAATCTCATCTGATCATGGCAATCGCTGGCGGCTTTGCAACGATCGATGACATGCCCGACCTTGCGGGCAAACGGGTGCTGGTCAGGGTCGATCTGAACGCGCCGATGGCCGATGGCTGTGTGCGTGACACGTCGCGCTTGCAAGCTTCGGTGCCAACGATTGCAGCGCTCGCCGATCGCGGCGCCAAGGTGCTGCTGCTGTCGCATTTCGGTCGGCCGCAGGGCCATGATCCGGCCATGAGCCTGCGGCCGGTGGCGGCGGCCTTTGGCGATGTACTGGGCCGGCCAGTTACATTCATTACCGATTGTGTCGGAGCCAAAGCCGAAGCAGCGGTGGCGGCATTGGCGCCCGGCGATGTCGCTGTCCTTGAAAACACCCGATTTTACCCCGGCGAGGAAGCGAACGATCCGGAATTTGTCACCAGCCTGGCGGCAATGGGGGATTTTTTCGTCAATGATGCGTTTTCAGCGGTGCATCGTGCCCATGCCTCGACGACGGGGCTGGCCCATCGCCTGCCGGCCTTTGCCGGGCTGAACATGGCCGCGGAACTTGACGCGCTGCAAAAGGCGTTGAGCCACCCGGAGCATCCGGTGGCAGCAGTGGTCGGCGGCGCCAAGGTCTCGTCCAAATTGCAGGTATTGATGCACCTTGTGACCCGCGTCGATCATCTGATGATCGGCGGCGGCATGGCCAATACATTTCTGGCCGCAAAGGGCATCGCTGTCGGCAAATCGCTCTGCGAGCATGAACTGGCGGGCGAGGCGCGCGAGATTCTGGCGGCGGCCGCCGCTGCCGGATGCACCGTGCATTTGCCCTATGATGTTGTCGTGGCAAAGGTTTTTGCCGCAAACGCCCTCAGCCGGACGGTCAATGTCCATGAAGTCGCTGCGGATGACATGATTCTCGATCTGGGCGCTGCTGCCGTCGAAGCGCTGGCCGATGCGCTGAAAACCTGCAGGACACTTGTTTGGAACGGGCCGCTCGGAGCCTTTGAAACGCCGCCTTTCGACCGGGCGACGGTTGCGCTGGCACGGATTGCGGCGGCGCTGACCCAAAGCGGCAGCCTGTTGTCGGTCGCTGGCGGCGGCGATACGATGGCAGCGTTGAATCATGCCGGCGTCACCGATCGATTCAGCTATGTCTCGACAGCGGGCGGCGCCTTCCTCGAATGGCTGGAAGGCAAGGCGTTGCCGGGCGTAGTAGCATTGCAGCGGGGGTGATATGCCAATCGATACCGACCATCTTTGGGAAAAACTCTACCCGGCGGCCTGGAAGCTGGCGCGTTCGGCCGACACAATTCACGAACGTGTCGGCGAGGCGTTTCGCGGCATTCGGGATCTGAAGGGCGAAGCTTTTGGGCCCGAGGAACGGATCATCTTCAACGAAATCACGGCGCGCATGACACGCGAGGGCGCCATTGTTGAAAATGGCGCGGTGGTGACGGGCGCAGTTGCCAACACGCTGTCGACAATGACCGAAACCGAAGCGTCCGAAATCGCCGAAAGCATTTTTGAACTGTTCGTCCAGGTGGCTGAACAGCATTTTGGCAAATGACCAGCATCAAGGGTAAAACCATGTCGATGACGACTTCGATGACGACTGCAATGACACCGGCAGTTCGGGCCATTCTCGCCAATTATGAGAGCGACAATCCCGGCACGAAGGCCAATCTGGCGCGCATCCTGATGCAGGGCCGGCTGGGCGGCACCGGCAAGCTTGTCATCCTGCCCGTTGATCAGGGTTTTGAACATGGCCCGGCGCGCAGCTTTGCGGCCAATCCGCCAGCCTATGACCCGCATTATCATTTCCAGCTGGCTATCGATGCCGGGCTGTCGGCCTATGCGGAACCGCTCGGCATGATCGAGGCGGGAGCGGGCCCCTTCGCCGGGCAGATCACGACCATCCTGAAGTGCAACAGCTCCAACAGCTGGTCAACCAACGTCAACCAGGCGGTGACGGCGACGGTCGAGGATGCCCTGCGGCTTGGCTGTGCCGCGATCGGTTTCACCATCTACCCGGGTTCCGACGATATTTTTGACCTGATGGAAGAAATCAGGGAACTGAGCCAGGAAGCCAAGGCCGTCGGCATCGCCACCGTAATCTGGTCCTACCCGCGTGGCGGCGAAATTTCAAAAGCTGGCGAACTGGCCCTGGATGTCGGCGCCTATGCCGCGCACATGGCGGCCTTGGCCGGTGCGCACATTATCAAGGTCAAGCTGCCGACCGACCATATCGAACAGAAAGACGCCAAAAAAGCCTATGAGGGCGGCGATTGGTCGACCCAGGCAAAGCGCGTTGCGCATGTCCGCCAGGCCTGTTTCAATGGCCGCCGGCTTGTGGTGTTTTCGGGCGGCGCCGCCAAGGGTGCCGATGCGGTTTATCAGGACGCGCGCGATATCCGCGATGGCGGCGGCAATGGCTCGATCATCGGCCGGAACACCTTTCAGCGGCCGCGCGACGAGGCGCTGGCGATGCTCGACAAGATCGTCGAAATCTATCTTGGCCAGGCGTAGTTCGGCCGGATGGAGGATGATCTGGTCCCGCTCGATCCCGGTTTTGGTGACCGTTTCGCTCGCCAATCACGGCCGGCCTGCCAGTTATATCTGGTGTCGCCACCAGTCATCGTGCTGCCGGCTTTTGTCGAAAACCTGAAAGCGGCGTTGGATGGCGGGCCGGTGGCGGCGTTTCAGCTGCGGTTGAAGGATGTCGCAGACGATATGATCCTGCGGGCGGCCGAGGCGGTGCAGTCGGTCTGCAACGCTGCCGATGTGGCCTTCATTCTGAACGATCGCGCCGATCTGGCTGCCCAGGCCGGTGCCGATGGCGTCCATCTTGGCCAGTCGGACGGCGATATTGCTGCGGCGCGGGCTTTGCTGGGGCCAAATGCCCAGATCGGTCGCACCTGCCATGACAGCCGGCATCTGGCGATGGAGGCGGGCGAACAGGGTGCCGATTATGTGGCCTTCGGGGCCTTTTACGAAACAACGACCAAACCCAGCCATTATCGCCCGATGCCGCCGATCCTGACCTGGTGGACGACCATCAGCCAACTGCCGTGTGTCGCCATCGGCGGAATCTTTCCCGACAATGCGGCGCCGCTGGTGGCGGCCGGGGCTGATTTCATCGCGGTGGTGCGCGCGGTGTGGGATCATCCGGCCGGGCCGGGGGCAGGGGTGGCCGCTTTCGGCAGCGTGCTGGGCGGAAAAGCCAGGGCTTGACCGCTGCGCAAACTCGACTAACTGTATGAGCCACTTAAGACAGTCAGGGGATTTATGTTGAAAATCCAGATGATCGTGCTGGCGTCGTTATTGGTTGCGGCGCAGGCGCAGGCGGCTCCTGCGCCGGTTGAAGTGATGGTGCTGGGCGCCTATCATTTCGGCAATCCGGGGCGCGACCTCAACAATATGAAGGCTGACTCGGTGCTTACCGCGCCGCGTCAGCAACAGTTGCAGGCGTTGGCCACAGCGCTGGCGAAATTCCGGCCAACGCATGTCATGGTCGAAATGCAGAGCGAAGCCCCGGATTTTGCCGTGGCGGAATATCAACGCCTCGACGCTGCGATGCTGGCCAAAGATGCCAATGAAATCGTCCAGATCGGCTATCGCACCGCCAAACAGGCCGGCGTTCGCGTCGTCAATGGCATCGATGAACAGCCAAAGCCCGGCGAACCCGATTATTTCCCGTTCGATCAGGTGCAGGACGCGGCCAAAAAATTCGGTCAGACCGCCATATTGGAGGCAACAAACGCGCCGGTTGCGGCCTCGATGCACATTTTTGAGGCGGCGCAGAAAACCAGCTCGGTGGCGCAACTGCTCATGCGCCTGAATGGCCCGGAGGCGGCCGCGACGGACATGGACAGCTATTATGGCCTGCTCCCCATCGGGGACCATGACAATCAGGCCGGCGCC